>VBLP01000269.1:17635-38630 GCA_005887925.1 Deltaproteobacteria bacterium | reverse complement strand
GGGCTCGGGTCGCCGGGAGCGGGCTCGAGCGCCACCGACACCGTCGTGAACAGCTCGCTCGACAGGAGCGCCTGCTGGATCGCCGGGATATCGGCCGGGCCGACGAGGTCGCCGACGGCGATGTGGGCGAGGTATCCCACGGTGCGCGGCTGCACCTTGGAGTCGCCGCGGACCGCGAAGCCGACGATCGGGCGGGGTGGTTCCGGCGCCGGCGCGGGGCGGGCCTCGGCGGCTGGCTCGGGCGGGTTCGCAGGGTCGGGATCGGCGTGCGCGATCGCGCTCACCAACGCGCAGGCGCCGATGACGATCGCGGTACGCACTCCCTCATGTCTACCCGCTCTTCTTCTTCTTGCCCGGCAGAATGCCCATCAACTTGGCGATGATTCCGAGCATGATCTCGTCCGCGCCGCCGCCGATCGATAAGAGGCGGCTATCGCGGTAGCTGCGGGCGGCCGGGTTGTCCCAGGTGAACCCCATGCCGCCCCAGTACTGCAGGCACGAATCCGCGACCTCGCGGGCGAGCCGGCCCGCCTTGAGCTTGGCCATCGACGCCCACATCGTGACGTCGGCGCCGCCGACGTAGTCCTCGACGGCGCGATAGCACAGCGAGCGCAGCGCCTCGACCTCGGTCTTGAGCTCGGCGAACCGGAAGTGCACCACCTGGTTGTCGATCAGCGGCTGGCCGAAGGTGTGGCGCTCCCTGCAGTACGCGATCGTGGCGTCGATCAGGCGGTCCATGCCGCGCATCGCGCCGATCGCGCCGCACAGCCGCTCCTCCTGGAACTGCACCATCTGCATCATGAACCCCATGCCCTCCTCGCCGATGCGGTGGCGCTGCGGCACGCGCACGTCCTCGAAGAAGATCGGGCAGGTGTCGCTGGCGCGCATGCCGAGCTTGTCGATCTTGGCGCCGATCTGCACACCGGGGAGCCGGGCCGGGACGACGACCAGCGTCTTGTTCTTGTGGGGCGCGCCGTCGCTGGTGTTGACCAAGAGGCACAGCCAGTCGGCCTGCGCCGCGTTGGTGATCCACATCTTCGAGCCGTTGATGACGTAGTCGCCGCCGTCCCTGCGCGCGGTGGTCTTGATCGCCGCGACGTCGGAGCCGCCCGACACCTCGCTGACTGCGATCGAGGCCACGACCTCTCCCGCGATCGCCGGGGCGAGGAACTCGCGGCGGAGCTCGTCCGAGCCCCAGCGCGCGAGCGCCGGCGTGGCCATGTCGGTCTGCACGCCGAGCGCCATCGGGATCGATCCGCAGCGGCACGTGCCGAGCGCCTCGGTGACCACCATCTGATACGAGTAGTCCAGGCCCATCCCGCCGTAGGCCTCGGGCTTGTTGACCCCGAGCAGGCCGAGCCGGCCGGCCTTCTTGAACACCTCGTGGGCGGGAAACGCGCCGGCGGCTTCCCACGCCTCGACGTGCGGGTTGATCTCCTTGTCCACGAACTCGTGAACAGTGCGGCGAAGCTGTAGGTGTTCGTCGGTGAACTTCATGCGCAATGACCGTACAACAGGTGATAGCAACGAGTGCGCCAAAATGATCGGTGAGAACTATGTGAAATTCAGCTGGATCATTTGAGTTGCAACGATCCGCGGTCCGTACGAAGTTCTTGCGGCACCGGGTGGTGCAGAGGGAACGATGTTGCCCGTCCTTCTCAAGCTCAAGCTCGCCATGTCGGCGGCTTCGGGGCTCGCCGCCGCGGCGGGCCCGGTGGCGATGCCGGGGAATGCGATCGCGACCGTGATCGTCGAGCGCGCCGCCGCGCCGGTCGAGGTCAAGCTCTACGACGAGAACCTGCGGATCGGCGCCACGATCGGCATCCGCCGCGATGGCGCGATGGACGACGCGACCGCGGCCGAGGTCAAGCACCTGTTCCGCTGCCGCCAGACCAACCGCGAGCGCCCGATCGCGCGGCGCACGCTCGCGATGCTCGCCGACGTCGCCGATCGCTACGACCGCACGATCGAGTTCGTCTCGGCGTATCGCGTGCAGCACGGCGAGTCGTCGACGTCGCCGCATCGCGGCGCGCGCGCCATCGACTTCCGGATCCGCGGGGTCTCGCTGCCCGAGATCCGCGACTATCTGTGGCGCACGTACACCGAGGTCGGCATCGGCTGGTATCCGGTCGAGCAGTTCATCCACATGGACTCGCGGCCGACGCTGCACGACACGGCGTGGACCTTCCTCGCCGGCGAGAATCACTATCATCCGTACTGGGCCGAGGTCGCGCGCCGCCCGGTGAGCGAGGCGACCGCCAGGCCGCCGCGCCATCGCCCCGGCGTGTGACGCCCGATCGAGCGCGCGGCGCGGGACCGGCCGGCGAGCGCGTGATCTCGCGGTTCGCGCCGTCGACCACCGGGCAGGCGCATCCGGGCACGCTCCTGTCCGCGCTGCTGGTGTGGCTCGATGCGCGGTCGCGCGGCGGCGTCGCGATCCTGCGGCTCGAGGACCTCGACATCACGCGCACGCGCGCCGAGTGGGCGACCGACCTGATCGATGCCTGCCGCTGGCTGGGCCTGTCCTGGGACGCCGTCCTGGTCCAGAGCGACCGGCGCGCCTCGCACGAGGCGGCGCTCGACGCGCTCGCGGCGGCCGGCCGGCTGTATCCGTGCGCGTGCAGCCGCGCGGCGCGTGCCGGGGGCCGGCGCGCCCCCGACGGCAGCTGGGCCTACGAGAACACGTGCCGCGGCCGCGCCCTGCCCGCCGGCGGCTGGCGCGATGCGACCGATGCGATCCGGGCCCGGCTCGACGATGATCGCATCGCGCTCGTCGACGCGGGCGGCCTCGATCTGTCGCAGACCCCGGCGCGCGACATGGGCGACCCCGTGGTCCGCAGGCGCGACGGCGTGATCGCCTACCAGCTCGCGGTGGTGGTCGACGATTTCGACGAGCAGATCACCGACGTGATCCGCGGCCGCGACATCGCGCCGTCGACCGCGACCCAGGTCATGCTGCAGCGCCTCCTCGGTCTGCCGACGCCGCGCTATCGCCATCACTTCCTCCTGCTCGAGCCGGGCGCCGGCAAGCTCGCCAAGCTGCACGGCTCGATCCCGTTCTCCGAGCTGCGCAGCCGCCATTCCGGCGCGGCGCTATGCGGCCTCCTCGCGCACGCGGCCGGCCTCGCGGCGACGACCGCGCCCTGCGCGCCTGGCGAGCTGGTCGCCGGCTTCGACTGGCGGCGGGTGCCGACAGCCGATCGCGTCGCGCGCTGGACCGAGCATGGCGCCGTGGGCTGCTGCGCGGATGGGCGTCGGGGCGCGCGCCCGCCGAAGAACCACCGACGCCTGCGCCAACCCCGCGAGGTATGTGCGGAGCAAGGCCTGCCAATCCTGGTCACGGTCGCGGCCGCCGACCCCATCCGCTCGCGGTCGCCCACGACGAGTCGCGTTGACGTCGGTGGACCGAGCATGGGCTCGTGATCGACGACGAAGCTGCGTGAAACCGCAGGAACATCATCGAAGGTCACCAAACTTGACTCGCGCCGTCCGAGCCACGAGGGTGCAAGACGGAGAGAACTCATGGCCGAGCTGCAGCGCGCGAGCCCCCCGGCGCCGGTCATTTCCGAGCCGCTGACCTGGAGCCAGATCTGCGAACGATACCCCGACGAGTGGGTCTGCCTCGTCGAGATCGATGCGTTCAACGACAACGATTTCGGATTCCGCACCGCGCGCGTTGTGGGACACGGCAAAGGTCCCCGCGACCCGTACATACAAGCTCGGCCCGTGCGCGCTCAATACAAGCGAATTGGCCACTACTTCACCGGGTTGGCTCGCGGCCCTTTTCCAAGGTTCGCCAGCGATGACCACGCATTTTAACCCAGCGGTGACCTGATCGTCGTGGACACCGTGGTCTGGGGCCTCGGCGAGGATCGCGCGATCGCCAGACGTCAACGCGGGCTCGCCAGGGGCGACCGCGAGCGGATGGGGTCGGGCGCCGCGACTGTAACCAGGATTGGCAGGTCATGCCCCCGCACGTACCAAGGACCGTCCGCGCAAGCGTCGGTGGTTCTTCGGCAGGCGCGGTCCCGACGCCCATCCGCGTAGCAGCCCCGGCGAGCTCGCGTGTCCGCGTTCTCCTGTACGCCACGCCCTACGGTTCCTAGCGCAGGTCGATGCCGACCTCGGCGAGGATCGCGCGGTCGCGGGCGCCGGGTACGAGCTCGGTGAGCCCCTGTTCGACGCGCAGGCCGACGGTGAACGGCGTCGCGGGCAGGGCGAGCTCGACGCCGGCGGCGAGGCCGAGGCCGGCGCGGCGCACGGGTGCGGTAGCGCGCAGTTCGGCGAGCCGCAAGTCAGCGCGGAACTGGCCGATCAGCGCGAGAGCGACGGCGGCGTCGGGGTGCGACGGCCCGCCCACGACGGTCAGGCCGGCGCCGGCGCTGGCGCCGAGTGCGTCGATCGTGCCGGACATGGCGTCGCCGCCGCGGCGGGTCCAGTCGGCGCGACCGGCGACGAACACCGCGTCGCGCAGGCGGTAGCGGCCGGTGACGGCGAGCGCGAAGCCGGCGCGCGCGGCCGCGGCGCCGTCGTCGAACATGCCGCCTCCGAGGCGGAGCCCGAGCCAGAGGTTCCGCTCGCTGGTGGGTACGCTGGACGAAGCAAGTGGGTCGTCGATCGGGCCCTCGGCGGCGGCCTCGGGGATGCCGCGGTACTTGTCCTTGATCAGCGAGGGATGCTTGATCGCCGGCGGCGGCGCCGTGTGCTCCTCGCCGAGCGCGCCGCCGGGGTCGTCGGCCATGTCGATCTGGACGGTCCGCGGCGGCTTGGGCCGGGCGCGCGGCTCGGTCTCGATCACGACCACGCCGTCCTTGTGGGGCTCCGCGGTGACCTGGCGGTCCCACGAGCGATCGCCCTGCATCACGCGGACGACGTGGGCGCCGGGAGCGATCCAGATCTTGGCCGGCGTGGTGAACGTCTCGCCGGGCAGCGCGTCGATCTCGGCGGTCAGGCCCTCGGGATGGCTGATCACGTCGAGCGCCGCGAACCGGCTGGCGTCGAGCCGGCGCCTGACGTCGCGCACCGCCTGCTGCACGGGCGCCGCGATGTCGTCGGGCAGCTCGGCGTGCTCGCAGCCGGTCAGGTACAGCGCGGCGCGCGGCAGGTCGCCGCGCCGGGCGTAGACGGCGCCGAGGGCGCAGCGCGCCGAGGCATCGCCGGGCCGGGCGCGCAGCGCGGCGAGATCAGCATCGCCGTGGCGGGAGATCGCGTCGGACAGCGGGCCCGCGGCGGCGGAGGACGCCAGTGCGATCACCGCGCCCACCAGGGAGCCCTGTCGAAGCGCTGCGATCACCTCGCTCAGGATGACACGCGGCGGCTACGATGGTTGCAGTGGAGCGATCGACGGAAGTGATCCGCATCCTCGAGCGTTACCTGATCGAGGTCGTCGAGCGCCACGAGCTCTGCCCGTGGGCGCGCCAGTCCCGCGAGCGCGGCGAGCTCGCGGTGGCGATCCTGTGGGGGGCGCCGGCGGCCGACGACTGGGTCGGCGCGGCCGAGCAGCTGCTCGCGGCACCGGCGACGCGGGTCGCGATGGTGGTGGCGCCGGAGCTGGCGGTGGCGCGCCGGGCGTTCGCGGCGCTGCGCGACGAGGTCGCGGCGCGGATCGCGCCGGCGGCGGTCGCCGACTTCCACCCCGACGCGGCGCTCGATCTGACGACGCCGGCGCGGCTGGTGCCGTTCCTGCGCCGTTCGCCCGACCCGCTGCTCCAGCTCGTGCCGCTCGCGCTGATCGATGCGGTGCGCGCGGCGCCCGCGCCGGCCGGGCTCGCGCAGCAGGCGTCGATGCTCGGCGGCCTCGCCGCGCTGCCCCGCCGCGAGCTGACCGCGCAGATCGCGGCGGCCAACCACGCCACGGTCGCCGCGGCCCACGCCGCGATCGCGCACACGCTCGACGACATCGCCGCGGATCGCCGCGCCGCCTACGCCCGCGCCGGGATCAGTTCGCCGCCGATCCCGTGTGACCGGTGACGGTCATGACGATGTCGGCCTCGCCGAGCATGTGGTCGGCGGCGACGCTCTGCATCGTCGTGGGGTCGATGATGCCGCACGACGGGCCGCGGGTGTAGCCGGGCCTGCGCTCGCCCTGGCCGTTGACGCCGATCGCGAACTTGTTCCCGGCGGTGAGGCCGTCGGGGATGAACAGCTCGACGATCAGACTCGCGGTCGACGCGACGTCCGCGGTGATCGGGACCGTCATCCGCGTGCCGCTGCCGTCGGGGATCTGGATGTCGACGGCGCCGATCGCGCGGACCAGCGAGCCGTCGAGCGTGGTGGTGCCGGGCGGGCCGCCGTAGGTGCCGATGCGGATCGTGCCGGGCTGCTGGCCGCCCGCGCCGGCGACCGCGGTGTCGATCGCGAAGTCGACCTGGGTGATGTGCAGCGGGCCGGTGATGCCGTGCTCGGACAGCGTGAACACGCGGTAGTAGCTGTTCTCGCGCGTGAAGCCGGTGTCGACCCGGTGGCAGTTGAACGACGTGCCGACCGCGATCCCCGCGCTCACGGTCTGGCTCAGCGTCATCTGCTGGGGCGGCGCGTCGATCGGCGAGCCGTCCGGCGGGGGGACGTCGGTGCCGTCGCGCGGCCCGGCATCGAACAGCCCGCCGATGATGCTGTTCTCCTTGCCGGCGCGGGCGCATCCCGCGATCACCAGGCAGAGCAGCAGCCAGCGCATGGCGCTATCGTAGCGAGGACGGTCGGGTCCAACAACGAGAACGCCGGCGCGCACGACCTACATCACACCGCCGCGCGGCCGAGGTGCTGCGCACCAAGTGCAAGCGCCTGATCGGCCGGCGGGCCGCCGCAGGCCGGAGCGATCAGACCGCGAGCCGCAGGCCGTCGACGCGGACGTCGAACGCGGGGCGCTGCGCGAGCCGCTCGTTGGCGGCGGTCAGGTCCTCGACCGTGTCGATCTCGGTCGCGTACATCGAGCCGATGTCGACGCCGTAGAGCGTGACGCCGCTGTCTATGATCTGCTGGAACGCGGCCTCGTAGTACTCGTTGACCAGGCCGTTCTCGACGACCCGCTGGTGCAGCGCCTCGAACAGCCGGCGCGACGACGCCGCCGAGAACAGCTCGATGCCCACCGACTCGCCCATCGCCGAGCGCACCGGGACGTGCTTGCCGATCGCGAGCACCCGGTCCTCGTTGTCGGCGGTGACCTTGACCTCCTCGAGGCCGATCTCGCCGACCGAGCGCACCGCGAGGCAGTCCGCGCCGCGCTCGACGAGCTCCTCGACCACGCCGAGGTCGAACACGACATCGCCGTCGAGCAGGATGAAGCCGTCGTGCTCGACGTGCTCGCGCGTGAGCAGCAGCGAGTACCCGTTGTTGGTCGTCCGGTAATCGGGGTTGATCACGTACGTGACATCGAGCCCGGGAAACCAGCTGCCGACCGCGTCGCGGACCATGTGCTCGAGGTAGCCGGTGCCGATGACGAATTGATCGAAGCCGACGCGCAAGAGGCTCGTGATCGTCCGGCGCAGGATCGGAACCCCTCCGACCGGCAAGAGCGTCTTGGGCGTATCGTCGGAGTACGGACGAAGCCGCGTCGCACAACCCGCGGCGAGGATGACGGCTTTCATGGGTAGACGTCCGGCTCTATGCAAATCGCATGCATGTCCGGATTTCGGTTACTTGAGTGTTTGACGTGTCCAACTTTCACCAGATCGGACTCGGGAGCGTCTTCAAAGCGACCAATTCCTGTCACTTCATCGCAGTCGTGGTCGGCTGTGCCAGTCGCCGGCGGCGGAGGTCAACGCCGGCTCCCGGATGACCGGAATGGTGTAGAGCTAGCGTTGCGGATGGAGCTCGACGCGGTCGTCCTGTTCGACGCGCTATCGCAGGTGGCGATCGCGGGGCTGTCGGCCGGCGAGCGCGCGATCCGCGTGGCGCGACGGGTCGGCGCGACCCGCGTGCTCGTCGTCGATCGCGTCCGCGATCAGCTCGCCGCCTGGCGCGGCATCCGCGGCTGTCCGCTGCTGGTGATCCGCGCCGACCAGCTCGTTCATACCCCCCTGGTGGCCCCGCTGGTCGCCGCACCGCTGGTGGAGGGTCTGGTGGTCGCGGTCGACGCGGACGGCGGCTACGCCGGCGCCCTGCTGGCCACCGGCGCGCACGCGACCGCCGTGCTCGAGGCGCTCGGGCGCGGCGAGACCGACGCCGACATCGCCCGGACCGCCACGCTGCGCGTCCCGCACGGCGACATCGCGCGCCACCCGATCGCCACGCGCGACGAGCGCCGCGCCGCGCACCGCATGCTGTACCGCATCCTGATCAAGCCCCAGGACAACGCGATCACGCGCCGGCTGTACCGGCCGGTGTCGTTTCCGCTGACCCGGCTCCTGATCTGGACGCCGATCACGCCCAATCAGCTGTCCTATCTGGTCGCGGCGATCGTCGTGCTCGGCTGCTGGCTGACCGCATCGGCGAGCATGGGCCGCGTGCTCGCCGGCACGCTGGTCGTCCTGGCCGCGGCGTACCTCGACTGCTGCGACGGCGAGGTCGCGCGGCTCACGACGTGCTCTCGTCGGTCGGCTACATGGTCGCGCTCGGCTGGCACTGCCACCTCGCGTTCGGGCCGAGCTATTTCGGCGAGCTCGGCTTCGATCCGTGGCAGGCCGCGATCGCGATCAGCGTCGTCACGTACCTCTGGACGATCTACTGCATCTACTACAACATCATCGTCGCGGTCGGCTCGGCCAACAGCCAGGACTACGCCGGCAGCTTCGAGGTCGTCCCCGGCCGGCAGCCGAACTCGGTGCGGCTGCGCCCGATCGAGCCCAGCGCGCCGCGCCGCGACCGGCCCGGCTGGCTCGCCGCGATCGCGGCCTATGCTCCCTATCTGATACGCCGCGACTTCATCTCGTGGGCCGCGGTCGCGCTCGCCGCGCTGCACTGGACCCACATCATGTTCGGCGGGTTCGTCCTCGGCGGCGTCGTGACCTTCGCGGTCGTCGCGCGCGATCACGTCCGGCTGCGCCGGCTGCGCCGCGCGATCGCCCAGGGCGGTCAGGTCCTCGAACCCGCGTCGTGATTCCTGCGATCCGCGTTACGTGCGCCGTATCACCGGGGCGCAGGGCCGCGCGAGCGCTGGGCCGTTGACACGCCCGCGGGACGATGCTCGAATCCATTCGTGATCGTCCGTCGCGTCGCGGCCCGGATCTCGACCGTCGTGGTCGCGATCGTCGTCGCGCTGGCGGTGCCGGCGTCGCAGCTCCGCACGGTGACCGTCGTCAAGAGCTGCTGCTGCCCCGATCCGTCGAACTGCCACTGCCCGGATCACAAGGCCGACCCGATGCCGCAGCCGTCGATGCGCGCTTGCCACAGCACGCAGCACGCCGCGGTGTCGCCCCAGCTGCCGGCGTTCCACGCGCCGTCCGCCGCGATCGCCGCCGCGCCGCCCGCCGCAGTCATCGCCCTGGCCGCCCCGATCCCCGCGCCGCATCCTGCACCACCGCCGCCGCGCCCTGCCGCTCCGTCCTAGGCTGGCTCGCGCATCGCTTGCGGTCCCGCGCGTGACGAGGCGTGTCCTCGGTCGCGTGCGCATTTCATTTCACACTCACCTGTTCAGGATTGCCATGCGCACTGCTCTGTTCGCTCTCCTCGCGGTTGGCCTCGCTCTCGCTGCCTGCGGCGGTGACAAGAAGGACGCCGATCCGTTCGACACCCTGCAGGCCTGCTACGACGAGCACCACACCACGGAGTCGCTGTCGGTGCACGACGCGATCGTCGTGTGCTGCCTCGACCACCCGATCGGTCCATCGGGCGAGCATCCGTCGTGCAAGAACACCCAGGCCGACTGCGTCGCCCACGTCCACACCGAGCTCCCTTCGGTCAGCGATACCGACGTTCAGGCCGCATGCACGACGTACATCACCATGAAGTGACCCGCGACCGCGCCGGCCTGCGGCTCGGTATCGCGGCGCTGGTGGGAGCGCTCGTCCCGCCGGTGGCCGCGCGCGCCGACCACGACACCGCGATGTCCGAGGGCCATCACGGCGAAGCCTCGGAGGTCTCCGTCGGCCTGTCCGTCGAGGCCGCCGCGATCGACTCGACGTTCTACGTCGGCAGCTACCAGGGCGTCACGCCGTCGCTCGGCTGGATGCGCGGCCGGTTCGGCGCCGGCGCCGCGATCAGCCTGTATCACCTGAGCGAGAACGGCCGCGGCCTCTACGGCCGGGGCGACCTGATGCTGGCGGGGCACGCGGCGGTGATCACCACCGACGCCGTGCATGCCGGCGTGGCGCTCCATGTCATGGCGCCGACCGGCTCCGAGCTCGACGGGCTGGGCATGGGCCATGTCATGGTGATGCCGTCGGTGTCGGCGAGCTGGCGCGCGGCGCCGCTGACCTTCGCGGCGAGCGGCGGCTACGGTCGCGCGCTGGTCGGCCTGGGCGGCCAGCACGACCACGGCCCGATGCCGCTGGTCGATCCGATGAACCTGCAGGAGCTGACCTGGGGCGCCAGCGCGGACGTCGACCTCGGCCACGGCCTGCAGGTCGGCGGTCGGATGCTCGGTGCGGTGCCGCTCGGCAGCGGGCTCACCCGCGTGATCGCCGGCGGGCGTGTGGCGTGGGGCACGCCGCGGTTCTCGACGGGGTTCGAGGCCCAGGTCGGGCTCGCGGGCGATCCATTCACCATTCGCGGGGTGCTCGACACCGCGCTACGTTTCTAGGAGATTGTCATGCGCTTATTCCTTGGCTTGTTGATGGCGGGGTGCACCACCACGGCGGTCCCGACGGCGACCAGGGCCGTGTGCCCCGATCCGGATCCGATGACGCTGACCTGGACCAGCTTCGGCCAGCCGTTCATGACCGAGTTCTGCACCAGCTGTCACGCGAGCACGCTGGTCCACTCGCAGCGCAACGGCGCGCCGCTGTATCACGACTACGACACCCTGATGGGCGTGCTGTCGATTCCCGATCACATCGACTCGTGGGCCGGCAGCGGCCCCGCCGCCAGCAACGCGATCATGCCGCCGGGCCGGTGTCCGAGCGCCCCGGGCGGCTCGCTCGACCGCGACTGTCCGCAGCCCTCCGAGCAGCAGCGCAAGGACCTCTCGGTGTGGCTGGCCTGCGAGAAGCTGCGGCCGCACTGATCGGCGCCGCAATTCGGCCGATGCGTCAGCCGATTCGCTTGATGATGTGAAAGCCGAAGTCGCTCTGGCACACGCCGAACTCGCCGGGCTTGAGCCGGAGCGACAGCTGGCGGAACTCGATCACCAGCTGCGCGTCGGGCGTCACGGTGAACGTCCGGCCGCTCATCGCGCTGCCGACGTCCTCGGAGTGCGCCTTCATCACGCTGTCGAAGTCGGCGCCGTCCTGGAGCTGCTTGACCAGCGAGCGGACCTGGGCCTCGGCGTCCGCCTTGCTGCGCTTCTCGGCGCGCGCGTCGAGGTGGCCCTGGAACGCGTCGGCCAGGTCGTGCCAGCTGATCAGGATGTGCTTGACCGTCGCGGTGTTCGAGATCGGCTCGCGCGCGAGGATGTCCGACGACACCACCGGCGACACCGGCGGCGGCGCGTCCGCGCTGTTCATCTTGCTGTTGATCGTCGGGCCGCCGGGGCTGCCGGAGCACGCCGGCGCGGCGCCGGCGGCGATCGAGGCGATCACGATCACGAGCACGCTGCGAGTCATGCCGGCACGCTATCACGCGCCGCGGCGTCCGGCACCACGACGTCGAACTGGGTCATGTCGACGAGGTACTCGCCGTTGTCGAGTGTCACCAGCGTATCGGCGAAGTGGTGATCGATCCGGATCTCGTCATCGCTGTAGCGGTGGATCGCGTGGACGGTCTGCATCGTCACGTCGTCGATCCCGGTCAGCGCGATGTAGAGCTCGAGCTCGAGCTGCTTGAGCTTGTGGGTGTCGGCCTCGTGCAGCGGGCTCGACGCGTCGATCACGTGCATCAGCGTCCATCCTCGCGTCATGCCGACCTGCCGGTCGCGCACCATCGGCAGATCGACCGCCTTGTAGAACACCTTGCCCTCGGCGGTGATCGTGGTGAACACGGCGACGACATGGATGGTTGCTTCGACGATCACATTGCTGCGGCGGTTGCCCGCGCGGAACACCAGTGTGCGATTTCCTTCATGCTGTGTGATCACGGCGTGGCGCGAGAACGCGACCCGCGTGGTCGGCCGGGCGAACTTGCTGAACACCAGCCCCGTCGCCAGCGCGGTCAGGATCAGGCTCACGATCGACTGCACGGTCATGACCACCGTCGCCGCCGGGCTGGCCGGGTACATCGCGCCGTAGCCGATCGTCGCCAGCGTCTGCACGCTGAACGACAGCGCGTCGAAGAACGAGCCGTCCGAGCCGGCGACCCCGCCGACCACGTAATACACGGCCGCGAACACCAGGTTGACCGCGAAGAACCCGGCCGCGATCAGCCCGAGCGATGCCGACCACGGCAGCCGGAGGAAGATGTGGTAGGCGTCGCGGAGCAGCATGCGCTGGTCCCCGAGCAAGTAGAACGTCGACCCCCGCTGTGTCACCTTGCGGGCGGTCGCGGGCAGATCGCGGAGCGCCATCGTCGGCGGCATGCCGGGATCCTCGCTTCACCCGCCGCGCCGGACCAGTTTTCGGCGGCGCCGGCCGGGGCTTTTCGCGACCGCCGCGACACGCGCGCCGGCCGCTGGGCTACAACGCGGCCATGTCCATGTCCGACGAGCTCACGGTGCACCAGCTGATCGAGCTCCTGCCGCCCCGGATCTGGTACCTGACCTCCAACGGCCAGGACATGTGGTGCCGGCGGCCCTACGGCTTCCTGTTCTCGGACGGCCAGGCGGCCGAGGCCTTCGCCCGCGCGATGGGCACCGGCGAGCAGCTGTTCGCGATCGGCCTCGAGGCCAGCGCGCTGGTCTCCGACGCCGTCCTCGCCGGGCTGCGCAACAGCGCGGTCACCCGGCTGTTCCTCGACCCCGCGATCGATCCGGACAGCGGCGACGTCCACGGCAAGATCCTCCGGCTCGCCCCGCTGACCTGAGGCACACGGGCGCGCCCTACTTCGCCGCGCTGAGGCACGCTTGATTCTTCTGGGTGAGCCACTCGGCGCGGGCCCGCGCATTCGGGTCCGGGTCACCCCGCCACCTCTGCCAGAACCATCGGTTGTCAGGGAATGCCTCGTATGCCGGGGTCACGTTGTTCGCCATGCACGTCTCGGAGGGTTCCCGGCTCGTGGTTGTCTTGTTCCTTCCGTATCCAACGGGGGAGATGAGCGTGGTATCGAGGGTGTTCGTTTCGCCACCCACTGCATCTGCGAGTTGATCCCTGGCGATCGTCTCGAACAAGGCCTTCGTCATGGTGAGCTCCTTTGCCCGGAACCCCTAGCACCGGGCGCGCCAGCCCAAAAGTGTCGCGCAACGCCGCGATTGTGCGACGAGGTTCACCCCCAGCCGCTTGCCACGCGATCACGCGAGGCGGCACCCGCGTCACCCGCGGTAGACAGGCACCGGATCCGCGGGGTCGCGACACTGGCCGGGCTTCTCGCGTCACGCGAGCAGCGACGCGCTCGTCGATCGTCCCCGGACAGATCAGACGGTGCGAGACGACCGTGCGCGTCTGCCCGAGGCGCCAGGCGCGATCGCGCGCTTGGTCTTCGACGGCCGGGTTCCACCAACGGTCGTAGAGCACGACGTGGTTGGCCGTGGTGAGGTTGAGGCCGGTGCCGCCGGCCTTGAGCGAGAGCAGCATGACGGGCGGGCCGCCGTCGGCCTGGAAGCCGGCGACGACACCGGCGCGATCGACGGTGCTGCCGTCGAGCCGGTTGAACCGGATGTCGGCGGCGGTGAGGTGGGGCTCGATCAGATCGAGGAGGCTGGTCCACTGCGAGAACACGAGGGCGCGGTGGCCGTCGGCGACGACGTCCTCGAGGGCCTCGAGCAGGCGCTCGGTCTTGGATGACTGCTGGGCCGCGGCGCCGCCGCGCACGGCGGTGGGCAGGAGCGCGGTGTGGCACGCGGCCTGGCGGAGGCGGAGCAAGGCCTCGAGCGCGGCCATGACGCCGCCGCCGGCCTGGAGCAGCGCGACGATCTCGCTCTGGGTGGCGGCGCGGATCGAGTCGTAGATGGCGCGCTCGAGGTCGTCGAGCTCGACGTACATGAGCGCGTCGGTGCGCGGCGGCAGGTCGCGGGCGACCTCGGACTTCATCCGGCGCAGCACGAAGGGGCGGATGCGCTCGCGCAGGCGGGCGGCGGCGGCAGGGTCGCCGAGTGAAGTGGATCTGGCTCCACAGCTCGTCGAGGCGGTTCTCGACCGGGGTACCGGAGAGCGTCAGCTTCCACGCCGCGCGCAGGCGGTACGCGGCGCGCGCGACCTGGCTGTCGGGGTTCTTGATGGTCTGCGACTCGTCGAGCACGACGGTGTCCCAGGTGACGCCGGCGAGCACGTCGCTGTCGTTGCGCAGCAGGGGATAGCTGGTGAGCACGACGTCGGCGTCGGTCTCGAGGCTGCGGCGCGCGCCGCGGTAGGTCGCGACGCGGAGATCGGGGCGGAACCGGCGGGTCTCGGCGAGCCAGTTGAACAGCACGCTGGTCGGCGACACGACGAGGGTGCGGCCGCGGATGACGGCGAGCGCCTGGATGGTCTTGCCCAGGCCCATGTCGTCGGCGAGCACGCAGCCCAGGCCGGCGTCGCGGCAGAACGCGAGCCAGTCCAGGCCGTGCTGCTGGTAGGGCCGGAGCTCGCCGGTGAACTGGCCCTCGGGGTGCACGGCCGGGATGCCGGTGAACTCGTCGAGCAGGGGCCGCAGCCGCTCGAGCTCGGGGGGCGGCGGCTGGTCGAGCTCGGCGCACAGCTTGCCGAGATCGGGCAGGGCGTAGATCGGGACGCGGCGCTCGTCGCCGGCGGTCGCGAGCAGGTCGGCGAGGCGCTGGCCGTGCTGATCGAGCCAGGACTTGGGGAGCCGGCCCCAGCCGCCGCCGGTGAGCGGCACGAGCTCGGCGCCGGCCTGCCACCGCCGGACAGCTCGACGTCGATCCGCGCGCCGTCGATGGCGACGCGGGGCTCGAGGGGCACGGCCTTGGCGAGGCTGGCGGCGCGCGAGTCGGCGACCAGCCAGGCGGCGAGCTTGGCCTGCATGGCGCTGGCGTCCTTGCCGGTGAGCTCGACGCGCCGGCCGGGGACGAGGTTGAGCTCGTCGCGCAGCCGGTGGGTGAGCTTGCGCTCCTCGTCGAGGTCGCGGATCGGCAGCGCGCCGCCGAGGTGGACGAGCGTGTTGGCGTCGACGCGGGCGCGCGGCGGGTCGCCGTAGAGCAGGGTCGGCAGCACGCGCAGCTGATCGCCGTCGGGCTGGACATCGAAGTCGATGCGCGGCGGCTCGCGGCCGCCGAGCTTGGGCAGCCGGGTGGCGCGGACATCGATGGGGACGCGCTGCGCGAGCTCGGGCAGGGTCACGCCGAGCAGGGTGGCGAACGCCGACTGCGGCACGAACTGCACGTGGGGCAGCCGGTCGAGCCGCGATCCGCTGAGGTCCTCGGCGCCGATCGGCCGCAGCACGTCGTCGGTGGTGCGCACGACGCCGACGGCGACGACGTCGCGCACGATCGGGTCGCGCTCGATGCGGAGCTCGGCGCCGCCCGGCGCATCGTCGACCACGACGCGCGGCACGACCGGCTCGCGGCTGGTGGTGATCGGCTCGCCGTTCCAGCGCACGTCGCGCGCGCCGGCGAGCACCTCGAGCAGCAGCTGGAGGCGAGCGCCGTCGATCGCCCCGGCCCGCGCGGTGATCAGCCGGTCGGCGGTGAGGTCGGTCTCGGTGGTGGCAATCCCTGCCGCCTTGCCGGTCCCGACGAGCGACAGCAGGGAGCCGGCGAGCGGCTCGGTGCGATCCTTCCGCACGAGCGCGCGATCGATGATCACGCCGCCCTGCGCGGGGGTCAGGAGGTACCGGATCGCGGCCAGGCCGCGCGCGGCCTCGTCGGGCACCCCGGCGCCGTCGCGGGCGGCGGCGACGGCGGCGAGCACACCGGCGACGACGTGCGAGCACGCGCGCTCGCGGCTCTCGCAGCTGCATTCCCAGTCGCCGTGCGCGACGTAGAGCGTGACCTCGAACGGCGTGGGCCGGCCGGGTACGCGGACCTCGAGCTGGATCTCCCCTGCCGCATCGCCGGATCGCGCGACGAGCTTGTGCTGGCTCACGACGCGGCCATCGCGCGCCAGCGCAACGCCCTGCGACCAGGTGCGCTCCGTGGCTCTCGCGCGGACCTCGTCGCGAAGCGCCTCGAGCATCGCGGGTGATTACCATGCAAGCACGCGACACAAAAGGCGTGCTAGCCTGGCGGCATGGCCGGTCCGCCCGCCGACGATGCCGACGACGAGGTGCTCGTCGCGGCGATGGCCTCGGGGGATCGCGCAGCTCTGGCGCTTTTGTACGAGCGTCACGCCTCGCTGCTGCTCGGGCTGGCGCTGCGGATCGTGGGCGAGCGCCGCGAGGCCGAAGACCTGCTTCACGACGTGTTCCTCGAAGCCTGGCGCAGCGCGAAGGACTTCGATCCGAAGCGCGGTCGGGTTCGTACCTGGTTGGCTATCCGTATGCGTTCCCGCGCACTGGACCTGCAGAAGTCGGCCCGCGTCTCACGCAACAGGGGCGACGGCGGGCTGGAGCTGGTGCCGGATGACGCCGAAGGTGCGAGCCCCGATCACGGCAAGATCCGCAGCGCGCTGGCCGAGCTGAGCTCCGACCAGCGCCGCGTGCTGGAGCTCGCGTACTTCGAGGGCCTGACGTGCACCCAGATCGCCGAGCGGATCGCGATCCCGGTCGGCACGGTCAAGTCGCGCATCGCGGCGGGGCTCGAGCGCCTGCGGTCGGGGCTGGTCGAGCCCGGTCGAACCACCGGACGATCGGAGAAGGCATGACGGGCGACCTCCGCGAGCTCCTGCCGCTGTACGCGCTCGGTATCCTCGAGACCGACGAGGCGAGCGTGGTCGAGCGCGCGATCGCCAGCGACGCGGCGCTCGCCGCCGAGCTCGCCGCCTACCAGCGCACGACCGAGACGCTCGGTTCGGTGGTCCAGCCGGTCGCGCCGTCGCCCGCGGTCAAGCAGCGGCTGATGGCGTCGGTCGGCGGCGGCCGGTTCGAGGTGTTCGCGGCGCGGATGGCGCGGATGTTCGACGTCACGCTCGACCGCGCGCGCGAGCTGCTCGGGCTGATCGAGCGCCCGGCGTCGTGGATCCCGCAGGTCGTACCCGGCATCAGCTTCGTGGACTTCGAGGGCGGGCCGGCGGCGGCCGCCGCGGATTGCGGCTTCGTCCGGCTCGCGCCGGGCGCCGTGTTCCCGCCTCACACGCACATCGGTGAGGAGATGACGACGATCCTCGCCGGCCGGGTCCACGATCCGGTCAACGACCGGACGATCGGACCGGGGGAGGACTACCTCCGCGCCGCCGGGACGAGCCACCACCTGGTGTGCATCGGCGACGAGGACTGCATCTACGCGTCGCGCGCGATGGACGGCATCGCGATCGCCGGCACGCGCGTGCGGCCGACCCGGGAACCGCCGCCGGGCACGCCGCGCGACGGCAACTGACGCCGCTCGGCGGCGACGTGCGGGCGTCGCGGCCGGGTGCGCGTGGTGATGCATCGCAGGTGCTACGACGTGAGGCACGGCTGGTTACATGCGATGGCGCGCCCGGGTTTGATCCGGACACGCGACCCGGCCATCGGCGCCGGGTGTACGATGGCGCCATGAGCAGCGACGAGGGTATGCGGGTGGTGGGGACCATCCGCAGCATCGAGCTGCACACGCTGGGCGCGAAGTTCCAGAACGTCGCGGCGCGCCAGGTCACCAAGATCCAGCTCGACATCGAGCGCGCGACCGACGAGACCGGCGCCGAGCTCGACATCGGCAACCTCGCCGATCTGCAGTTCCAGGGGCCGCCGGAGCTGGTGCCGCGGTTCTCGGCGGGCGATCGCGTGCTGATCGTGACCAGCGTCGAGTCGGGTCTGCACATCACGAGCATCCGCCCGGCGCCGCTGTCATAGCGCGCGCGCCACGCCGGCGAGCGCGATCGCGATCAGCGCGCCCAGCGCGACGCGCGGGATCACGGTGAGCACCGGGTGATCGCGGCGCAGCCGGCCGATCCAGCGCGCCAGCAGCATGAACCACAGCGCCGAGCCGACCCCGACGCCACCGGCGATCAGCGCGGCCTCGACCGGCGTGGCATCGGGCCACAGCGCGGCGGCCACCGCGACCCACGCGGCGAGCGCGGTCGGGTTGGGCAGCGTGAGCATCGCGCCGGTGGCGGTGCCGCGGCGGAGCGAGGTCTCGCCGGCCGCGGCGGGACCGGAGCGCTCGGCGAGCCCGCGGCGCCGGCGGCGCCAGGCCAGCACGGCGTACGCGATCACCACCGCGGCGGCGGCGATCGCCAGGCCGCGCACCAGCGCCGGCTCGGCCACCATGGCGCCTCCGACGCCGGCGAACGCGAGCACGGCGTGGATCGCGTCGGCGATGCCGCCGCCCAGGCCCAGGCCGCGGGCGAACTGCTGGCGGCCCGCAGCCGCGGCGTCGATGATCGCGGTGTTGATCACGCCGATCGGCATGCCGGTCACGACGCCGAGCCCGAGGCCGAGCCCGGCGGCGCGCAGCACGTCCAGCGCGTTCACCAGGTGATCATATCCTCGTCGGTGTAGCGCCCGCCGTAGATGGTGGTGTTGATCATCTTGACCTTGCCGCGCGGCCCGATCGCCTTGACCTTGTGCGGCCCGGGCGGCAGCGGGAACCGGACCAGCGGCGTGTCGCCGATCAGCTTGTTGTCGACGTAGATCTGGGTCTTGACGTTGGCGTTGATGCTGAAGAACCCGAAATGCGATATCGAAATGATCTCGTCGCGGGTCGGCCCGGTGGGTGCATCGACGGGCGGTTCGACCGCCGCGTCGGGGGTCTCGGTCTCGACGGCCACGGGCGGCTGGTCGAGCAGGGCGAGGCCGATCGCGATGTTCCGGATCCCGCGCATGCGGTGACCGCGGAGCAGATCGGTCTCGGGGTTCGCCATCCACGTGTCGGCGGGTACGTTCGCCGACAGATCGATGACACCGGCGGGAAGCGCCGGCGTCGGCGGTGTGACGAGCTCCATCCGGCCGGTGCCGGGAGCCTGGACGATCATCGACGGCTCCGCGTCGAGCGAGCCGGCGCGGTTGGGCCGGCTGTCATCGCGCGCGCCGAACTCGCCGACGGCGCCGGTGGTCCCCGGGGGCGCCGGCGGGCGGGGTAGCGGCGGTGGCGCGGTCCTCCGCGCCGGGCGGGCCGCGATCGGGGCCGGCTCGTCGGCGGCCTTGAGGATCTCGTCGCGCGCGGTCATCTCGTCGGCGAAGTCGGTGGTCAAGAGGCGCGCCAGGTCGCTGGGCGTCGCCGGGCCGCCGGCCGTGGCGACCGCGTTGCGGATCGCGTTGCCGAACGCCTGCGCGGAGTCGAACCGGCCGGCCGGATCGCGCGCCATCGCCTGCAGCAGCGCGGCGCGCATGCCGGGCGGCAGATCGGGCCGGCGCTCGCGGATGTCGGGGATCGGCTCCTCGGTGATCGCCTTGAAGGTCAGGAAGTCGGAGTCGCGGTGGAACAGCCGGCGGATCGCGAGCATCTCGTACATCACGACCGCGAGCGCGAACACGTCGCTGCGCCGGTCGAGGCCCTTGCCGAGGATCTGCTCGGGCGACATGTACGCGTTCTTGCCCTTGACCGTGCCGGTCCGCGTCCGCGAGTTGGCGCCGCGCGCCTTGGCGATGCCGAAGTCGAGCAGCTTCACCAGCCCCTCGCTGCACACCATGATGTTGGGCGGCGACACGTCGCGGTGGACCAGGCCGAGCAGCTGCCCGTCGGGGCCGCGCGCCTCGTGCGCGGCGTGCAGCCCCTCGCAGGCCTGCACGATGATGCCGGCGACGATCCGGACGTCGAGCATCTTCCCGACCTTCGACAGCCGCGTCATCATCCGCGACAGCGGCACGCCGTGCAGGTACTCCATCGCGATGAACCACGTGCCGCCGTACTCGCCGAACGCCTGGACCTGGCAGATGTTCTTGTGAGCGACCCTGCTCGCGAGGTCCGCCTCGTCGCGAAACATCGTCACGAAGTGCTCGTCTTCTGCCAGGTGCGGAAGAATGCGCTTGAGCACCAGGACGTCGCGGCTGGCCGAACCGGTGGGGCGCGCCAGGAAGATCTCGGCCATCCCACCCGTCGCGAGCTTCGCGAGGAGCTGATAGCTGCCGAAATCTCGAGCGTCGCGCGGGACTAGCGTCCCCGCCGGAATCGTCACGCAGCCAATTATGCCCCAGCGATTCCCGTAATTTAAGTCTGACCTGACATAGACCCGGCGCGCCGCACGGTGCAGCCGGCGCCGCGCGGATGGCTCCGACGAGAACCCGCGCACATCCGGGGCCCGAAAAACCCGCGTGCGACCGCGCCTCCGAGGGGAAGCGTGAGAGCCGATACAAACGCTGCGCCGGTGACCGGCCGGAAAGAAGCCTTGCGCTGGCCCGAGGTGCGGGGGGTGGTGCGTAGCTCGTGGAGCTACGGCCGCGGGATGGGCTCGGGCCAGCGCAAGGTGGGTCTGCTCGGAATCACCGGCTCGATCGGCTCGAGCGTGAACGCCGCGAGCGCCTGATCGAGCGCGCGCCGCATCTCGACCGCCGATGCGTAGCGTGCGCCGACCGGCGCGAGCGCCCGCGCGATCACCTCGCGCAGCGCCTGGGGCAGCGCGAACGTCCTCGGATCGACGGCGCGCCGGGCCATCCGGCCGGTGAGCAGGAAGATCAGCATCAGACCGAGCTGGAACAGGTCGACCCGGGCGTCGATCGGACCGTGGGTGAGCTGCTCGGGCGCGAGACACTCGGGCGTGCCCAGCACGGTGCCCGGCGCGGTCAGCGGCCGCTTGCGCGGGTGCAGCGCGGCGCCGAGGTCGAGCAGCACGGCGTGATCTCTTCGGTTGATCCCACGGGGGGCTCTGCCCCCCGCCCCGCCGGCACAGCCGGCAGGGTCCCCACCCCCCGTCGCCTCGCTGCGCTC
>VBLP01000269.1:15743-17509 GCA_005887925.1 Deltaproteobacteria bacterium | reverse complement strand
CCCCGCCGGCACAGCCGGCCGGGTCCCCACCCCCCGTCGCCTCGCTGCGCTCGTTGATCAGCACGTTCGACGGCTTGAGATCGCGGTGGATCAGCCCGCTCGCGTGGATCGCCGCCAGCCCGGTGAGGATGTCGTGCGCGATCCGGCAGGCGCGCGCCGGGTTGACCGGGCCGTATTGCTCGATCTCGACGTCGAGCGTGCGGCCGTACAGCCGCTGCATCACCAGGTACACGCCCTGGGGTGTGGTCCCGACGTCGTGGACCGCCACCACGTGCGGCGAGTCGATGCCGGCGAGCGCGAGCGCCTCGCGCTGCAGGCGATCCGAGATCGCGGTGTCGTCGACGTCGCGGCGCGGCCGCTTGATCGCGACGGCGCGCTCGAGCTTGCGATCGCGGGCGGCGTAGACCTCGGCCATGCCGCCGCGGCCGATCAGCGATGTGATCTCGTAGCGCGCGTCGATCACCTCGCGCTCGGGCGCCGGGCCGCGCGAGATCCGCAGCGTCTCGTCTGCCGATCGATCTCTCGCGCCTGGCAGGACCCGCATGAATTCCTCGTACAGCCTACGTCGGTGATCCGATCACTCGCAATGGCTCACCACTACCTCACGACTTCGCGGGAGCTCTTCGCCTGTCCGAAGGACGGACGAAGCGCACCGCACGCCGACTACCCCGACGATATCCGACGAGTCCGACGACGTGCGATGATTCCGCCGCCGTCCGACGAATCGACCGCCGCCGGGATCGGCGCGCGGCAGCGCACGCTGCCGTGGTCTGCCGCGAGCGCCGCCGAACGTCCCGCTTGCGGGAAACTCTTACGCGACGGCGATCGGTGGGGGCGGAATTACGTAGTCGAAATACACGTTCGGGTTGCCGGCCTTGCCGTCCATGGCCGCGCGCGCGACGTTGTACATCTCGCGCGCGGTCACGTAGTGCAGCTGCGTGCCGTCGCGCACGTGGTCGCGCAGGGCGCGATGCAGCGTGCGCCCACCCTCGCCGAGCAGCGACGCCGCAGTGCGCTCGAGCGCACCGTGGGTGTGGACCTTCACGAACACCCACTCGGGCCGCCCGGCGATGTGGATCGCCTGATCGATCCAGGTCTTCACGCGCGCCGCGGTCGGCGGATCGTCGCCGGTGATCGCGCCGTTCTCGATCCGGATCCCGGCGCCCTTGCGCGCGATCGCGAGCGGCCCGGTGATCATCAGCAGGCGGTCGTCGTGGTGTGCGCCGACGCGCGCGCGCTCACCGTGCTCGTACGCACGGCGCCGGGCGAGGTCGCCGGTCGGCCAGTAGATCTGGTTGACCTTGTCGGGCTGACACGGATCGGGCGCGGAGGGAAAGGTCAGGTCGACGTAGCAGCCGAGCTCGTGCAGCATCACCAGCTCGTCGTCGACACCGCACCACCGCCCGTCGGGCCGGCCGTTGGCCAGGCTCCAGTTGCCGTGGATGAACGCCCAGCGGAACCCGCTGGCGTCGCGCGCGATGTGACCGTGCTGTGCGAACGTGCGCAGGTGCTCGGTGATCCGGGGCGCCAGGGTGTGCCGCGTGTCACCATCGTGGTGGAGGTGGAACTCGACCTCACCGAAACCCGCGCGCACGAGCCCGGCCAGGCGATCGAGGAACTCGGGGCGGTATTCCTCGCCGGGAAAAAACCAGCCATGGCGCGGAGGGCGGCCATCGCTGTCGCGGAATTCATCGAGCGCGGGATAGCGCTCGGACCACGTGGCGACTCGCTGCTTTCCGACGTCGTCGGGGGCCTTGCCCCACAGC
>VBLP01000269.1:8994-15715 GCA_005887925.1 Deltaproteobacteria bacterium | reverse complement strand
GGCCGTAATCGCGAATCCACGTATGCAGGTTCTTCTTGCGCAGTCGGCCTAGCACGCGGGGTGCATGTTAACCGGGAAACGGCTGCCATGGGTTTCTACCGTCCACTCCTCGAGAAGGTCCTGTTCCCGGTGCTCGAAGCCGCGCACGGGCGACCGACCGTGCCGCTGCTCCAGTTCCTGCGCGGCAGCGAGCGGTGGTCCCTCGATGCGCTGCGCGACCTGCAGGCGGGCCTGCTGCGCCGGCTGATCCGGCACGCGGCCGTTCACACCGTGTACTATCGCAAGCTCCTCGACGAGCGCGGCATGCACGCCGACGATATTCGCGACGCCTCCGACCTGTGTCATCTGCCGCTGCTCGATCGCGAAGCGGCGCGCGAGACGCTCGAGTCGCGCACCGCCGACGAACCGCGCTGGGTGATCGAGCACGCAGCCAGCGCGCTGACCGGCGCGCCGGTCGTCAAGTACAACGCCGAGTCGCGGCACTGGCGCGATGCGACGAGGTGGCGCGCGTACCGGCCGGCGCCGGCGAGCTGGCTGGCGCGCGTCGGCCGCGCGCTCGATCGCCGGCTGATGCGCGACCTCCACATCGACTGCGTGGTACGCAGCGAGCGGGCGCTGGAGCAGGCAGCGAGCGAGCTCGCGGCGTTCCGGCCCGAGGTGATGGTCGCGTATGCGGCGGGCGCGTCCGCGCTGGCTCGTTACATCAACGACCACGGCCTGCGCAGCTGGCGCGACATCCCGGTGATCATCGCCGCCGAGCGGCTGTGGCCGCACGATCGCACGCAGATCGCCCAGGCGTTCGGTCCGGTGTTCGAGACCTACGGCTGTAGCGAGGTCATGCTGATCGGCGCCGAGTGCGAGATCCACGATGGCCTGCACACGTCGATGGAGAACCTGATCGTCGAGCTCATCGTGCGCGAGCCCGGGGGTGCGGTCCGCGCTGCGCGCCCCGGCGAGGTCGGCGAGGTCGCGATCACCGATCTCCACAACCTGGCGTGTCCGATGATCCGCTATGTCACCGGCGAAGTCGCGATCGCCAGGGCCGAGACCCGCTGTCCGTGCGGCCGCGGCCTGGCGATGATCGGGCCGATCGATGGCCGGATCAGCGAGGCACTGTACGATCGCGGCGATGAGATTCCGCTGACTTCCACCGGGTGGCGCAAGGTCGTCACCGTCGAGTCCGCGGCGGATCGCATTGCCATGCTAGCGTGATGGCTCCGTGATCGATCTCTACGGGCCGTTGCTCGCAAAGGCGCTGTTCCCGGCGTTCGAGGCGGCGCGCGGCCGGCCCACCGTCGGCCTCTTGCGCTCGCTGCGGGAGACCGAGCGCTGGACGCCGGGTGCGCTGCGCGACCTCCAGGTCGGCCTGCTGCGTCGCCTGCTGCGCCACGCCTACCGCCACACCGCGTTCTATCGCCAGGTGCTCGACGAGCGAAACCTGTCGCCCGAGGACTTCACCGCGATCGAGGATCTCGCCCGGCTGCCGTTGCTCGAGCGGCCGATCGTGCGCGCCAGCATCGACGCGCGCACCGCGCGGGTGCCGCCGCTGCCGGTGATCACCAAGACCACGAGCGGCAGCTCCGGCGAGCCGGTCACCGTGCGCTACAACGCCGAGTCGCGGCACTGGCGCGACGCGATCCGCTGGCGCGGCTACGGCTGGGGCGGCTACCGCATCGGGATGCGCGCGCTGCACTACTGGGGCATGGCGCCGCCGCCGGCGTCGTGGTGGAAGCGCAAGAAGGTCGAGGTCGATCGCCTGGTCAAGCGCGACCTCTACGTCGACAGCACGCCGCGCGGCGACGACGCGCTGGCCGGCGCGGTCGCGCAGATCCGGAAGTTCCGGCCGCAGGTCATCGTTGCGTACGCCAACGGTGCCGGCGCGCTCGCCCGGTACGTCAACGACCGCGGCGTGCGCGACTGGGATGCGATCCCGGTCCTGACCGGCGCCGAGCGCCTCTTGCCGCACGACCGCACCGCGATCGAGCAGGCGTTCGGTCCGGCGTTCGACACCTACGGCTGCCGCGAGGTCATGCTGATCGGCTCGGAGTGCGAGGTCCACGACGGCATGCACACGTCGATGGAGAACCTGATCGTCGAGCTCGTCGTGCGCGAGCCCGACGGCGCGGTCCGCGCCGCGCGCCCCGGCGAGTCCGGCGAGGTCGTCGTCACCGATCTCCACAACCTGGCGTGCCCGATGATCCGCTACGTCACCGGCGATCTGGCGGTCGCGCGCGGCGATGCGCGCTGCGCGTGCGGCCGCGGCCTGGTCCGGATCGGCCCGATCGAGGGCCGCGTGACCGAGACCCTGGTCGACGCGCAGGGCCGCGCGGTCAGCGGCCTGGTGTTCAACATCGTGCTCGCGATCGTCGGCGACGTCGCGCGCGCGTTCCAGGTCGTGCAGCGCCTCGACCGCAGCATCGTGCTCAAGGTCGTGCTGTTCCGCGGCGACTCGCTGCCCGAGCGCGAGACCAGGATCCTGCGCGAGCACGCCGAGCGCTACCTGCCGGGCGTGCCGCTGGCGATCGAGGTCGTCCCCGAGATCCCGCTGACCGCGGCCGGCAAGCTTCGCCCGGTCGTGGTCGAGCGCCCGGCCTGACTGCATGACCTGCGATCTGTACCGTTTCCGCGCTACGATCGCTGCGTGACCGTCCCGCTCGTCCTGGTCACCGGCTTCCTCGGCGCCGGCAAGACCACGCTGATCAACCGGCTGCTGGCGCGGCGCGCGGCGCGCGATGCGACCGGCAAGCTCGGCGTGGTCGTCAACGAGCTCGGCGCGGTCGGCATCGACGCGGCGCTGCTCGGCGGCGAGACCGCGCGCCAGATCGAGCTGCCCGGCGGCTGCGTGTGCTGCGTGCTCGGGGATGATCTCGACGCGGCGCTGCTCGGGCTGGTCGCGCAGAACCCGTCGCTCGAGGCGATCGTGCTCGAGACCAGCGGCGTCGCCGAGCCGCTGCCGATCGCGTGGGCGATCGCCCGCGAGCCGGTCGCGCAGAAGGTCCGGCTCGCCGCGGTCGTGACCCTGATCGACGCAACCCACTTCCTCGCATCGCGGCCGGTGTCCGCGTCGGTCGATGCGCAAGTTGCGTACGCCGACGTCCTGCTGGTGACCAAGGCCGAGCTGACCGACAATTCTGACGCCGAGCGTGCGGAATCTGTCGCCCGCGGCCTGGCGCCGCGCGCGCTGCTCCGCCGCGGCAGCGCCGATGACCACGCGGCCTGGCTCGAGGCGCTGCTGGCCGACCCCGAGCAGCCGGGCGGAGCGCTGCCGCTGGCACAGCAGGTTCCCCAGCTATTTGGGCAGGTTCGCCCGCACGTCCACGACGAGAGCTGTCAGCATCTCGACAGCCCCGCTGCACACGGAATCGACAGCGTGTGGCTCGCGGTCGAGCACGCGGTCGACGTCGAGGAGCTCGCCGACCAGCTCGCCGAGCTGCCGCCCAACTACGTGAGGATCAAGGGAATCGTCCGCGCCGAGGCCGGCGCCGATGCGCCCTGGGTCGCCGTGCACCGGGTGGGCCCACGGGTGTCGAGCGAGGCCATCGCGCCGGCGAGCCCCGAGCAAGCTCGCATCGTTGCGCTCGGTCCGGGCGTCGCCGTCGCCGATCTCGCGCGCTGTGTCGCGGTCGCGGCACACAGCTGACGCAGAAACGCAGACATACGCGGGCATCTGCCTTGCTACGTATCTCGTACATCGACATGAGCCTTCGCCGCCGGTTCCTCGCCCCCTCGATCCTCCTCGGCGCGATCGCGGGCGCGATCCCCGGTGCAGCCGGCTGCGGCGAGGACCGGATCCAGGTGCACCCCGGCGAGAACGCCGACTACAACCACGGGCCGCTGCTGACCGCCGTCGACAAGTTCGTCGCTGCGGGCCGCACGCCCCAGGCGTACGCCGAGCTGTCGCGGACCGCGCTCGCGCTGCGCCCCGGCATGGATCGCTCGGTCGCGCAGGAGGCCGAGCTCAAGCTGATGGTGCTCGCGCTCGCACCGGTGCAGTCGGTGCGCGCCCGGCCGATGGCCGACCAGGTCGAGGCCCTCGCGGTCACCGTGTGGCCGACCCTGCTCGCGCCGCCGATCGAGGCCGATGATCTGTTGACCCGGCGCGATCCCAGGGCCGCGGCGATGCTGCCGGCGCCCGACGAGGACGCGCGCAGCTACCTGATCCGGATGTGCGGCAGCCAGCTCGCCGGCGACTGCAAGCACGTCGTGCCCGAGCAGCAGGGCCCGATCGTCGATGCGGTCGCGACCCGGCGCGCCACCGAGCGCGTGCGCAACGCAGTCGCCGATTGCGTGATGTGCGGCGCCGATCCCGGCTGGCACGAAGCCGTGCGGTCCTGGGAGGAGCTCGACCGCCTGACCAATGCCTCGGTCGCCGAGATCCAGCGCCGCGCCGACCCCGACAACTGGCCGGTCGCCGGCAACGCCGCCGAGAGCGATCGGCGAGAGTCGAGCGCGGGGGGTGGGGACCCCGACGGCTCTGCCGGCGGGGCGGGGGTCCGCCCCGGTGGGATCGATCCGCAGCTCCCCGAGGCCGAGATCAACGAGACCGGCGAGGTCGTGATCGGCGGCCAGCACTACGGCGCCGCGCAGCGCGTCTCGGCGCTCCGCGATCTCCGCGGCAATGGCCCCGCGATCGCGCTGCATCTCCGCCCCGAGACCTCGCTCGCCCAGGTCCGCGCGCTCATCGCCGACGTCCGCAAGTCCGGCGCCGACCGCATCGCCGTCGTCGCGCGCGACGCGCGTTACCCGTGGGACCGCAAGATCTACTGGATCGGCGAGGGCGGCGGCGGTCACCGCACCGCGCTGCGGCCCACCGACTCGCTCCAGCTCCTGCTCCACGCCACCGACGCCGTCGACACGCGAAGCGTATTGGACGCCGAGCCGTCCGCGCGATAGCGTGAGGTGTGATCACCCAGTTGAGCATCCGTCACTTCAAGGCGATCGCCTCGGCGACGATCCCGCTCGGCCCGATCACGGTGCTGGTTGGCCCCAATGACTCGGGCAAGTCGACGATCCTGCAGGCGCTGATGGCACTGTCGCGGTGCGGTGATCCGGCGCAGTTCAGCCCCGAACAGTTGCTCGAGTGCTCACCCTCCGTGGCTGCAAGGCACGGGGACAAATCGGTCGACATCGAGTTCACCGTGGACGGAATAACGACGCTCGACTTCGACGGCAAACGCCACTCGTATCGATATTTGGTTGCCGTATCGCCGCAACGCGATGTGTTCTCGAAGGAACGCATCTTGTGGGACGATCGACAGATCCTGGAATCCGAACCGGGCAACCTGATATATGGAGGCAACTCGATCTCGGGTCAGCGGGCGAACAGCACCGAGCTTAGCCTCCAGAGCCGTGCTTCCAGTGCTGTGCCTGCTTCGGCGATCGAACGCAGCGTCAATGCGATCGCGAACGACCTGAGCGCCACGATGCTTCGCCTCGATGCGCGCGCGATCGCGCTGCCAGCTCCACTCGATGCGCCGGTACGGCCTGACGGCTACGGCGTGGTTGGCATCGTCGACGAATGGCTTACGAGCGGTGTGGACGACGAGCGGATCGAACGCGTGAATGAGATCCTGAGACGGCTGTCTCCACACGTCGCGAAGATGGCGACCAAGAAGCACACGCCGAGCGGGGGCAAGGAGCTGTACTTCGCGCTGCGAACGGGCGCGATTCCCGCATCACAGATGTCTGATGGTGTGGTTGTCGCAGCAGCGCTCGCGCTTATCTCCCTCAAGTCGGCTGGCCAGCGGATGCTGATCGAGGAGCCCGAGAACGGGCTCCATCCACGTCAACTTAGGATCGTCGCCGATACCATTCGAATGATCGCCGATACGCAGGGCGCGCAGATCATCCTGACCACCCACAGCCCGCTGCTGCTCAATCACTTCACCGCGGAAGAGGTCGTCCTGGTCACGCGCGACCAGTCCGGGGTCCATGTGCAGCGCATGAGTGATGCGAAGGGCCTGGATGAGCTGGCCTCGGAGATGGCGCTCGGTGAGCTCTGGTACAACATCGGCGATAGCAATCTGGCTCGACCTGCGTGAGCCGTCGCATCCTGATCCTCGGCGAAGGAGCCACCGAGCTCCGAGAACCCGGTGCCCGCTGGGCCGGGTGCGCTCGCGTACTGCTCGAGCGACTGTTCGGCGCGCCACCGGAGGGGTTGCTGTCGTTCCAGGAGCATGTTCTGTCGAGGTTCCGGGGTGATCTCGACCTGACCGAGGACGAACCTCGCATACGCGGTGAGAGCGATCAGGCCCGACTCGGTCGCAAGCTCGCGGCTCGAGATGCACACGCGCTGGTCCTGGTGCGCGACAACGATCACCGCGATCGGCGAGCGGCCATCGAGCGTGGTTTCGCGGAAGCACATGCCCAGGGCCACGCCGTCCCGGCGGTGCTCGCGCTTGCCATCGAGTGCATCGAGGCCTGGGCGCTCGCGGATCCCCAGGCGTGGCTTCACGTGTACGGGCGGGTGCCGACGCTGCCACCTCGCCCCGAGGCGCTCTGGGGCGACGGTGGAGACCCGGCCTCCAATCATCCCAAGTGCGTGTTGCGTCGATGCTTCGAGGAAATCGGCCGTAGCGCCGGCGGCAATGCTGTCGCTCGGTTGCTCGAGTACGCATCGCTCGATCAGATCGCCGAGCGGTGCCCGCATGGCTTCGGCCGCTTCGTCGCGGATCTCCGGCGCGCGTTTCCGCCCATCGCGTGCATGGTGGCTGCATCCAGC
>VBLP01000269.1:3567-8982 GCA_005887925.1 Deltaproteobacteria bacterium | reverse complement strand
CGCGATCACGCGAATCATGTCCGCCTGCTTGTACAGCCCACCGTGGATGGTGACCGCGTCGCCGTGATCATCGGTCGGAAGGCCTGGCAGGCACTGCCAGCATTACCTGCGTCGCCTCAGCGCATCGACATCGTCGTCACGCGCGACACCGAGCACAGGCTTCCCGCTCAGGTCCACCGGGCAGCGTCGTTCGACCAAGCGCTGCATCGAGCAGTCGAAGCGCAGGTCGACCGTGTCTGCGTGGTCGGTGGTGGCGAGCTGTACCGTGAGGCTCTTGGGCACTTTCGCTGCACCAACCTTCATTACAGCCGGATCGAGGGCGTTTTTCCGGGTGCCGATACACACTTCCCGGAGTTCGAGGCTGACGCGGCATGGACGTGTCGTTCGGCTCCGACGCAGCATCACGACAACGGCTTCGACTATCGCATCGAGCACTGGTCGCGATTCGCGACGTCGTAGCGCCCACTTCACGGCCCGGTGCGCCGGCACCATCGTCGATCCGGGCCGCGAGCGTCAGCGACGCCCGTCCGGGCCGCGCAGGTGATAGATCACGCCGAGATCTCCGACGGCCCACACGTCGTGGCCGCTGCCGGCGATCGCGACGAGCCGGGGGCCCGGGAGGTGGAAGCGGTGCCACGCGTGGCCGTCCCAGTGCAGCACCTGGGTGCCGCCGCAGGCCCAGACGTCGTCGGGCGAGCTCGCCCAGACCGAGGTCAGCTCGTAGTAGTCGGGACCGAAGAACCCCTGCGCCGGCGCGGGGAGATCGGGCGTGCTCGGCTTGCCGGTGTCCCACTTGACGACGTTCCCTCCCACGCCCCACACCGTGTTGCCGGTGGGGAAGATCGCGTTGACCCGCCAGCCCCCCTGATCGGCATCGGGGAAAGGCTCGCTCTGCGGCTGCCAGGCGGTGCCGTCCCAGTGCACCAGCGAGGTGGCGTCGAAGCCCCACAGCTCGCCCGATGGGCCGGTGGCGATCCCGGCCGGCGCCGGCCGCGCCTCGAGGCGGTGGCCATCCCAGTGCCAGCTGTTCTGCGACGAGACCATCCACACATCGTCGGGGCCGACGCCGGCCACGCGACTGCGCGCCGTCGTAGTGCAACGCGGTGCCGGCGGCGCCGACGGCCCAGACGTCGCGCGCGCCGGCGCCCCACACGCCGAAGAGGTCGCGCGTCGTGCCGCTCGGCGCTCGCGACCACGCGCGGCCGTCCCAGTGCAGGATCGCGCCGCCGCGGCCGACGGCCCAGCCATCGTCGGCGCTCGCGAACCATGCCCCGGCGAGGTCGCCGGTGGTGAGGTTGCGATCGGTCCACGACGCGCCGTCCCAGTGCAGCAGCGCGGTGCCGGCTGCCCAGACGTCGCGCGGCCCGCTGCCCCAGATCGACTGGATGCCCGCGTGGGGATGCAGCGAGTGCAGCCGCCACGCCTTGCCATCCCAGTGATAGAGCGCTTCGGTGTACAGGGTCGTGGCCCAGGCATCGTCGGGCGCTGCGGCCCACACCGCGGTCACCTTTTCCTTCGCGGGGAACGCGACCTCGGACCAGGCGGCGCCGTCCCAGTGCAGCACGATCGGCCGCAGCCCGTATCCACCGACCACCCACACGTCGCGCCGGCCGGTGCCCCTCACTGGTTGAAGGCCGACGTGGAGGTCGTCGACCACGATCGTCCACTGCGAGCCATCGTAGTGAAGGATCGTGCCGCCGTTGTTGATCGCCCAGACGTCGTCGGTGGCGGAGCCCCAGATCCCGATGAGCGTCCCGCCGACCGCGCCGTTGAACGGGTCCTTGGTCCAGCGCACGCCGTCCCAGTGCTGCAGCTTGCAGTACGGGTTGCCGTAGGCGGCCGCCCACGCGTCGGTCTCGCTCAGCGCCCACAGCGAGTAGCTCTCGGGCTCGACCGGCCGCCATGTGCTGCCGTCGTAACGCCGGCCGCTGCCGGGCGCCCCGACGAACATCGCGCTCCGGGGACCGAGCGCCCACAGCGCGTACGCCGCCTGCGGCGGTCGCAGTCCGAGGTCGAACTGCTGCCACTTCGTGCCGTCGAAGTGGTGCACCACGCCCGTCGACTCGAGGGTCCAGACATCGTTCCACCCGGTGCCGCGAATGCTCCGGGTGATGCCCAGCGCAGGCTTCTCGCGGCACCAGCCGTCGACGCACCAAGCGGGAGCAGGTACAACGACTGGCGCAGGACGATCATTGCGCGCCGAGGCGCCGTCATTGCGCGGCGTCGGATGGCCGCAGTATTCCAGCTGACGGCGCGCGAGCCGCGTGGTCAGTGACCGCGTCGACCCGACCCGGCGGGTATTCCAGCTGACGGCGCGCGAGCCGCGTGGTCCGTGATCGCGTCGACGCGGCGACCGGACCCGGCGGCCTGGGTTTCTTGCGGCAGCGCGACCCGGCGTGCTCTGCTGGTGGCTCGCCGATCCGACGGAGCCCCGGCGGCCGGCGCGTGGAGGGCAGAGCTGCATGTCAGACACCAGCATCGATCCCGCGGAGGTCGCCGTCGAGCCTCCTCGACCCGGTGTGCTGCTCCGGATCTGGACGCACAAGCTCGTGTTCTGGATCGGCCTCGCGGTGATCGCGGGCACGGCGGCGCACTATCGCTTCATCGAGGGCGCCACGACCGAGGATGTGCTGCACGTCGCGCTCCTCGCCGCGGTGCTGTTCGTCGAGTTCTTCATGCTCGGGCGCATGAGCCGCGAGCGGCTCGAGCGCGAGGCCGAGTCGCAGCTGCGCTCGCGGGTGATGATCGACCTCGACAACTTTCGGATCGCGCTCAGCCGCGCCTACTACCTGCAGGAGCTCGAGCGCGGGATCCGCGATGCCCGGTCGGAGATCCTGTTCACGACCGCGACGATGGCGACCAGCGGCGACCCGCATCAGCGCCGGATCGTCGAGGCGGTGCGAGAGAAGGAGGCGGCGATCGAGCGCAGCGGCGGCACGCTGATCCACCAGGGCATCGTCGCCAAGCTGCCGTCGTGCTTGCCGGGGGCAGTCGAGCTCGCGTGCAAGACCAGGACCGAGGTCCGGTTCCGGGCCTACTTCGGCTACACACGGCTGCGCTTCCAGGTCACCGACCACAGCTTCTCGGTGATCGGCGTGGTCGAGGGCGAGCCGGCCTTCGATCAGGTGAAGTCGACCCACCGGAGCTTCTCGGTCGAGAGCATGCTGCTCGCCGAGGCGCTGCGCGACCGCTTCAACCAGGAGTGGGAGGCGTCCCAGAGCGTCTGGGAGTACCTGGATGAACATATCCGGGACATGCTGGGCACTGGTCCGCCGGAGGACAGCGCGATCACGCAGGAGCACATGCTCCGGCTGCTCAAGGCCGACGAGACCGGGGTCACGTGCGAGGAGATCGCGACCAGGTCCGCGCAGTTCCGGCGGCTGCCCACCGAAGCCCAGAAGCGGGCCCGCGGCGAGAGGAACCGCGAGGAGCAAGGCTGAGTCTGTAGGGCATAGCGCCCGGGAGAACGCTCGCACGCGAGACTCGCCGTGGGCTGCTGCGCGGATGGGCGTCGGAGCCGCGCCCGCCGAAGAACCACCGGTTCGAGCGCGGACCCCGCGAGGTATGTGCGGAGCAAGGCCCGGCCAATCCTAGTCACGGTCGCGGCGTCCGACCCCATCCGCTCGCGGTCGCCCCCGCCGAGTTCGCGCTGACGTCTCGCGGTCGCCCTCGGCGGACCGTGGGTCGCCGCGCTGTGCATGGACGTCGCCGCGCGGCGCGTTGACATCGCCACCTGGTGCCCGACCGATCAAGACCTCTGCGGCGGGCTACTAGTGCTCTGATCGCGGAATATCGCTCGCCCGGGCATGAAGTGGGGATCCGATGCGGAGCGCTCCGAGGCGTGATCGCAGTACGTCAACGCGAACTCGCCGGGGGCGACCGCGAGCGGATGGGGTCGGGCGCCGCGACTGTAACTAGGATTGGCAGGTCATGCCCCCGCACGTACCAAGGACCGTCCGCGCAAGCGTCGGTGGTTCTTCGGCAGGCGCGGTCCCGACGCCCATCCGCGTAGCAGCCCACGGCGAGTCGCGTGTAGGCGTTCTCCCGGGCGCTACGCCCCACAGGCTCCTGGCCTAGATCCGGGGGATGACGTCGTCGGCGAGCGGCGCCGCGGCGTCCTCGGTCGAGTAGCGCGGCGGCTCGGCGAGCCGGACGGCGCGGACGAAGGGGAGATCGCCGCCCGAGCGAGTCGACGACGAGGCAGCGCGTGCCTTCGCGCAGCCGGCGCGCGAGGAGCGTCTCGAGCGCCGGCCGCTGGGCCGGGCCGAGCTCGCAGAACAGGTACGACGCCGCGATCACGTCCCAGTGCGTCCGGTCGGCGGACAGCCAGTCGATCGCGTCGGCGCCGGCGGTGACCAGCCGGAGGTGGGGATACAGCGCGCGCAGCCAGGGCAGCGCGACGCGGCGGAACAGCGCGAGCTGCGGCTCGCTGCGGTCGACGATCGCCAGCTCGCCGATGCGGATGCCCTCGTCGTGGCAGCGCTGCACCAGGCCGCAGATCGACGCGCCGCTGCCCGCGCCGAGGTCGAGGAGGCTGATCGCGTGGCCGCGCGGGGCGAGGTCGGTGGCGAGGTAGGTCTTGGCGAAGTTCGCGCCGAAGTAGAGGTAGGCGAACGCGATGCCATCGACGTCGTGGTCGATCGGCTGGTGGGCGTCGCCGAGCTGCTTGACCCGGACGAGCTGCGCGGGGTCGGGCGGGGCCTCGACGAACAGCTGCTCGAGCCGCTGCGACAGCGCGGCGGGCAAGGCCAGCTGGTGCGGCGCGTCCGTCGAGGAGATGCGAGAGCTCATCTGGACAACCGATCTCAGTATGGTCGCATGACGGCGCGGCGGCGAGCAACCGAGCGCTCGGTCGCAGGCGCGGTCACGCAACGTGCGCGGCGTCAGGGCAGCGGCTGCGGTGTACAGTTGCGCAGCGACGCGGTGAATCCCGGCGAGGCGTCGTAGCCTTCGAGCAGCGCGCCGTCCTCCGGCGGGACGAGCCGGATGACATGGGACTGTCCCGGATACAGCCAGGTATCCCGCCACTGGCCGCTGCCGCGCTGCCACTCGATGACCCGCGTGATGCCGGACATGCCGACGACCTCGCAACCATCGGCCCAGGCGCCCATGTACGGGTACAGCGGCGTGTCGTCCCACGCGACCACCGAGCGCGACAGGTTTCCGGGCCGCGCGTTGCTCTGGTACGCGGCCCAGGACGGCCATGACACGACCGCGCCGGTCCAGTCGTCGCTGAAGCAATCGGAGACGTTGCAGCGCCACAGCGACGGAGTGGCCTGCATCAGGTTGCCCCCGGCGCCGGAGTCTGATGGGCCGGGGTCGCTCGCCGGCGGCAGGTTGACGCGATACGTGAACGGCGCGTCGGACTCCGCGCTCAGGACCTCGCCGAATCCGAGCCCGGTGACGTGGAACGCG
>VBLP01000269.1:0-3496 GCA_005887925.1 Deltaproteobacteria bacterium | reverse complement strand
CAGGTAGATCGTCGCCGAGGTGGTGTAGCCGAGGTGCGTCGCGATCGCGCCTCGCTCGACCTGCCAGACCAGCGCCTGTGCGGTCAGGGTCGGACCCCACGGGCACTGTTGGCGGGTGCACGTCCACGTGATCGCTTGCGATGGGTTGCCGGGGCCCGCGGGTGGCTCGGCGGCGTCGACCGGTGGGGCATCGGGCGGCAGTGCATCCGGCGTCCCGGCATCCGGCGTCCCGGCATCGGGAGCTCCGGCATCGGGGATCGCGTCATCGGGAGCACCGGCATCGGGCGTCGCGTCGTCGGAGACTCCGGCATCGGGGTGGTCGGCCGGATCGGTTGGCGCCACGTGATAGCGGAACGGATCATTCGACTGCACGCTCAGCACCTCGTCCGGTCCCAGATCCGATACATCGTAGCTCTCGCCTTCCGACAGGGTGGCCAGCCGGTGGTGCGACCACTCCTGCGGTTCGCCCGCAGATACGCGGGCGCTGCCGACGTCGATCGTGATGGTCAGGCCGTTGGCGCTGCTCGCCGGGAGATAGACCGCCGGTGTCACGGTGTAGCCGAGCCGCGTGCTGACCGGCTGCGCCTCGTCCGGCCAGGCCACCGCGGGGTTGGTCAGCTCGTCGCCCCACGGGCACGGGTCATCCGTGCAGGTCCAGGTCGCCATCTGCGATCCTCCGGACAGCGCGCCGAGGTTGCTCCGGACCGTTCCGAGGCGCTGGCTCGACCGGCGCTCGCAGCCGGCGAGCGCCGCGATGCACAGTGTCACCGCCCACGCCCAGCCACCGACAGTCCCGCGTACGCCTGTTGTCACGTCTACCTCCACAGTCCGCTCTACAACAGGTCAATGCATCGAACAAAGTGCTTTCTACCAGCATGCAGTGATGCGCATCTGTCGCTGCGCGAGGTCTGTTGTCCTCAGACCGACGGCAGGTCCGGCGAAGGTCGGGCTCACGCTCGCCGCGTCACAGCACGGTCGTGGCGATCGTGATCGCGATGGCGACCAGGCTCTCGCCGGCGATCAGGCCGGACGCGACGGGCACGGTGTACGGGTCGTAGCGCCGGAACCGCCGGCGGATCACCTCGGCGATCGCGGTACCGAGGAAGAACGCGAAGCTGTTCGACCACGGCACGACCATCGCGATGCCGATCGCCGACGGCGACGGCAGGAACGCGCGCGCCCGCGGGGCGGCCTTGTCGAGCAAGGTCAGGCCGATGCCGAAGGCGAGGCCGATCGCGATGGCGATCTGCGCCGAGCGCGGCAGCGCATCGATGCCGTTGACGAACGCCTTCGAGACATTGGCCCAGACCAGCGCGCTGGGCGCGGGCCATTCGTCGGTGCCGAGCTGCGCGACCGGCACGACGAGATAGAACAGCGGCACGATGACCGCCGCGCCGGCGAGCACGCCGAACAGCTGCGCGTAGACCTGGTGGCGCGGCCGGGCGCCGAGCAGCCAGCCGGTCTTGAGCGTGGTGAGGAGGTCGGCGGCGTGCAGGCCGATGCCGCCGGTGACGTTGGCCGACATGATGTTGCCGGTGAGGTTTCCCGGCGTGATCGCGCCGTAGATCATCTGGGTGACCGGGCCGAGCGCCTTGGTCGGCGTGACGTCGGTCTCGCCGGTGACGCGCGCGGCGACAAAGCCCATCAGCACGGCGATCGGCACGGCGAGCAGCGCGGCCCACACCGGGATGTCGAACATCAGGTACATCAGGGCGACGATCCCGGGCGACAGCAGCAGCACACCCGCCGGGAACCACCAGTCGGGCGCCTCGACGGCGGCGATGCCGGCGATCGGCTCGGCGTGCCGCTTCGCGCCGAGCAGCGCACCCAGGCCGGTGAACGAGCGCGCGATGCTCTTGTAGTCGAGCGCGAACGAGGTCAGGCCGGCACCGACGAGGATCGCGGCGCCCGGCCACAGCGTCCAGTCGATGATGCCGGCGTAGCTCACCGGCTGGCCGCCGCGCGCCTTGAGCAGGCCGTGGTCGAGCAGCGCGGGGCCGATGACCGCGTAGTTGACGATCGCGCCGAGCAGCATCGACCAGCCGGTGCGGAACGACATCAGCCCGCCGGCGCCGATCAGCACGAGCTCGGTCTTGATCGAGATCGTCCACCGGACGAGGTCGTGGCCATGGAGCAGGAACCGGGGCGCCCACTGGCCGGGGACCCACTTGAGGTAGTCGCGCACGAAGGTGAGCACGCCGGCGAGGACCGCCGCGATGCCGAGCGCCTTGGCCGCGGCGGTGCCCTGGCCGCTGCCCGCGGCGTGGATCGTCCTCAGGGTCTCGGCGGTCGCGGTGCCGGTCGGGAACGCCAGGCTCTCGCGGTTGATCAGCTGGCGCTTGATCGGGATCGCGACGAACACGCCGAGCGCGGCGATCAGGCCGAACCAGGCGATCAGGCCCACCTTGCTGGGCTGGGCCGTCGTGATCATGACGATCGCGCCGAACGCCGCCGCGTTGCCGCCGCCGGTCATGTAACCGGCGCCCGAGGCCACGGTGGTGAGCGCGTTGTTCTCGAGCACCCCGAGCGGCCGCGCGCCGAGCGCCTGGAGCAGCTTGAACGTGGCGAACGCGAGGATGCACGCGGTGAGCGTGACGCCGAGGCTCCAGCCGGTCTTGAAGAACACGTAGATGTTCGACAGGCACATCACGAAGCCGATCAGGATCCCGGCGATGACGCCGCGCACGGTCAGGTTCGGCTCGTCGGGCCGGTAGACGTCGCGCAGCCACGCGGCCTCGGCGTCGTCGCGCGCGGCGCGCTCGGTGGTTCCGGGGGCGGCGATGACGCGCGCGGCGGGGACCTGGACGTCGGAGACCACACGCGGACGTTAGCTGTTTGGCCGCGCCGGAGACAACCGCCGTTTGCGCACGCTCCGGAGCCGTCCGACCTGCCGGACGGGCGCTCAGCCGGTGCCGCCGGCGCGCTCGTCGCGGTCGCGCGAGGCCAGGGCGGCCCGGGCGTAGTCGCGGTTCATCTCGGCGATGACGTCGCGCGAGATCGCCTTGGGACACGCGGCCTCGCACTCGTAGTGGTTGGAGCAGTTGCCGAATCCGGCGGCATCCATCGCCGAGACCATCGCCTGGGTGCGGTGATGGCGCTCGGGCTGGCCCTGGGGCAGGTGGTGGAGGTGCGACAGCTTGGCGGCGACGAACAGCATCGCCGAGCCGTTGGGACAGGCGGCGACGCAGGCGCCGCAGCCGATGCAGGCCGCGGCGTCCATCGCGCGCTCGGCGTGGTCCTTGGGGACGAGGATGTCGTTGGCGTCGGGGGCCGAGCCGCAGTTGGCGGTGATGAAGCCGCCGCGGGCGATCACGCGGTCCAGCGCCGAGCGGTCGACGCAGAGGTCCTTGATCACCGGGAACGCGTGGGCGCGCCACGGCTCGATCCAGATCTCGTCGCCGTCGCGGAAGAACCGCATGTGGAGCTGGCAGGTCGTGGTCGCCGGCCTGCCGCCGTGCGGGCGGCCGTTGATCATCAGCGAGCACGTGCCGCAGAT
>VBLP01000268.1:1461-4409 GCA_005887925.1 Deltaproteobacteria bacterium | reverse complement strand
TCTTGTCGAGCCGCGGCACGAAAGGCGCCGCACCCGAGCCTTAGACCCCCACATTTCTCAGATCACGCAGCGTGCCGCCAAGTACCTGAAAGCAGATCGGCTGTCGGGAGACGCGTGGAACTCTGGCGCACCACAGGCCGCCGCGCGCACCACAGGCCGCCGCGCGCACCACAGGCCGCCGCGCGCACCACAGGCCGCCGCGCGCACCACAGGCCGCCGCCGCGCGCGCCACAGCCGCGCGCCAAGACCATCGCCGCGCTCGCCAGGGCGGCACGCACAGTGCCGCCGCCGTGCCGCCAGGGTCGCCGCCGCGCTCGCCGGGGGGGGGGGCGCCATGATCGCTGGGGCCACGATCACCAGCAGCGCTGCTGCGGGTGCTCTGGTGCAGCCTTCCGGCCGTGTCGAGCCCAGCGACGCCGACGAGAGTGAGCCGAACAGATCAGGGGCATGACGCAAATTTTATATAGGTAACATCGCTGCCGCCGGGTGCGCTAAACGTGTGACTGATCATTCCATCAATGCTAATCACACCAACCTCAGAAGTGCCTGTGCCAGTTTGATGGCGGTAAGCAATGAATAATTCATCAGCTGACACATCAGTTAAAATATCTGCGCCACCTGTAAGTGTATTACGTGTGATCTGTGTTGGTGAGCCGCCATTAGCATCCACTGACCATACCTCCTGGTGACCAGCATCTCGATCGCTCGTGAGAATAACAGCATCACCGTTATGGACTATATGTGGCCAGTAATTATCTCCAACTCCCTTTGTAACGTTCACGGGGTTCGCTCCATCTCCATTTGTGGTAATTACGTCGTAAGCGTTATCAAAGGCAATCCTGGTGGCTGGCGCCCAGCTGACTCGTTGTTCGCCGAGCTTTGTCTGTTGAGTGAGCTTTAGTGGAGATGCTCCTGTTCTCAGATCTGCGACATATAGAAGAGGAACACTTATACCCGGAAAGGCAGTCGGATCATAAACATTGAATACCAACTTGTCACCTCCTGGCGACCATGCGAGGTGCGTAGCGAAGCCGAGGATCGAGACTTGCGTGGCTCCACTTCCATTTGCATTCATGATCCATACGGTGCTACGGGACGGGCCTACTGACGCTTGTCTAACAAATGCGATGCGCGTCCCATCAGGAGACCATACAGGATTATAGCCACTTACGGTACTATTTGTAAGATTTACAAGTCCACTTCCATCGAAATTGACTCTGAAGATGTTCGCATTCCCGGTACGATCAGATGTAAAGGCGATGCTCAATCCATTAGGTGACCAGTTAGGATCTGTATCATTCGACGAAGCGTTGTCAGATACATTGACAAGCCCGCTTCCATCAGGATTCGTAACCCAAATCTCACCTTTTCCCGAGGTGTTATCAACGAATGCGACGCGACGTTTACAGGTAAGATTGGACGGCGCATCGACACCCGCGTCTATCCCGGCCGCGATACAAACGCCTGACAGACCATCGCCCACCTGGAACGTCGAGTAACGATAGCCGCTTAGACAGCTCGGGTCCGGGTAAGCGCACCACCTGTTGCCGGTTCCAGAAGTGGAACAGATACCACCGCTGCTAAGATCGCACGTAGAGTTCTGGTCGCATTGAATGGCGACCGTGCCGCCGCATGCCATGAGCACGGCCGACGCCAGTAGGACCAGTAGGACACCAAGAGCGAGACGCGTCATATTCACCTCTTGCCGTGCGAGATCCTTATCCCAAAGCCCCCGAAAACCAAGGAGAAATGTGTATGAAATGTTACGGGGGTCACATCTTGCGCTCTAGGTCCGGCACCGTCCGGCACCCAATCAGATCGCGAGGCGAACCTCTCATGGTGGTCGCTTGATGGTTCATGGCCCGTCCCACTGTTGGCGGAAAACTTCGATGAGAATCTCATCGTCGGGGCCTGTCGGCAACCAGCCGGCTGGGATGCCGGCAGCATCGAGAGCTTCGCGAACGCGCTCGATCGCCAGCTCATACGCATCGGGTAACGCTGCGGTCAACGAGGACAGAGCACCCACCTTCCGAAACGTCGGCGTGTTGGGGTCGCCCGGGATGTCGTGCCATTCTCGCTGCCAACCCTCCGGCAGCGCGTCGCGTAGAGCGCGCGCCAACAAGCTCCGCGCGCATTGCTCCATCGTGCCGCTCGCCTGCGCTTCCGCGACGAGTCGCGATTCGATCTGAACAGGGGCAACATCGCCTGGCCCGAGGCCGTTGGCCAGCTCAAGGAGGGTGGCCTGGGGCCGGCTGTTCGCGTAGTCTGTGACGGAGGCGTACCCGTGCTTCCGCACGAGTGCGTAGAGTCTTTCTTGCCAGTTGCCTCGCCAAGCGAAGCCTTGTTGGGGGGGGAACTTCGTCGGCTCGGTCATGGGGTCCTCGTGTAGTGCACGAACGGGCGATCCGCGATGTCGAAATGGATGCGCTGCGCCTCCATGATGGCAAGAATTTCGTTCCGGCGCAGCCATCGACCGAGAGCTTTCTCGCGCGCGCGTAGCGTCTTCATGAGCTTCGTGTTCCATTCACGCTCGGGCCAGTACTGACGTGCGAGCGGTTGGTTACCGCCATGGACCATCTCATGATCGAGCTTGTCCAGCTCAACAGTGAAGTTGTCAATGTCTCGGCCCGGGAACCCGCGCGCCTGGAAGAACTCGATCTCCTCCTGAGGCAACGTGTGGTGTCGCGGGTTGCGGGTGATTTCGAGGCGAGCTTCATCGAGTACGCTCATGCCGTGCTCATCCGCGATGCGCGGACCTGTGGCGCGATCGGCAACATGGCGTGTCCGACGATCGCTCAGGTTGCCGTCGTTTGACGGTTCTGCGAGACCGATATCGTGAACGACATCACCGGAATCGCCTCCCACCTCATTGGTGATGTGCCAGTCGGCTGCGTCATCAACGTAGCTCGCATCTTCACCATAGATATCAAAGAGGTTCCCCGACTCGA
>VBLP01000268.1:0-1433 GCA_005887925.1 Deltaproteobacteria bacterium | reverse complement strand
GCGATCTCGTCTTCGAGTGTTCGAGCGTCAAGGGTATGCGGGTTCCAACGCGAGCGTCGTAACTCGATCAGCTCGTCTAGCTTCCGCATCTCCTCGAACGATTCCCAGCCGCGACTCCCTGGCCGGAATGGGTTGATGTCCCCGGACTCGACCATGAGACGATCCCAGAGTCGTCGAAGCTTCCCGACGACGCCATTATACTTCGTGACGCGCGCGATCGTCATGCGGTGCGCGAGCACATCGTCGATCAATGCGTCGTGGCCGATGCGCACCGCCGTAGTCTCGATATCCGTCCCGACGCCGAGCGCCCCTCGCTTCGCGACGTACTGCAGTTCCACGCCATTGGAGAGCGTGTCGTCGAGCACGACGGGCACGCCGAGCCTCTGCTCCAGCTGTGCGAGCTTGTCCGGCGAGACGCGCACGCGAGCGTCGCGGTGTGTGGGCGTCGCCTTGCCTTCGTTACCCGCGGCATGCCCGGCTTGGTGTACGCCGTCCTCGCCAGCGTGGGTGGCGTCAGCACCGCAACGCGTGGCATCTCCGGTGCCGCGGTCGCTGTCGGCGGCGAGCCGGATCTTTGCCTCCGCGCGCTCGGCCGCGTCGGCGCTCATCTTGCCGTCGCGCGCGAGCTGGTGGATGCGCGCCGCCGCAACGTCCGCATCCTCGATCGCCAGGCGGGCGCCGGTCGCGGCCAGCTGCTCGGCCTTCACCAGATCCTTGGCGACGGTGCCAAACGTCTTGGCCGCGGCCGACAGACCGACGCCGGTCGCCACGAGATCGAGCGCGAGCCAGAACAGCGAGGGAGTCTCGGCTGAAATGGCGCGCGCCTGCGCGTCCAGATCGGTTCCGGCCTTGGCGGCATCGAGCTGGTAGGCGCGTAGGTGATCGACGACGAGGTAGACATCGGCGATCGCGCCCGCCAGATCGGCCGCGATCACCACGCCCGCCGCGAGGCTGCTCCCGCCGGTCGGGATCGCGGTGAGAAGCGCGAGCCCGAAGCTGAGCGCCATGATCGCCCCGTCGGTCCAGGCACCTTCGTGCTCCTCGGATACCTTGTGCTCGATCATCGCGCCGCGCAGCGAGCCCGGCGCGGCGAACAGCTGCGCGCGGGTCAGCTGGACGACGCGCGGCTCCTTCCAGACGTTGAGGCGCCCGCCGAGGGCCGCACGCGTCGCGGCGATGTTCGACAGGACGGGTGCGAGCCGCTCGTAGATGGCCGCGCCTCGACCATCGCTCTGCAGGCGATCGAGCGCATCGGCATCCATGCCAACGTGATCGCCGTCGGTGCGCTTGTAGCTGGCGAGGATCGGATACTTCTCGGTGTGCTCCGCGATCCGTGCCTGGTGGGCGTGATCGGCCTGCACGATGAGGCGCGCGAGTGCGGCCAGTACCTCGGGCAGCCGCCCCGCGTCGGGCGCGCTCGCAAGGACCTTGGG
>VBLP01000267.1 GCA_005887925.1 Deltaproteobacteria bacterium | reverse complement strand
GCCGGGGCTCGGCGCCCGCGCCTGCGCCGGCGCCCGGTTCGCCGCGCTCGCGGTAGTGCTGGACGTCGCGCAGCTCCCCGAGGCGCGCCCGCATGCGATCGACCTCGCGCTGGTTCGCCGCCAGCTCGCCGGCCGTCCGCGCCATGTCGCGCGCTCGGGCGTTATCGCCGCCGTGCACCGACGTCTTTGTGACCGACGGCGATGAGTTCCGCGGCAGGTCGTCCGGACCGCGAAATGTGGCCGTCGTGGTGTGGACGTCGATCCCGTAGTGCGCCAGCTCGGCGCGCGCCACGCGCTCGCTCTCGTCGAGCGTATCGGAGACGAGCTTGGTTGCCGCCGCAGCGAATTGCTGCTCGAACGCATCGATCTCGGCCTTGAGGATCTCGATCTGGTGATGCAGCGCCGGGAGCACGCGCTCGGTGGCAAATGCCTGCCGGGAAGCATCGCGGGTGATGGCGCGGTCGTCCGCCGCGCGCTCGGTGACGACGCCGGGCAGCGCCTCGACGCCGGCGAGGCCTGACGACAGATACGTTTGCTCGACCCAGCGGCGCAGGAACGCCGGATCCGCTGACAAGTCGAGGAAGGCGCGGTCCATGCCGGCGAGCGTCATCTGATCGGGCGGCGCTCTGGTCGGCCCCTCGATCGCGTCGGGAGTTCCTCCTGCGGTGGTCTCGGCATATTCGAGGAGCGCGCGATCGTCGGCCAGCTGCGCACGCGCCGCAGGATCCAGGTCATGGGCCATCTGATCGATGATCCGGGCGTGCACGTTTCGCCGTTGCTCCGAGGACATCTGTGTTGCGGCCGCGAGATCGCTGGCCGAGCTGGCACCAAGCGCTCCGACGCCCGCGGCGATCGCGGCGCCGATCGTACCGGCCCCGGACGCCCGTGCAGCCGCGGCGGCGCGGTGACCCGCCCGCGTGATGATCTCGGCAGCCGGGGAGGTCACCTCGATGTCTTTGCGTCGCTGCGCCACGACGAGGCCGGCCTGGATCAGCTCGCACTCGATCCGGTAGCGACCCGCACGATCGAGGGTGAACGCCACTGGGCCGCTCGATGGCATCGCGGCCGGCCAGTCGAGCCGCTCGGCGCCGAGCTCGGCGTCCTCCGCGTCGTAGAGCCTCATGACGGCATGCACCGCGGGGCTGTCGATCGGCGGGCCGTAGTCGCTGGCGAGCGATCCGCGCGCCGTGACGTGCGGGGCGAACCGGGGATGGATCACCAGCGGCGAGGGCTCGACCCGCAGCGCGTCGGCCGGTAGCTGCGCCGCGAACCACTCCGATGTCATCGCGTCGTGCGCGGCAAGCGGTACCACGTCCCCAGACAACGCGCGCAGGAGTCGCGTCTGCGTCGCGGTATGGAGGTTTGCATGGAACGCATACGCCACCGGATCGCAGGCGTTGGGCATCATGAGGCGGGCACGGAGCGCGAGTCGCGCGCGGTGCGGCACGGCCTGGAACGCGGCGACGAGCCGCGCGATGCGCGCCTGGATGCCGCGCACATCTTCTGGCGCGAGCGGGTGACCAAGTAGGCCGACGAGCGTCACCTCGGTCTGGGGATCGAGCGCGTCGCCGCCCGCGGCCGCATCGCGCAGAGGCGCCTGGCGCAGCTCAGCGGTTCCGTGGGCGCGCACCATCGGATCCCGAGCATACGCCGACTGCACCAGCGTTCGCCGACCGGGTCGCGCGTGTTCGTCGACCATCCCTACCGCCGATCGCGATCGCCGGTAGCACCTCGGCCGCCTGCCACCTCTGCCCCACATCGTGCACGGCGCGGACCGTAGCTGCCGCACCCACACTCGCACGAGCATCGCGCCTACCCGAAAACACGGCACCACCTCGCGGTGTGCGTCGAGCGCGATGGCCGGCCACCAGCAACGCCATGCCGACCCAGATCGCGATCACGTCGATCGCGAGGCGCTGGAGTGGCTCGCCGCCGAGGATGCCCGGGCTCACGCGGCCCCCGCACTCGATCGGGGCGCGGCAGGCACGAAGCTGCGAGGCAGGCTCGCGGGTGCGTGCGGCAGCGGCGCGCGTCGACCGACCCAGCGCACAAGCGATACCTGCGCCATGCCGAGACATTTGGCCGCGTCAGTGAAAGACGGCGACGTATTGAGCGCAACCACGCGTAACGTACCCTTTGCGATCTCGGGAAGCGTCCGCGCCGAGTCGGCCGCATAGTCCTCGATGATCCGCGGGATCTCGTTCTCGCGGAGTGGCAGCGGTGGGAGCTCGACCGTCATCGAGCTGGTGAAGGTGATGGCCGGGGTACGGGACGGGCTCGCGCAGACGAACAACCGGACCTCGCTCTCAGGCGCGAGCAGGCGCTGCATCAGCTCGCCGAGGTCGGGTGGCACGCATTTGCGCCGGATGCACACCGAGCCGCCGATCGCCGCGACGAACGCCTCGATGCCGTGAGCGAAGCTTGCGGCCGAGCGCACGGAGGCCGGGGTGTTGCCCCGCCGTGGATCACAGACCACGAACGGTGCAGCCTCGCCGAGCGCTAGCCGATGGAGCGCCGCGGCGATCGAGATCAGATCGCCTTCGCCGTGGAGGATGAGGGGAGAGCGCTGAGCGACGAGCTGGCGCACCGCCCGGAGCGCGTGATCGACCACGCCCATGCGATCGCCGCCCCAGCCGAGGATCCGCTGTACGAACCC
>VBLP01000771.1 GCA_005887925.1 Deltaproteobacteria bacterium | reverse complement strand
CCCCGCGCTGCGGCCCGGCGACGGCGCCAGCCTGGCTGCGGCGCTCGCCGCGCTCGGTCCCCGGGTCCACAGCGCGGCCGTCGCCCCCGGCGCCCGCGCGCCCCGCCCGCCCGCGATCACCGGCAGCGAGCGCCGCTTCCTCTCGGTGGTGCTGCTGGGCAGCCCCGGCGCCGACCTCGCCGCCGACGCCGACCTGCAGGCCGACGATGCGCTGCGCCGCGCGGTCGCGCCCTACGGCGGCCGCATCGAGCAGCTCGCCGATGGCTCGACCATCATCGTGCTCGAGGCCGAGCGCCAGGTCGCCACCGATCAGGCCGCCCAGGCCGCGCGCTGCGCCCTCGCCCTGCGCAGCCTCGCCAGGGGCCGCGCCATGGCGATCGCGATGGGCCGCGCCGCGTCGTCGCGCAAGCTCCCCGAGGAGGACGTCATCGACCGCGCCTCACGGCTGATCTCGCAGATCGCCCCGGGCGCCGACGGCCTGCCGCCGATCGCGCTCGACGAGGTCAGCGCCGGCCTGCTCGACGCCCGGTTCGACGTCGTCGAGACCGAGGCCCACCTCGTGCTGCACGGCGAGCGCGCCCTGATGCAGGGCGCACGCACCTTGCTGGGCCGGCCGACCTCGTGCGTCGGCCGCGACCGGGAGCTCGGCGCGCTGACCGGCATCCTCGACGAGTGCATCGACGAGCCGGAGGCGAGGGTCGTGGTGATGACCGCGGCGGCCGGGATGGGCAAGTCGCGCCTGGCCACCGAGCTGGTCGGCCGCGCCCAGCAGCGCGGCGTCGCGATCTGGCTGGGTCGCGGCGACTCGCTGCGCGCCGGCTCGACGCTGGACCTGCTGGCCCAGGCGCTGCGCGGCGCGCTCGGTATCGCCGGCGGCGAGCCGCTGGCCGAGCGCCACGCCAGGCTGCGCGCCCGGGTCGCCGAGCATGTGCCCGCCGCCGAGCGCAAGCGCGTCACCGAGTTCCTCGGCGAGCTGATCGGCGCACCGCTGTCCGGCGAGGGTGAGGCCAGCGCGGCGCTGCGCGCGGCGCGCCAGGACGCCCAGCTGATGAGCGAGCAGATGCTCAAGGCGTGGATGGACTTTCTGTCGGCCGAGACCTCGGCGCACCCGGTCCTGCTCGTGCTCGAGGACCTGCACTGGGGCGACTTCGGCACCGTGCGGTTCATCGACACCGCGCTACGCGACCGCGGCGAGCGGCCGTGGATGGTGCTCGCGCTGGCCCGGCCCGAGCTGTTCGAGGTGTTCCCCAAGCTGTGGGCCGAGCGCCAGAACGTGCAGGAGATCCGGCTCAAGGAGCTGGGCCGAAAGGCGGGAGAGCGGCTGGTCCGCCAGGTGCTGGGCGACGGTGTCGGCGGCGAGACGCTCGACCACCTGGTCAAGCAGGCCGACGGCAACGCGTTCTACCTCGAGGAGCTGATCCGCGCCGCGGCCGAGGGCAAGGACCGGACGCTGCCCGAGACCGTGCTCGCCATGGTCGAGACCCGGCTGGCGCGGCTCGAGATCGAGGCGCGGCGCGTGCTGCGCGCGGCGGCCGTGTTCGGCGAGGTGTGCTGGGACGGCGGCGTGGCCGCCCTGCTCGGCAACACGATGAGCGCGGTGACGGTCGGCGAGTGGCTCGCCCGGCTGGTCGAGCAGGAGGTGCTGGCAGAGCGGCCGGACGGCCGCCACGCCGGGCAGCGCGAGCTCGCGTTCCGGCACTCGCTGCTGCGCGAGGGCGCTTACGCGACGCTGACTCCGGACGACCGGCGGCTCGGTCATCGCCTCGCCGGCGAGTGGCTCGAGCAGCACGGCGAGGCCGACCCGATGGTGCTCGCCAGTCACTTCGAGCGCGGCGGGCATCCGGCGCGCGCGGCGGGCCATTACCTGCGCGCATCGGAGCAGGCGTTTCACGTCCTCGACCTCGATGCCACGGTGGCCCGCGCCGACCTCGGCCTGGGCTGCGCGCCGCCGCCCGAGCTCCGGCTCTCGCTGCTCGGCATGCGCTGTCTGGCCGCGACCTCGGGCTTGCACCTGATCGGCATGGCGATGGCCGGCGCCGAGGAGCTCGCGCATACGGCGCCGCGCGGCTCGGTCGCATGGTCGCAGGGCATGAATGCCTTCCTCTACGGCACACTGCTCGGCGGGCGGATCGAGGAGCTGCTCACCGCGATCGCCGGGCTCCACGCCGTCGAGCCCGCCTCCGACGCCGTCGGGCGGGTCGTGATGACGCTGCTCAACGGCATGTGCATCCTCGACACACTGGGCAAGGTCGTCGACGGAACCGCGCTCGAGGACCGCTGCTTCGCGGTCATCGAGACGACCGGAGATCGCGAGCCGATCACCCGGTTCTGGTGGAACGTCGTGATCGGGCTGCGCGCCGCGTATGCCCACGACGATCCCTGGCGCGGTCTGCGCCACAGCGAGGCGATCCAGGCGATCTACGACGCGATCGGCGGCGACCTCATCTTCCTCAACCTGCAGCTGTTCCGCGGGCTGAACCTGTGGTTCCTCGGCGCGTCCGTCGCCGCGGAGCAAGCGCTCGAGGGTATCGTGGCGGCCGACGAGGCGCTCGGCGTGGTGAGCTACCTGCGGCGCTTCGGCCTGGCGTGGCTCCGCGCCGACCGGGGCGCGCTCGATGACGCGCACCTGCTGGCCAGCCAGCTGACCGAGCATGGCCGCGCCGCGCACAACGCGCTGGAGGAGGGTCGCGGCCGCTGGGTGCTCGGCGAGGTGATGCGCCGGCGCGGCGAGCTCGACGGCGCCGAGCGCGAGCTCACCGCCGCGCTGGCGATGGCCGTGCCGCTCGAGCGTCCAGGTGTCCTGGGTACACTCTCGGCGCTCCGCCTCGCCCAGGGCCGCGCCGATGACGCGCTCGCCGCCGGGGAGCAGGCGCTGTCGGCCTGCGCAGCGATCGGCGGCTGCGGGATGTTCCGGGGCGCGTTCGTCCGGCTCGCCCACGCCGAGGCGCTGCACGCCACCGGAGCTCACGACGCCGCGCGCCAGGCGATCGCGGACGCTCGGACCCGCCTGCTCGCGATCGCGGAGCGGATCCCGGATCCAGATCATCGGACCCGCTTCCTCGACGGTGTCCCCGAGAATGCCCGGACGCTCGCGCTGGCGCAGACATGGCTCGCCGACACGGCCGGCGCCCGATCGTGACACAGGGCCAATCGCGGCGATGGCGAACCGCCACGCGACATTGGCAGGTCGAGATAGCGACTGTGTGAATCCACGCTGGCGGCCGCGACCACCGATCGCGGCCAGTGCGTCTGCACTCGAATGTAGCGTCGCGCGGCATCTCATCCTGCAGCGCAGTCGTGTGCGGCAGTTATGTGTATTCGGTACACACTGTGTATCCGGTACACACTAGTTCATCAATATCGATGTATCGGCGCCGTACTTGACGCGAGGCGCAAACTCTGGTGTTTCGGGACACGGAATTGGTCCTTGACAAATGAGGTAGAGATGAATTCAACTGACCTACGTTTTGGCCGCATTGGACTCTGTGCGGCAGTATGTGGCAGTAGCGAGTGCAACAACTCGAAGGGGGGGTAGGCTCGTGAAGGACGTACGACGCCGTTGCCGCAGCTCGACGATCTGGCGCACCACCGCCGCGATGCTGGTCACTGGAGCGCTGTCATGTGCTCCCCCGGCGCCCCCGTCGTCGGGGCACGCGCGCGCAGAACAGGCGCGGGATCCGGCCCCGGGCGAGGCGACGCCCCGCGAGGCCGCGCGCCGTTTGGCGCGAGCGCCGGCCGCGCCGTCGTTCACGCTGTTCGAGAGCGGGCAGGTCCGGCCGCTCGCGCTGTCGCCCGACCGCCGGCACCTGTTCGCGGTCAACACCCCGGACAACCGCCTCGAGGTATTCCGCATCCACAAGCACGAGCTCACCCACACCGCCTCGATCCCGGTCGGCCTCGAGCCCGTCGCCGTCGCCGCCCGCACCGATCACGAGGTCTGGGTCGTCA
>VBLP01000263.1:6130-12287 GCA_005887925.1 Deltaproteobacteria bacterium | reverse complement strand
GCACGGCTTCCGCCGCGGCACATCCTCGTGATCATCGACGCCTGTCACAGCGGCGTGGCGCTGGAATCGCTCGTCAAATGGCGGGATGCAGCTCCGCTGCCGGCCGGCGCGATGGAGGGGCTACAGCGGCGCCGTAGCCGCCGCGTCATCACGTCCGCGCTCGACAGCCAGCGCGCGCTCGACAGCGGTCCGTACCCCGGACATTCGCTGTTCACCGGATGCTTGATCGAAGGGCTATCGGGCGGACTGTCCCGAGCTCGCCCGCGCTTCGCAACTGGCTCGGAGATCGGCCTGTATGTCCAGCGCCGCGTGTCGTCGTATCCGGGCTCGAAGCAGACCCCGGATTTCGGCGCGTTCGAGCTGGATGACCGCGGTGAGATCGTCGTTCCCATCCTGGGGGCCGACGCGACCGCACGAGAATCGACACTGTCCCGCGAGCCGTCGATCACGGGATCGCCGGGACAGACCGAGGTACGCGTGCTGCAACCACCGACGGTGAGCATGGCGGAGCGCAGCGTCGATATCCCGGAACCTCCAGAGGCATCCGGACCCGCGACGAGCGCTCCCGCTGGCCCGCAGCACGAGCTGCTGATCGAGCTTGGCCGTGGCGGGATGGGGGTCGTGCATCTCGCGCGGCGCGCCGATGGACGACTGGTCGTCGTGAAGCGCTTGCGGCCCGAGCTGGCACGCAACGTCAACGTGCGGAGAAGCTTCCTCGAAGAAGCCCGGATCGCCGCGCGCATCAGGCATGCAAGCGTCGTCGAGGTCCTTGGCACCGGCTTCGACCCCAAGGGGGTACCCTGGCTCGAGATGGAATGGGCGCCGGGCGTGTCACTGCAGGCGCTCAGCGATGTGGCGCCGCTGCCATGGGATCTGTATGTCGCCGTGATCGCAGAGCTGCTCGCCGGGCTACACGCAGCACACACCGCGGTGGGCGAAGACGGCAAGGCCCTCGAGCTCGTGCACCGCGACGTGTCACCGCATAACGTGCTCGTCACCTATCAAGGCCACGCCAAGATCCTCGATTTCGGCATCGCCAAGGTGCGCGACTCGACGCTGCAGACCACGACCGGTGTCGTGAAGGGAAAGGCGACCTACCTGGCCCCAGAACAAGCGGCACATGGCCCGGTCGACGCGCGGACCGATCTGTTCGCCGTCGGCGTGATGCTATGGCAGCAGATCGCGGAGCGCCGCCTGTGGGAAGGCGTCAGCGAGCCCGAGATCTTTCACCGCCTCATTCTGCGCGACATACCAGATCTGCGCGAGGCTGCGCCCTCGGTCGAACAGCCGGTCTGCCGAGTGGTCCAGCGCGCACTGGCTCCCGACCCCGACGATCGCTTCGGGACGGCCGACGAGCTGCGCAGCGCATGCTTCGCCGATCAGCTGCACGAGATCGAGCAGCTCGTGCACAGCCGCGACGCGATGCGGAACCACGAGGAGGAGACCGCGGGTAGCGCGACGAGCCTGTTCGGCTCCAGAGGCAACATCTCGCGCGCGCGGCGGGTATGGCCCGTTGCACTCGCCGTTGCAGCCGTGGCGTCGGCCGCCATCGCTGTCACCGTGCGTTGCATGGGCCCCGCGGTGCCGAGCGAGTACGCTGGGTGCACGACGATCGCGCCGGAGGCCCAGACCGGTTCACCTCCCCTGTACCTCGGGGCCATGTTCCCCCTCACCGGACCGGGCGCCGAGGCATATGGACGGGCGAACGCCAATGCCGCCGAACTCGCAGTGCGCGAGGTGAACCGGCTCGCCGGCGGCGTTCCTGCCACTGGCGGGCGGCGACCGCTCGGATTGATCGTATGCGATGACGTGAAGGACGCCGCGGAGCGCGCGCGATACCTCGCCAGGCGCGTCCCGGCGGTGATCGGCTTCGGTTCGACCGACGAGGTCCTGGAGCTCATGCGCGACGTGTTCTTGCCCGAAGGCATTCTCGTCGTATCGGCGCTCAACGAGGGCCCGGTTCTCGCGCAGATGCCTGCTGGCAATCCGCGGCGGTTCTTCCGCATCGCACCGAACGCCACGCTCAATGCCCAGGCGATCGCGAAGGCCATCGAGACCATGCTCGCGCCAGAGGCCCGGAGGCGCGAGGAGCTGCGAGCGGGAGACAGGGTGCGCGTCGCCGTGGTGCGCTCGGCCGGAGCGACGGGAGTCGCCTATGCCGCCGACGTGCTGCGTTCACTCGACCGCGCCCCGGAGCTGAATGCAGCCGAGATCGCACTGGGAGAGCCCGGCGCCACGCGCGCGATGGCGCTCGCCAAGCTCGTCGCGATCCAGCCGCATGTGATCGTCATGCTCGCCGACGATCCGTTTCGCGCGCTGGTCGCACCACTCGAGCACCAGCTCGGCGAAGCCGAGAACAACCGGCCGCTCTACATCGGCGGTACCCCCTGGGAAGGTGAAGACTTCCAAGCGTTCATCACCGAGAAGCCGGAGCGACGGGCGCGGTTCTTCGCGATCAGCTGGCCGACGGCCTCCCGTGCGCTCCGCAGCTTCGTGGAGCGCTACAACGAATCGTTCCACGAGTCGGTCACGCCGGTGACGGCATCTCCGGCACCCTACGACAGCGTGTACCTGCTGGCCTATGCGGCGGCGGTGGCCGGGGCCGACCGGGCCGGCCTCGATGGCGCGGACCTGTCGCAGGCAATCAAGAAGCTCGGACCGGGCGCTCCGGAGCTCGCGGTGGGCCCGACGACGGTGATCGAGGGCCTGATGAAGGTAGGTCGCGGCGCGCGCATCGATCTCCAGGGCGTGCTCAGCCGGTTCGACTTCGATGATGCGACCGGCGACTCGCCGTTCGACGTCGTGGTCCTGTGCACGACGTACGACGACAAGACCAAGCGCGTCGACGCCGCGGACCTGGCGATCGCGCCCGGGCCTGTCACCTGTCCGGACGGCGTAGACACCACCGGAGGCAGTCGCTGATAATCTCGGCATGTCGCATCCCGGAGCGCGCGGGATCGAGGAGACGGCCGGCCGCGGTGGGGGTCGAGCGCGACGAGGGCGGACCGCGCTGCTGACCGGAGACGGCGACAGCCTGGCCTTCGATCTCCCCTCGCGTGGAGAGCTGGTCATCGGGCGCGACCCCGGCGCGGACATCGTGTTCGCGCACGAATCGCTGTCTCGGCGCCACGCCCGCCTGCTCCTCGAGCCAGGCAGCGTGCAGCTGTGCGACCTCGAGAGCAAGAACGGAACGCGGATCGGAGCACGCAGGCTGGTTCCGGGTCGCGCCGAAGCATTGCGGCCCGGCGCGGCGGCCGAGCTTGGTGCAGTCCTGTTGCTCGTCGTCGAGCCGCAGCGCGGGCCTTCTCGCCCTAGAACGCGCGAGACCGACGCCGACCACGACCCGGTGATCACCCCGGCGCTGGAGGGGCTCGACGACGTGCTCAAGAGAGCCTCGGTCACCGACTTACCGATCCTGCTGCTCGGCGAGACCGGCGTCGGCAAGGACGTGTTCGCCGAGCGCGTGCACGCGCTGTCGCCGCGCGCGTCACGCCGGCTCGTGCGCGTTCACGCAGCCGCGATCGCCGAGCCGCTGTTTGAAAGCGAGCTGTTCGGCCACGAACAGGGCGCGTTCACCGGCGCGACTGCAGCCAAGGCCGGGCTGCTCGAGGCCGCCGATGGAGGTACGGTGTTCATCGACGAGGTCGGCGAGCTCCCGGCGAGCATTCAGGTCAAGCTGCTGCGCGTCCTCGACGATCGCCGGATCCAGCGGGTCGGTGCGATCACGCCTCGGAAGGTCGACGTGCGATTCGTTGCGGCCACCAACCGCGACCTCGCCACCGAAGTGGCGCGCGGCGTGTTCCGGCAGGACCTGTACCAGCGGCTGCGCGGCGTGTCGCTCCGGGTCCCACCATTGCGCGAGCGCCGCGACGACGTGCGGATCCTCGCGTGCGCGTTCCTGCGGCGCGTTGCCGACGACAAGCGATTCTCGGAGGCGGCACTGCGCGCGCTGTCCCGACAGCCGTTCTGGGGCAACGTGCGCGAGCTGCGAAACCTCGTCGAGCGAACCGCGTTGCTCGTGCGCACCGAACAGATCGGCCAGGCGGATCTCGTGTTCGACGCAGCGACAGCGGTCCCGGGCAGCTCACCGGATCCGGCACCCGCGCAAGCCTCGCAGCGCCAGCAGATCGTCGTCGCGCTGGAGAAGGCACGGGGTAACCAGACCGTGGCGGCGGGCCTCCTGGGGATGTCCCGGCGCGCACTGGTCTACAAGCTCACCGAGTACGGCATTCCGCGGCCGCGCAAGACGGTGCGCAAGACCACCTGACCGCGGGCTCGGAGCGGTGCGTCCGTCACGTGGTACAACCGCAGCGGGGGTGAGCTCGCGCGTGGACACTCACCCGAGGAAGACAGGTGTGAAAGAGACCGTCACGTACGCACGGGCCCAGGCATCCGGGGCGCTCATTCTCCTGGCCATGCTGCCGGACCGGCTCGAGACATGGACACTGCCGGGCCGGGGCAAGGCCGTCGTCGGACGCGACCCGAGCTGCGACATCACCCTCGATCACCCATCGATCTCGCGCGTCCACGCCGAGCTCGAGCTCGGGGCACGCGTGCTGGTGCGCGATCGCGGCAGCAGGAACGGCGTGACCGTCGACGGCATCGCGGTCGGCGCCGGCGAGGCCGCCGAGATCGTCGTCGGTGGCACAGCCGAGCTCGGCGAGATCACCGTGCTCCTGCAACGACGAGGCTCGGATCTTGCGCCCGGCGAACCGACGCAGATGATCTCGATCGGCGATCATGATGCGATCGTGGGAGGCACGCTCGTGCGATTGCTCGACCTGATCCGCCGCGTCGCGCCCGGCGAGCGCACCGTCCTCATCGTCGGTGAGACCGGCGTAGGCAAGGACTTCGTGGCCGAGCTCGTCCACCGTGCATCGCCGCGGGCTCGCGGGCCATTCGTACGCGTGCACTGTGCGGCGCTGCCGTCCACGCTGTTCGAGAGTGAGCTGTTTGGCCACGAACGCGGGGCGTTCACCGGCGCGACGACGCAGAAGCAAGGTCTCATCGAAGCAGCCCATGGTGGCACGGTGTTTCTCGATGAGGTCGGCGAGATTCCGCCGAGCATGCAGGTCAAGCTGCTCCGGGTTCTCGAGGATCGCCGCGTCACGCGCATCGGGAGCACCTCGCCTCGCGTCGTCGACGTGCGGTTCGTGGCGGCCACAAACTGCGACCTTGCGCGAGCGGTCAAGGACGCTCACTTCCGCGAGGACCTGTATTATCGGCTGTGCGGCTTCACGGTCGCGATCCCGCCGTTGCGGGAGCGCAGCGACGAGATCATACCGCTCGCAGAGATGTTTCTGGCCAGAGCGAGCCGGGGACGGCCGCTCGTCCTGGGAAACACCGCGCGCCAGGCGCTCGCGGAGTACGCGTTCCCGGGGAACGTGCGCGAGCTTCGGTTGACCGTCGAACGGGCCGCCGCGCTCGTGTCCGGGCCGGCGATCGAGGTCAGCGATCTGCGACTGGAGATCCCGTTGCCGGCATGTCACGACGATGCCGCGCTGCTCGCCGCGCTGGAGAGCGCTGCGGGCAACCAGTCCGAGGCGGCTCGACGGCTCGGTATCTCCCGGCGAACGCTGGTCGCTCGGCTCGCCGTGCTTCGTGGTCGAGCTGGCTGATCTTGCGCAACGTGCGCACTCAGATCGCGCAAGGCGGGGGTGCTCCAGGCCGACACCTCGACCGTCCTGCGTTGGCACCCAGCATGCTCGAAGGGAGAGCCATGACTACGCAAAGCTTCGCTGTCACGTGGATGTCGATCCTTGTGTTCTCCGCCAGCTGCGGCGTGCCGCCTGGCGCGGCGCCGCCCCGGCCGGCGCCACCGCGAACCTACCCTACGCCGCCGGCGTCGATCGACCCGTGCGCGTGGGCGTGGCAGCAGGCCGGGTACACCCCACCGCCCGCTCCGGCAGCTGCGAACTTCGACCCGTTGAAGAGCTTCGAAAATGTCCTGTTCCAGAGCCATGCCCTGTGGATCGGTAACGACCTCATTCGTCGGAAGGATCATCGCGCAATCGTCGAGGTTGTCGACGTGGCGACATGCTGCCAGCGGGAACGGTTCGCCTGGTACGTCGCGGCCATCCCACTCGACACGCCGGTCTCCGCCACCGCGCTCGCCGCGGTCGATTCTCCCGTGTACGCGATGTCGATCGTCAAGCCT
>VBLP01000263.1:0-6106 GCA_005887925.1 Deltaproteobacteria bacterium | reverse complement strand
TCGCCGATGTCAACCTCATGGCCTACCCATCCGCGAACTCGCCAGCCCCGACCGTCGTCGCCCAGCCCTCCAGGCCGACGCCCCCGAGCCCGGACGCGTCTCCCCCGGTTTCTGCGTTGTCGCAACGGCTGTACTTTCGGCCCGGCACCCATCTTCCCGCCGGCACCAAGGCGCTGTTCGAGATCGTGAAATACGATCCGCGGTGCATCTGCGCGGACATCGCTGCCGACGTCCAGATCACCTGCAGTACGAACTAGCTCATTGTGCCGGGACCTTGGTGCAGAACGGCTCGACCGGGATGGTCTCGGCGGTCATCGGGCCGGTGCCGCCGTACTTCTTGCGCTGGGCGGAGGTGATCTCGCGCGCGGCGGCGATCGCGTGGAGCACGTCGCCGCCCTCGGTGATGGTGCGCGCGTAGCTGGTGTAATCGACGGTGTAGAGCCCGAAGTGCGGGCCGAAGCCCTCGGCCCACTCGAAGTTGTCGATCAGGCTCCAGTGGTAGTAGCCGCGGACGTCGACGCCCTCGTCGCGCGCCCGGGCGATGGCCTCGAGGACGCGCACGACGTTCTCGGCGCGGCGCCGGCCGACGTCGGTGGCGATGCCGGCCTCGCTGACGACGAGCGGCAGGTCGGGATACCGGCGGTGGAAGTCGACGAGCACGCCGTGCAGGCCGTCGATCCAGCCCTCGTAGCCCATGCGCGGCACGCAGTACGTCGGATCGGGCGCCGGCAGGCAGGAGCCGAGGTTGAAGCCGCCGAAGCAGGGGGTCAGGTTGGCGCCGGGGATCAGCGCGCTCGCCCCGGTGACGCCGGCGCGGAAGTAGTACTGGACGCCGAGCCAGTCGAGGGTGCCGGCCCACTCGGGGTGCTGCTCGTCGGGCACGCCGTCGAGGTTGGTGTCGAGGCCGCCGGTCGTCACGGCGTCGGCGAACAGGTAGTGGAACAGGTAGACCAGGCGATCGCGCGCGGCGAGGTCGTCGGGGTTGGTCGAACGCTTGTTGTCGCGCGTCGCCTCCCAGTCGGCGACCGACAGCGAGAGCCCGACGTCGGCGGCGCGGCCATCGCCGTCGGCATCGGCCGTATCGTTGGCCTTGATCGCGCGGTACATCGCCGCGTGGGCAGCGATGTAGTCGCGGACGACGGCCACGAATGCGGTGGTCAGCTGGGTGATCGTGACCCGGCCGGGCGGGTAGCTGCCGATGCCGTAGGCGGCGAGCAGGTAGTTGATCGGCTCGTTGAGCGTGCCCCAGTCATCGACGAGGTCGCCGAACCGGCGGGCGACCAGCGCGGCGTGCTCGGCCATCTCGGCGATCACGGCCGCGCCACCGGGCGAGCCGAGGCCGCACAGGTTGGTGTCGCTCGTGCCGCGGTCGCACGACGGGTCCCGCGGATCGGCGATCCAGACCGGGTTGGAGAAGTGGTGCAGCGTGACGAGGGTGGTTTCGCGCCGGCTCGATCCGCGCCCACTCGATCGAGAACCGGTAGCTGTCTACGCCGAGCGCGGCGACCAGGCCGACGTCGTCGAGCGCCTTCGAGTAGCCGCGGGTCGCGTCGCCGACGAACGTGCCGTGGCCGAGGCCGCCCGCGGCGACCGGCTGGGTCCACAGGTACCAGTCGGTGTGCGGGTTCATGTCCTCGATCTGGGTTGCAGCGGTCGCGACCCCGAACCGGAACCCGCCGCGGCCGGCATCGCCGGACAGCGCGGCCATGGCGCCGAACCGGATCGGCGCTACATCCTCATTGCAGCTCCACAACCCCGGAACCAGGAGTCCGAGCAGTACGAGCGCGGCTGGCTTCACGCCGTGCATCGTGCCGGAAATCTCTTATACTGCCCAGCTTCGCAATGGCCAAGGCCACGCCATATCAAGTACTCGTCCGCGATCTCCCGACGCGCCGCCGCTTCGAGGTCCCGCCCGAGCTGGTCGCCGACTGGCTCAGAGGTCTGCCGATGCGCGACGCGCTCGGCGCTCCGGATGGTGATCCGCACGCGGGCCACGGCGCGGCCACGCTCGATCTGTACGCCGACGGCGCCCACGCGTTCGCCGCGGGCCCGTTCCGCGGTGAGCTGACCGTGGCGTGCAGCCGCGGCGTCGGCCCGGTGACCCTGCAGATCGACGAGCAGCTCCGCGTGACGTTCATGCCGCGCCACGAGATCGGCGAGGACGACGACGAGGACGAGCCCGCCGAGGATGAGGGCGCCGAGATCGACGAGGAGGACCTCGACGTGTTCCCGTTCGATGGCGAGCGCATCGACCTCGAGCCGGTGTTCCGCGAGCAGTTCGTGCTCGCCTTGCCGTTCGCCCCGCTGTGCGCCGAGACCTGCAAGGGCCTGTGCCCACAGTGCGGGATCGACCGAAATACAGCTAGTTGCACCTGCGAGCCGCCGGTCGATCCTCGTCTGGCTGCGCTCAAGGGCTTGAAGATCCCTTCGAAAGCTGGCACATAAGCCGCCCGGAGCTCTCATGGCACTGCAAAAACGACGTCGCGGCCCGACCCGCTTCCGCCAGCAACGCTCGGCGTGGATGAAGAAGTCGGGCGAGAACCACATGATGGTGCAGCCCTGTCCCAGCTGCGGCGCACCGCGCATCAGCCATCGCGTCTGCATGAGCTGCGGCCAGTACCGCGGCGAGACGATCATCGCGAAGAAGGCCGCGGACGAGTAACGGGTGGTCTCGCACCCGGAGCGCTGAGCGGCCGCCGTGCGGGTCGTCGTCGATGCCTTCGGCAGCGACCGCGCGCCGGACCCCGAGGTCGCCGGGGCGATCCGCGCGGTGCGGGCGTGCCGGTCCGCGACCGATCCGCTCGAGGTCGCGCTGGTCGGCGACGCGGCGCAGCTCGAAGCGGCGCTCGCGCGCCTCGGCCGCGGGCCGGACGATGCGATCACCGTGATCCACGCCGGCGAGGTCGTCGCGATGGACGATCACCCGGCGCAGGTATTTCGCACCAAGCTCGACTCGTCGATGCGCGTCGCGGTCAACCGCGTCGCCGACGGCCACGGTGACGCGGTGGTCTCGGCCGGCAACAGCGGCGCGATGCTGGCCTGCGCGCTGTTCGTGATCGGCCGCTCGCCCGGCGTCGAGCGCCCCGCGATCGTCACGGTGCTGCCGACGCCGACCGGGCCGCTGGTGCTGTGCGACGCCGGCGGCAACGTCGAGCCCCGCCCGTCGCATGTCGCGCAGTTCGGCGCGCTCGCCGCCGCCTACGATCGCGTCGTCCACGGCCGCGACCGGCCGCGCCTGGGCCTTCTGTCCAATGGCGCCGAGCCCGGCAAGGGCACGCAGCTGACCCGCGACGCCCACGCGCTCCTGTCGGCGGCGCGCGGCGGCTTCCACTACGTCGGCTACGTCGAGGGCAGCGACCTGTTCCGCGGCGCGATCGACTGCATCGCGACCGACGGCTTCACCGGCAACGTGGTGCTCAAGACCTGCGAGGGCATCGCCGAGGGCATGTTCGGCCTGGTCCGCCAGGAGCTCGAGAAGACGCCGCTGGCGCGGCTGGGCTCGGCGCTGATCGCCCCGGCGCTGCGCGGTGTCGCCAAGCGCATCGACTACACCGAGATCGGCGGCGCGCTGCTCGCCGGCGTGCGCCGGCCGGTCGTGATCGCGCACGGCCGCAGCGATGCCCAGGCGATCGCGAGCGCGATCCGCGCCGCGGCCCGGTTCGCCGAGCGCGCGCTGCCTGACGAGCTCGCGGGCGCGATCCAGATGCTGAGCTGATCCGGGAGGGTCGCGGACGACTATCGACCCATCGCGCCGGCCAGCTCGCGGACGACGGCGGCGACGCGCTCGGGGGCGCCGGCGGGCGGACCTTTGGGCACCTGCTCGACGAGGAGGCTGCCGACGACGACGCCGTCGGCGATCGCGGCGAAGCGCGCGGCGTCGGCGGTCGAGCGGATGCCGAAGCCGACGGCGACCGGCGCGCCGGAGGCGGCGCGGATCGCGTCGAGGCGTGCGGGGTCGACCGGCGCGGCGAGCTTGACCCCGGTGACGCCCGTGAGCGTGATGTAGTAGACGAACGGCGGGGCGAACCGGGCGAGCCGCTCGATCCGATTGGGGGTCGAGGTCGGCGCGATCAGCGGGACGACGGCGACGCCGTGCGCGGCGAGCGGCGCGGCCAGCTCGTCGAGCTCGTCGATCGGCAGGTCGACCGTGAGGACGGCGTCGACGCCGGCGGCGGCCGCGCGCGCGGCGAACGCCTCGGGGCCCATCACGAAGATCGGGTTGTAGTAGCCGAACAGGACGATCGGCGTGGCGATCCCGCGGCGGCGCAGCGCGGCGACGGCGTCGATCGCGCCGGCCAGGCTGCCGCCGGCGTCGAGCGCCCGCTCCATCGCACGCTGGATCGACGGGCCATCGGCGGAGGGGTCGCTGAACGGCACGCCGAGCTCGATCACGCCGGCGCCCGCGGCGGCGCACGCGGCGAGCACCTCGACCGAGGTCGCCGGATCCGGATCGCCGAAGGTGAGGTACGCGACGAGCACGGCGCGGCGTTCGCGCGCGGCCTGGTCGAACACCGCGCGCAGCGCGGCGGGGCGCGGCGCCGGGGCCGTCGGCGCGGTCACTTCGCCCTCCGCTGGGCGACGGTGACCATGTCCTTGTCGCCGCGGCCGGACAGCCCGACGATGATGATGCCGTCGGGCCCGATCATGCGCGCGACCTCGTCGAGCGCGGCGATCGCATGCGCGGTCTCGAGCGCGCACAGGATGCCCTCGGTCCGCGCCAGCCGCTCGAGGCCGGCGAGCGCGTCGTCGTCGGTCCGCGACACGTAGACCGCGCGGCCGCTGTCCTTCCACGCGGCGTGCTCGGGGCCGACGCCGGGGTAGTCGAGGCCGGCGCTGATCGAGTGGGCGTGGGCGATCTGGCCATCGTCGCGCACCAGCACGTAGCTCTTGCTGCCGTGCAGCACGCCGACCCGGCCGGCGCCGAGCGTGGCGGCGTGGCGCCCGGTCGCGATGCCCTCGCCCGCCGCCTCGACGCCGACCAGCCGCACGCTGGCGTCTGCCGCGAACGGCGCGAACAGCCCGGCCGCGTTCGAACCGCCGCCGACGCAGGCGACGCAGGCGTCGGGCAGCCGGCCGGTGGCGCCGAGGATCTGCGCGCGCGCCTCGCGGCCGATCACCGACTGCAGGTCGCGCACCATCCACGGGTAGGGATGCGGCCCCGCCACCGAGCCGATCAGGTAGAACGTGTCGCCGACGTTGGTCACCCAGTCGCGCAGCGCCTCGTTCATCGCGTCCTTGAGGGTGCGCGTGCCGCTCTCGACGGGGTGGACCTCGGCGCCGAGCAGCCGCATGCGCTCGACGTTGAGCGACTGGCGCACGACGTCCTCGGCGCCCATGTAGACCTCGCACGGCAGCCCGAACAGCGCCGCCACCGTCGCGGTCGCGACGCCGTGCTGGCCGGCGCCGGTCTCGGCGATCAGCCGCCGCTTGCCCATCCGGCGCGCCAGCACCGCCTGGCCGATGCAGTTGTTGATCTTGTGTGCGCCGGTGTGGTTCAGGTCCTCGCGCTTGAGGTAGACCTGCGCGCCGACCTCGGCCGACAGCCGGCGCGCGTGGTAGAGCAGCGACGGCCGGCCGACGTAGTTGACCAGGAGGTCCTCGACCTCGGCCCAGTACGTCGTATCGCGCCGCGCGTCGCGCCAGGCGGCCTCGAGCTCGGCGATCGCGGGCATCAGCGTCTCGGCGACGTACTGGCCGCCGAACGCGCCGAACCGCCCGCCGTCGGGGACCGGCAGCCGCGCGATGTCCTCGACCCACGAGGCCCGCGCGGCCGTCTCCTCCTCGATCTCGACGTACGTGGTCGTCTTCATTCCCCTCTGCCCTACCACAGCCCGGCGCGCCGCGGCCAGTACAGGTCGCGCCATGCCCGATGCTGCCATCGGGGGCACCCATGCGCTTGCGGCGACGCCACACCGGCTGCTACGCCCGGGGCATGGTGCGTCGTGACGACGACAGAAACCCTGGGCCATCGCGGTCCCGGAACCTGCCGTCACGCTGTGAAGATCCAGCGGGTGCAAGTCCCGTCCCGGTAAGCGGCAACGCGCCGGGTAGCAGGCTCCCGGCGCAGGGGCAGACCCCGGCGTCCGAAGCGGAGCGTCAAGAGCCC
>VBLP01000262.1 GCA_005887925.1 Deltaproteobacteria bacterium | reverse complement strand
TTTCTGTCACATCGATTGACCGACGCTGTCAACCGTCGAGCTCGTAGCTTGCCTTGGCCGAAGGAGGAACGAATGAGGGGTGATCTTCACTTCGAGGTGGTCCAATGAAGTCGCCAGTCTCCCTGCATGTCGTACTTTTCGCCGCGGGAGCCATCCTGTTCCCGCGCGTGGTCGCCGGTCAACCTGCGACGCCGCCTCCCGACCCGGTCCCCCTGCTCGAGGTCTACGGAACACTCGTTCCGTTCCTCGAGTACATCCACACCACCAGCGCGACCCCGATCCAGAGCCCCACGGCCGTTGCCAACGGTGCCAGCCAGGTAGCGGCTGCGGCCTATACCGGCGTCAACCTGCCGGCGCGGTTCCGCATGGATCCCGCGACCAGCAACATCGGGTTTCGCGGCGGCCTCGAGCTGATGCCGAACCTCTCCGCGGTCTGGCAGATCGAGAGTGCCGCACCGCTCGATGCCCCTGCGGGAGCCAATACGTGGGCTAGTCGCAATAGCCAGATCGGACTCACCGGCTCGTGGGGCACGCTGTTCTACGGCTACTGGGACACGCCATACGCCTGGATCACGCGGTCGACGGTCAATCCGATCCGCTCGGGGAACGTCACCGACTACAATGCGATCATCAATAACCCGGGCTTCGGCGTGGCCTCGGTTGTCGGCCAGTTCACCCGGGCCAGCACCGCAATGGCACAGGCCACGCCAGACGCCGCGTTCGAGCGCCGGCAGGGTAACGCGGTCCAGTACTGGCTGCCCAACATCAGCGGGTTCACCGGCCGGCTGGCGTACTCGGTCAACGAGGGCCGCTCGACGGCGACCGCGACGCTGCCGTCGATCCAGCCGATCGTGTTCGGCGCTGCAGCCGCATTTGACTTCGGCACGATCAAGCTGCGCGACGCGTACGAGCTCCACATCGACTACTTCGGCATGTCGCAGCTCGGAGGCTCGCCGGCGCCCACCCTCACCAACCGAGCCTCGAACGACTGGGGCAACAAGGTCGTCGTGGGGTACACCAGCCCGGTCAAGGGCATGGAGACCCGCGTGGTCGGGATCCTCGATTATCTGTCGTACAAGAACAAGGATACGACTCCGAATGCGAACACCGCGTATACCCGGGCGTCGCTCTATGGCCTCGTCGACCAGGCATTCGGACCGCACCATGTCTGGCTCGGTGGCGGCAAGGCATTCGAGGGCTCGTGCGAGAAGAACGGCATGATGCCCGGGACGACCGCCACGTGCACCACGGCGGGGCTCAGCGCCACCGACATCGTGCTGGGCTACATCTATCGCGTCAACAAGTCGTTCGACATCTACGCCGCGTATTACCGGGTCAGCAACGACTTCGCGGCCAACTACACCGGATCTCCGCCGGTCGGCCCGATCGCGCCGGGCGTGATGATCGAGTCGTTCGGCCTCGGCATGCTCTACACGTTCTCGGCCAAGATCGTCGGACCGCCGACCAAGGCGGCCGCCGCGCCGCCGCCGCCGCCGCCCCCCGTACCGACGCCCGCGCCGACCACCGAGCCGGGGCCCGTCCCGCCGCCGACCACGCCGGAGCCGCCGCCCAATCCGGGGACGCCGCCGCAGCCGACGCCGCCGCCGGAGCCGACGCCGCACGCCTAGCCGCACCGCAGTCGCAACCGCGACTCATCCTTCACTGGCTCCACTGGCGAGGTCACCATGTCTCATCCGGCTTTCCTACGCGCAGCAGTGACCGCGGTCGCGCTGGTCGGAGCCGTGTCGTGCGGCAAGAAGGCCGGCGATGATGGCAAGGGCGGAGGCACGCTCAAGCTCGGCGTGATCCTGTCGCTGTCCGGTCCGTTCGCCGATGTCGCCAAGCAGATCCAGGGCGGCATCAAGACGTACATGAAGCAGCACGGCGACACGGTCGCCGGCCGCAAGGTCGAGGTCCTGTACCGCGACAGCACCGGCATGGCAGGGGAGGTCTCCAAGCGACTGGCGCAGGAGCTGGTGGTCACCGAGAAGGTCGACTTCCTCACCGGGTTCGGCCTGACGCCCGAGGCGCTCGCCGCCGCGCCGATCGCCACCGAGGGCAAGACCCCGATGGTGATCATGAACGCGGCGACCGCGATCATCACCAGCAAGTCGCCGTACATCGTGCGGTTCTCCTTGACCCTGCCGCAGGTCTCGGCGCCGCTCGGCGACTGGGCGGCCAAGAACGGCATCAAGAAGATCGCGACCCTGGTCTCCGACTACGGCCCGGGCCACGATGCCGAGGCCGCGTTCATCAAGGCGTTCACGGCCGGCGGCGGCGAGATCATCGATTCGGTGCGCTCGCCGCCGCAGAACCCCGAGTTCGCGGCGTTCGCCCAGCGGATCAAGGATGCGCATCCCGACGCGGTGTTCGTGTTCGTCCCCGCCGGCCAGCAGAGCGTCGCGGTGATGAAGAGCTTCCAGGAGCGCGGGATCGCCGAGGCCGGCATCAAGCTGCTGTGCACCGGCGACCTGCTCGACGATCACCAGCTCGCGACGATCGGCGACGCGGCGCTCGGCGCGATCAGCACGCACCACTACTCGGTGGCGCACGATTCGCCCGAGAACAAGGCCTTCCTCGACGCCTACCGCGACGCCAACGGCGCGGAGGCCGGCCTGCCGAACTTCATGTCGGTGGCCGCCTACGACGCGATGGAGGGGATCTACCGGGTCGTGCAGAAGCTCGGCAGCGGCAAGATCGACGCCGACAAGGCGATGGAGATCTTCAAGGGCATGTCGTTCACCAGCCCGCGCGGCCCGATCATGATCGATCCGGAGACCCGCGACATCGTCCAGACCGTGTACCTGCGCAAGGTCGAGAAGGCCAACGGCGAGCTGCGCAACGTCGAGCAGCAGGCGTTCCCCAACATGAAGACCCCCGCCCCGGCGCCCGGCGGGGAGCCCCCCAGGCCGCCCGGTGGCGAGGCCAAGGGCTCCGCCGAGCCACCGAAGGAGCCGGCCAAGGGCTCCGCCGAGCCGGCCAAGGGCTCCGGCAAGTAGCTCTCGCCGGGCCGCGACGATCTCCCGTGCGCCGGGCTCCCCAGGAGCAGCTCGCCGGTCGCCACGTGCGAAGCACGCGGAGGATCGCTCGACCGGGACGTCGAGTGGTGAATACTTCGGGCTGACGTCATGGCCGCATTCATCAGTGTGCTGTTCGACGGCATCGCGTACGGCAGCCTGCTGTTCGTGATCAGCGTCGGCATGTCGGTGACGCTCGGCCTCATGCGCTTCGTCAACCTGGCGCACGGCGCGTTCGCGATGTTCGGCGGCTACGTCGCGTACGAGCTGGTCAATCGCGCGGGGCTGTCGCTGTTCGTGGCGCTGCCGGTGCTGCTGGTCGGCTTCGCCGCGGTCGGCGCGGTGCTCGAGCGCGTGCTGTATCGCTGGGTGTCGCGGACCCGGCCGCTCGACCAGGTGCTGCTCACCATCGGCGTTGCGTTCATCGCGACCGCCATCGCCACCTGGATCTGGGGACCGGACCAGCACAGCATCGCGCTGCCGGCGGCGCTCAAGCGGCAGCTCCACGTCTTCGGCCTCGACCTCAACGTCTACCGGCTGTTCCTGATCGCGATGATCGTCGCGATCACCGCGGTGCTGCATGTCCTGATCGAGCGCACGCGGTTCGGCGCGCAGCTCCGCGCCGCGGTCGATCACCCCGAGGCAGCGGCCGGGCTCGGCATCCCGGTCGATCGCGTGTTCGGCCTGAGCTTCGCGCTCGGCAGCGGCCTGGCCGCGGTCGGCGGCGCGCTCGGCGTCGAGGTGCTCGGCCTCGATCCCAGCTTCACGTTCAAGTACATGGTGTACTTCCTGCTCGTCGTGGTCGTCGGCGGCCAGGGTTCGATCGTCGGCAGCGCCATCGCCGCGATCTCGCTCGGCGTGTTCGATGTCGTCGGCAAGTACTATGTCCCCGGCGCCGGCGCGTTCCTGATCTACGCCCTGATGGTGATCCTGCTGCTGGTGTTCCCGCATGGCCTGATCCGGAGGGGACGATGACGGCAGCCGCGGGCGCCCGGGCCGCGCCATCGACCGGCCTGCCCGACGATCGCTGGACCCGCTGGGACACCGCGCTGTGGCTCGCGCCGATCGTCGCGTTCGCCGTGTTCTCCGATCGCCTCGAGCTGGGCCGCGACGTCGTCATCGCCGCGCTGTTCGCGCTGTCGCTCGACATCGTCCTCGGTTACACCGGCGTCGTATCGCTCGGTCACGCCGCGTTCTTCGGCCTCGGCGCCTACACCGCCGGCCTCCTGGCGCACCACGGCTGGGGCGAGCCGCTGACCGGCCTGGTCTGCGCGGCCGCAGTCGCCGCCGTGGCGGGCTACGCGACGAGCTTCCTCGTCGTGCGCGGCGCCGCGCTCGGCCAGCTGATGATCACCCTCGGCGTCGGCCTGTTGCTTCACGAGGCCGCCAACAAGGCGCACGCGCTGACCGGCGGCGTCGATGGCCTGGGCGACATCGTGATGTGGCGGCTCGCCGGAGTGTTTCGCTTCGATCTCGAGGGCAGGACAGCATACCTGTACAGCCTGGTCGTCACGTTCGCGGCGTTCCTGCTGGTCCGGCGCGTGCTGTCGTCCCCGTTCGGTCTGTCGCTGCGCGCGATCCGCGAGGGCATGGCGCGCATGCCTGCGCTCGGCGTGCCGGTCGGGCGGCGCCTGGTGGCAGCGTTCACCCTCGCGGCGGCGCTCGCCGGCATCGCGGGCGGCCTGCAGGCGCAGAGCGCACGGGTCGTCACGCTCGACGTGCTCAGCTTCGAGCGCTCGGCGACGGTGCTGATCATGCTCGTGCTCGGCGGCGCCGGTCGGATGTACGGCGCGTTCATCGGTGCCGGGTTGTTCATGCTGGCGAGGGACTACCTCGCGCGCAAGGATCCGGTGTACTGGCAGCTGTGGATCGGCGGCCTGCTCATCGTCGTGGTGCTGCTCGCGCGCGGCGGTATCCTCGGCCTCGTCGAGACGCTGCGCGCCCGGCGGAGGACGCCGTGACCGCGGCCGTCGCGCTGCGCACCGAGGATCTGTGCAAGAGCTGGGGCGGCATCTCTGCCAACGATCACGTCAGCCTGACCCTGCCGATCGGCGCGCGCCACGCCCTGATCGGCCCCAACGGCGCCGGCAAGACCACCTTCGTCAACCTCTTGACCGGCCTGTATCCGCCGTCGGCCGGCCGCGTGCTCCTCGGCGACACCGACATCACGCGGCTCGCCATGCACGAGCGGGTCAAGCGCGGCGTGGTGCGCACCTTCCAGATCAACACGCTGTTCCCCGGCCTGACCGTCCTCGAGTCGGTCGTGCTCGCGATCTGCGAGCGCACCGGCCTCGGTCGCAGCTGGCGCCGCAGCGTCGCCCGGCTCGGCGCGCCGATCGCCGAGGCCCGCGCGCTGCTCGATCGCCTCGGCCTGGCCTCGGTCGCCGCCACGCTCACCGGCGATCTGCCCTACGGCAAGCAGCGCCTGCTCGAGATCGCCCTCGCGCTCGCCCTCGAGCCCAGGGTGCTCCTGCTCGACGAGCCGGCCTCGGGCATCCCCGCCGGCGACAGCGCCGAGGTGTTCGAGGTGATCGCCGCGCTGCCCGGCGACGTCACCGTGCTGTTCATCGAGCACGACATGGAGCTGGTGTTCCGGTTCGCCCAGCGCATCGCCGTCCTGGTCGATGGCAAGCTGCTCACCGAGGGCACGCCCGCCGAGATCGCCGCCGATCGCCGCGTGCGCGACGTCTACCTGGGTGAGCCGCGATGACCGCGCTGCTCGAGCTCTACAACGTCCGCGCCGGCTACGGCGACGCGGTCGTGCTCGACGGCGTCTCGCTGATCGTCCCCGAAGTCCACCCTGCTGGTCACCGTGATGGGCCTGACCCGGCTCCACGACGGCGCGCTGCGCTGGCGCGGCCGCGACCTCCGCGCCGTGGCCACCTTCCAGCGCGCGCACGCCGGCATCGGCTGGGTGCCCCAGGAGCGCCTCGTGTTCCGCTCGCTCACCGTCCACGAGCACCTCACCGCCGTCGCGCGCCCCGGCCGCTGGACCGCGGACCGGATCTACCAGCTGTTCCCCAGCCTCGACCGCCGCCGCGGAAACCTCGGCGATCAGCTCTCCGGCGGCGAGCAGCAGATGCTCGCGATCGCCCGCGCCCTGATGACCAACCCGCAGCTGCTCCTGCTCGACGAGCCGCTCGAGGGCCTGGCCCCGATCATCGCCCAGGAGCTGGCCTCCGTGATCCGCACGCTGCGCGCAGACGCCGGCATGGCGATCATCGTCGTCGAGCAGCACGCGCGGATCGCGCTGTCGCTCACCGAGCACGCCATCGTCCTGGACCGCGGCAAGATCGTCCACCGCGGCGACAGCCGGGAGCTGCTCGACCAGCCCGACCTCTTGCACCGGCTGATGATCGGCGAGTCTCGGCCGGCGCCCGGTTGATCCTGCTCGAGCTGTGCGCGATCCTGCGCCGGTACCTTTCTCGTCGTGAAGCTGTGGTCGACACGCCGCATTGACTGGTGCTACGGAGGCGAGGCGACGCGCCTGTACGTGCGAGCCGGTCCACATGGAAACGATGGGCTCTGGACGAACTACATCAGTGCCATGACCGCCTGGATATGCGCGATTATCGAGTTCCCGCTCGCCGGGTTCGATTGACGGTCTCGGAGCGTACCGTTCCCGCAGGAGCCTTGCGCTTTGTTCGCATCGTCGCCTTCCTCACACCGGAGCGCTCGTATCCTACTCGCACAACGAGCTGTGCACCGGCCTTGCTCGCGATCGCTTCGAGCGTGCCGATCGTCGGGTTGCCTTCGGGATTCTCCAGCTTCGCGATCTGCTGCTGAGATACGCCGAGCTGCGCTGCAAGCTCGCGCTGGGTCATGCGGAGATCCTCTCGCAGCCAGCGTAGCTGGATCGCAACATCGAGTCGCGGTCTCACCGGGATCGCCACACCACGATGTGGCACTGGCCGTGGCGGGGCATCTCCATACTCGAGATGAGCCTCCAACCAGCCCTCCAGTGCTTCTCTGGCCATCGCGATGGCTTCCTCCCTCGTCTCACCAAAGGTCTGGCATCCCGGGCAATCGGGAAATTCGACCAGCCAGCGACCATCCTCGGTGGTGAGCTTTGCTACGTATCTCATCGAAGCCCTTCTAGAGCAGCTTGCAACCGCTCTGCCGCTCGATCGAGCGGAGCGTGCCCTTCGGGATATCCGACGCGATGACGTTCGCCGACCTCACGGGGCCTTATACAACTTATAGGTTGTTTGTCAAGAGATACGGGTCGATCGCGGCGAGGGCACGGCGGGTCCAGTCGACTTGCTCGCCGAGCGGCGCGACGTAGGTGAATGGCTCGATCGCGGCGTCGCGGCCGATCGTGCTCGCGAGGATCCACGCGAATGCGGGCGGGGCTCAGCCCTGCAGCGTCGTGAGCCGGCCGAAAGCCAAGGAGTGGCGCACCGGCGAAGGCCGGGGCAATCTGCGGGCATGCGACTCGGTATCGATTTCGGCACGACGCGGACGGTCGTCGCGGCGGTCGACGACGGCCGGCATCCGATCGCGGCGTTCGACGAAGCCCGCGAGTTCCGCGACTACATCCCGGGGATCGCGGCGCTGCGGGGCGGCGAGCTGCTCGTCGGCTGGGAGGCGGCGCGGGCGCTGCCCGAGGCGAGCTACGCGATCCGATCGATCAAGCGCGCGGCGACCGAGCTATCGCCCGATGATCCGGTACCCGGCTTGCCGGGGGTGACCGCGCTGGAGCTGGTGACGGCGTTCCTCGCCGAGGTGCGGCGGGCGATCGTGGAGCAGTCGAACCTCGAGGTCGAGGGGCCGCTGGAGGCGATGGTGGCGGTGCCGGCGAGCGCGGCGTCGCGGCAGCGCTGGCTGACGCTCGAGGCGTTCCGGCGCGCCGGGTTCGAGCCGATCGGGCTGGTCAACGAGCCGACCGCGGCGGCGATCGAGTTCGCGCATCGCCACCTGGATCTCGGCAAGCGCTCGCCGAAGCGCTACGTCGTGGTCTACGACCTGGGCGGCGGCACGTTCGACGCGTCGGCGGTGTCGCTCGAGGGCCGCCGGTTCGATCTGATCGCGTCCGAGGGGCTGGCGCGGCTGGGCGGCGACGACTTCGACGAGCTGATCGTGCGCGCGGCCGGTGCCGAGCCGACCGCGGCGGCGCTCGAGCGCGCGCGCGAGGCCAAGGAGACGCTCAAGGCGACGACGCGCAAGCTGGTGGTCGACCTCGGCGGCGAGCCGGTGACACTCGATACTGCCGAGCTCTACGCGAGCACGGCGCCGCTGATCGATCGCACGATCGCGCAGACCGATCTGCTGTTCGAGCGGCTGCGCGAGCGCGGCATCGATCCCGACGATCCGCGCGGGCTGGGCGGGCTGTACCTGGTCGGCGGTGGCGTCGGGTTCCCGGCGGTGGGCCGGGCGCTGCGCGCGCGGTTCGGCAAGAAGCTCCAGCTCGCGGCGCAGCCGTTCGCGGCGACGGCGGTCGGCCTCGCGATCGCGGCGGATCCCGGCGCGCATGTGATGATCCGCGAGGCGCTGACCCGCCACTTCGGGGTGTGGCGCGAGGCCGACGCGGGCGCCGACAAGGTGTTCGATCCGCTGATCGGCAAGAACACCCCCGTCGACGCGCCGCTCGTCGTGCAGCGGCGTTACCGGCCGGCGCATGCGATCGGTCATCTGCGGTTCCTCGAGTGCGGCGCGCTCGATGCCGCCGGGCAGCCGGTGCAGGACCTCGTGCCGTGGCGCGACGTGTACTTCCCGTACGACCCGGCGCTCGCCGATCGCGGCGATCTGACCGGGGTGGCGAACGAGCGGCGCACCGACCTGACGGCGAACGAGATCGCCGAGACGTATACCTGCGCACGCGACGGCACGATCTCGGTCGTGATCGAGAACACCTCGCGCGGCTATGCGCGCAGCTACGAGCTCGGCGCGCTGCGGTGACGGATCGGTCGTCGTCGTCGCGGACCCACCGTCCGGATGCTCGACCGACGATGTCGGCGCAGTCGCGGAGATGCCGGTGGCCTGGCACAGGAACAGGTTGCCCTCTGCTCCGGCCGCAACCCGCGATGCGCGGCGGCGCTGCCTTCCGCAGAGGTCGCGGGGATGACGCTAAAAGATCTGCGCGCGATCGGTCGACCGGCGCGGCGCGAGCGGCTATAGACGTGGGCCGTGCCTCCTCGCAGCGATCCCGAGCGCGCGCTGGCCGTGATCGCCGAGCGGCGGCTGACGCTCGAGCTGGGTACACTCGACATCTGCTTCCTGGTGGCGCTGTACGTGCGCGGCGAAGGCGCGGGGTTGACGGCGTTCACCGAGCCGCAGCTCGAGGACGTGTTCGCGCAGGCCTGCGCGGTGGTGCAGCCGGAGGCCGATCACGTGCGCCGCCGCGCGACGCACGCGATCCAGCGGCTGCGCGACCAGCGGATGCTGGCGCGGGTCGACGGCCAGGGCGTGGTGCGCACGGGGGAGTTCGCGCTGTCGCGGCTGGCGACCGGGATCGTGCAGTTCTTCCTCGAGGAGGATGTGCTGACCCGCGAGACGCTGGCGCTTCTGACGGCGAGCCTGGGGGTCGCGCTCGTCGGGGTGCGCGAGGCGGCGCGCGAGGCGCGCGACCCGGAGGCGTGGCAGGCCCGCGTGATCGGCCCGCTGCAGGTGACGATCGCCGAGCTGGTCGCCGGGATCGAGCGGCGGCAGCGCGGGCTGGACCTGCAGCAGGAGGACTTCCAGGCCGAGATCCGCCGGCTGCTCGAGGCCGACTGGTTCGGCGCGATCGACCGCTGTCAGGGGCTGCTCGAGTCGACCAGCGCGACCTTGCGCGAGCTCAACGAGGTGCTGCTGCGGGACACGGCGGTGCTGCTCGGCGTGCTGCAGGACATCGAGGATCTCGCGATCGCGGCGGGCGAGCCGGCCGGAGAGGCGGCCGCGCACCGCGTGATGGATCAGGTCGACCGGATCTGCGCGTGGGGCGCGGCGCGGCAGCGCGCGTGGTCGGAGTACTTCCAGTACGTGCACCGCTACCTGCGCGATGTGGTGCGGCTGGATCCGACGCGGGCGCTACTGTAGCGGCTGCGCGATCAGCTCGCGGGGACCGGGCCGCGGTTCACGCTGACCTGCGCCGGCGCGCCACCGATCCGGCTGTTGCGCACGGTGGCGGCGCTGCCGGACCGGCCGCCGGTGGTGCGGCCGCGCGCGCCGCGCGAGCGCGAGCTCGAGCGCGATGCGGCCGAGGATCCCCAGGCCGCGCTCGACGGCAGGGTCCAGCGCGCGCTCGGAGGCGGCGCGAAGGCGCTGTCTCGATCGGCCCTGGGTGGCAGTCGGCGACGATCTCGTGATCGAGGACTGGTCGATCGGCACGGCGCGGGCCGAGCCGACGGCAGCCGCGGTGCACGGCGCCAGCACCGCGGCCGTGTCATCGGAGGCTGCGGACGCGAACGCGGCGGACTCGTCGATCGCCGGTCCGGGCGCGGCGGAGGAGGCGAGGCCGTTGCGCGGAGATCTGCCGTGACGCGGCCGGGGTATGCGCAGCTGCAGGACGTGATCCTGGATCCGGACTTCCCCGAGCTCGATCTCGCGCTGCGCCGCGGCCGGCACATCGATCGCGACGACGTCGCGTGGTACGCGCTGCTCGGCGATGCGCAGGACCACCTCGAGGCGTTCTACCGCCGCTACGGCTGCGAGCTGGTCCACAAGGCGGACGGCTACTACTACCTCTTGCCGACCGGCGACAAGCTGTCGCGCCGGCAGCTGTCGTCGGGCGACATGCTGGTCGGCCAGGCGCTGGCGCTGCTGTACCTGCATCCCTCGACGGTCGAGCGCGGTGGGCTGCACACGCAGGAGGAGCTGGTCGCGCAGCTCGCGACGGTGATGGGCAGCGACGCGCTGATCCGCGCGTTCAACCCCAGACGCCGGCGCCACGACGAGCGGGTCGCGCAGAAGACGGTGCGGGCGCGGGTCGGCGAGGCGGTGCGCCGGTTGGCGGGGCTCGGCTTCGTCGACCTGATCGACGGTGACCAGCTGCGGCTGCGGCCGGCGCTGCTGCGGTTCGCAGAGCCGGTGCGCGGGCTGTCGGAGCCGGCGGAGGTGCTCGCGCAGCTGGTGGCGCGGGGCGAGGTCGCGCTCGACGACGGCGCGGTCGCGGCCGAGGACGGCGGCGACGATGGCGACGCCGACGCGGAGGACCCCGGCGAGGACACGCGAGACCACGAGGCGGAGCCGGAGGTGCCGAGCGCATCGCTCCGCACGGCTGGGGTCGCCGGCGAGGTGCTCCGGATCGATGGCGGCGACGATGATGATGACGGCGATGTGCCATGAGCCGGGTGCGGATCGCGGCGCTGGCGCTGGTCAACTGGAAGGGCGTGTTCTACGAGCGCTACCTGCTCGATCGCCACGTCACCGCGCTCGAGGGTGCCAACGGCGCCGGCAAGACCACGGTGATGATCGCGGCGTATGTCGTGCTGCTGCCCGACATGACGAAGCTGCGGTTCACGAACCTCGGCGAGACCGCGGCGATCGGCGGTGACCGCGGGATCTGGGGCCGGCTCGGCGAGCCGGGGCGGCCGTCGTACGCCGTGCTCGACCTCGAGCTCGCCGACGGCGAGCGACTGATCGCCGGCGTGCGGCTGATCCGCGCGAGCGAGCCGACCGTCGAGCCGACCGCGTTCGTGATCAGCGGCCTCGCGCACGAGGTCCGGCTGTCGGACATCCTGCTCGCGCGCCGGCTCGACGGCGACCACGTCCCCGAGCTCGACGAGCTCACCGCCGCGGTGACCCGGGCGGGTGGCGCGCTCGAGGTGTTCCGCACGATCAAGGACTACTTCGCGGTGCTGTTCGACCGCGGCGTCACGCCGATGCGGCTCGCCGGCGACGACGAGCGCAGCAAGCTCAACGAGATGCTGCGCACCAGCATGACGGGCGGGATCTCGCGTGCGCTGACCAGCGAGCTGCGCGGGTTCCTGCTCAAGCAGGAGGCCGGCCTCGGCGAGGCGCTGTCCCGGATGCGGGCCAACCTCGAGGCGTGCCGGCGGACCCGCGCCGAGGTCGCCGAGTCGCGCCAGCTCGAGCGCGAGATCACCGCGATCTACGAGGCCGGGGCCGAGATGTTCGCGGCCGCGGTCCACGCCGCGCGGCTGGCGGCGGGCGAGGCCGAGCAGCGGGTGGCAGCGGCGCAGCCGGCGCTCGACCGCGCGCTGGCACCTGGCGCGGGTCACCGCCGAGCGCGATCGCAGGACCGCCGTGCTCGCGGTGACGTTCCGGATCGCCGAGCTCGATCGCGAGCTCGAAACGCTGGCGCAGTCGGTGCGCGCGTCGCGGGGGCGCCAGGCGGCGGCCGCCGCCGAGCGCCAGGCCGCACGGCAGGGCCGCGACGCCGCGCGCGAGGCCTACGACCGCGCAGCGCTTGGCCTGGCGCACCTGCAGCAGGGCCTCGACGAGCTGGTCCGGCGCGCGCATGGCCACCGCCAGCTCGAGCGCCGGCTCGCCGATGCGCGCCGTCTGCTCGACCGGCCGGCGCTGACCCCCGAGACCGCCGCCGCGGCGCTCGCGGAGCTCGACGCCGAGCGAGCGCGTTGCGATGACGAGCGGGCGCGGCTCGACCGCGAGCTTCGAGACCTCGAGGCCCGGCGCGCCGAGCACGCGGCGGCATGCGCGGCGCTCGAGGCGATCGATCCCACGGGGGAGGACCCTCGCTCCGCCGGCGAAGCTGTTGGGCTTCCCACCCCCCGCGGCCGGCTCTCGCCAATCGATGCCGGGATGGGCGCGCTGCCGGCCGCCGCGCGCCACGACCGCGCGCGCAGCGTGCTCGCCCGGCTCGCCGCGCGCGAGGGCCTGCTCGGCCGCGGCCACGAGCTCGAGCGCGAGCAGTGCGACGCCGAGCGCCTGGCGACCCGCCAGCAGGCCTCGCACGTGCTCGCCGGCGAGCTCGGGCTCGACGCGCAGCTCGGCAACGCGCCTGCGACCGCGATCGTCGCGCGCGAGCTCGACGCGGCCGAGCGCGAGGTCGCCGCCGCCGAGGACGCGGCGCGCCAGGACGCGGCGGCCGACGCGGCCCCGCGGATCGCCGAGCTGCGCGCCCGGCTCGCGGCGCACGACGATCGCCTCGCGGCCTGGCACCGTTCGAGCACCGCGGCGCAGCGGCTCGCCGAGCGCGGCCCCGCGCCGGCGTCGCGCGCCGAGGTGATCGCACTGCGCGATCGCCTGCTCGCGGATCACCACGCGCTCGCGGCCAAGCGGGCAGCGCTCGAGGCGTCGCGTGAGCAGACGCGACAGCGCGCGATCGCGCTCGAGCGCGCCGGCACCGCCGTCGATCCCGAGCTGATCCGCCTGCGCGACGAGTTCGGCGGCGAGCTGCTCGCCGAGCGGTTCGAGGATCTCGACCCGATCTCTGCCAGCGTGATCGAGGCGCGGCTCGGCCCGCTGGTCGATGCGCTGATCGTCGATGATCCCGGCGCCGCCGCGGCAACACTATGCGACGCTCCCCGCACGCTGTCCACGGTGTGGCTCGTCGCCGCGGGTACGGCGCTCGAGGTCGGGCCCGAGGCCGCGGACCCAAGCGCCGGCTCGAGCGACAGCGCTGCAGCGCGCGCCCACGTGGGCGCGGCGGGGCGCAAGGTCACAGGACAGGCCGAGCTTGCTGGCACTGCCGCAAAAGCGAGCGATCCGGACGCGCTCGCGCTGAATGCCATGATTCCGAGCGCACACCCGGTGGGCACTCGTTTGAGTGTCATCGCCACATCTGGCGCCCACGTGGGCGCGGCGGGGCGCAAGGTCTCGGCCCAGGCCGAGCTCGCTGGCATGGTCGCAGAGGCAGGCGATCCGCATGTATCTGGCCCGGACGCAGTGAATCCGGTGGTGAACCCGGTGACCCCCGGTTCGGGCGCGATCGCCGCATCTCGCGCCCACGTGGGCGCGGCGGGGCGCAAGGTCTCGGCCCAGGCCGAGCTCGCTGGCATCGCCGCAGAGGCAGGCGATCCGCATGCACCCGCGCCAGATGCGGTGAATCCGGCAGAGGATACCCAGAGCACGAGCGCGATCGTCGCATCTCGCGCCCGTGCGAGCGCAGCCAAGGTCGCGGCGCGCAGGACCTCCGTTGACCACACTGCGGGGGGTGCGGTCGATGCGGGCGCGGCGCGGGACGAGGTCTGCGTCGAGCGCCACGGTGTGCGGATCACGCGGCGGCCGGAGGCGCCGACGCTGGGCCGCCGGGCCCGCGAGCAGCACACCGCGGCGCTGCACGCGCAGGTCGCGCGCGATGACGCCGCGCTCGACGCGCTGGCGGCCGAGGCGGCGCGGCTGGCGGGCTGGCGGCGCGACGCCGACGAGCTGGTGGCGCATGTCGAGGCCTGGCTCGGCGGCGATCCGGCGGGCGAGCGGGCGGACCTCGCGTCCGAGCTGGCGAGGGTCGAGCTCGCCGTCCACGCGCAGCGCGAGCGGGCGCGCACCGCGCAGACGCGTACGGCCGAGGTTCGCCGCCGTCGCGACGGTCTGCGCCGGCTGCTCGGCGACGCGGCGCTGCTCGATCCGCCCGAGCATGCGGTCCGGGCGCGCGAGGTCGCGGCGCTCCGCGCCGGGCTGGCCACCGCGCGCGCCGATCTCGACCGCGCCGCGCCGCACCGCAGGCTGCTCGCCGAGCACCTCGACGTGCTGCGCCGCCCGCCACCGGATGACGACCGCCAGGCCGCACACGTCCAGCGCACGGCCGAGCTCGCCGGCGAGCTCGATCGGCTGTTCCTCGCGCGCGGCGCCCTCGACGATGTCCTGGCGCACCGCCACGCCGGCGCGTGGGGCGATGCCGAGCACGCGTTCGCCGCGCAGTCCGGCCTGGCGCCGGCGCTCGAGCGCCAGCATGCCGATGCGCGCGCCGCGGTGCAGGCCGCCGAGCAGGCCGAGGCCGATGCAGCCACCGCGTGGGAGGCCGCCACCGCCGCAGCGCTCGAGGTCGAGGCCCAGCACGCCGCGGCGATCGCACACCGCGAGCGCGCCGCGGCCGAGCTGGTCGCGCTCGGTGGTCCGGTCGCCGGCGACGATCACGATCAGCAGGTCACCGCGGCGATCGATCACGTCAACGCGATCGAGGCCGAGCTGCGCAGCCTGGTCACCGCCGCCGCGCTCGCCGCCGAGCGCCGCGATCAAGCAGCGCGCGCGGCCGGCGACGCCCGGACCCGGCTCGCCGACGAGACCCGCGCCGCCGGACCGGCGGCGGCCGCGTGGACCGAGCTGCGCGAGACCGCCGCCGCGGCGGGGCTGCTGCCCGCCGCGCTTGCCTCGGCGCACCACGGCCGCACCAGCATCCAGCTCACCGCCGACGCGTGGAGCAAGCGCGAGGTTCTGCTCGATCGCGTGACCCGCGCGCGGGGCGGCGGCGAGCTCGGCGACGCGATCCGCGCGCTCGCGCTCGACGGCCCGAGCTACCTCCGGGCCTGGCAGCGGACGCGCGAGTGGCTGCGCCATCGCGTCCCGGCCCAGGTCGTCGAGGTCGACGATCCGCTCGCCGCGCTCGGCTGCGCCGCGCCGCCGGCCAGATCCGCAGGCTCAACCACTACCTCGACGGCATCCAGTTCGGCAGCGTCCGCGGCATCCGGATCGAGCTGCACCGGATCGATCGCATGGAGCAGATCCTGCGCGCGCTGCGCCTCGGCGAGGCCCAGGAGCTCCTGTTCCTGTCGGCGATCCCGATCGAGGAGGCGCTCGACGAGATCTTCCGGCGCTACGGCGGCGGGCGCGCCGGCGGCGAGCGCCTGCTCGACTACCGCGAGTACCTCGAGCTCGCGGTGCAGATCCGGCGGCAGATCGCGACGGACTGGGAGACGGCGAGCCCGACGCGGCTGTCGACCGGCGAGGCGATCGGGGTCGGTGCCGCGATCATGATGGTCGTGCTCACCGAGTGGGAGCGCGACGCGAACCTGTTGCGCGCGCAGCGCACCAGCGGCAGCCTTCGGTTCCTGTTCCTCGACGAGGCCAACCGGCTATCGCGCGACAACCTCGGCGTGCTGTTCGATCTGTGCCGCACGCTCGATCTCCAGCTCCTGATCGCCGAGCCCGAGGTCGCGCGCGCCGAGGGCAACACCACCTACCGGCTGGTGCGCCACGTGACCGATGACGGCCGGGAGGAGGTGATCGTCAGCGGCCGCCGCGCGGCCGGTGCGACCCAGCCGGAGTGATGGCCGCCTCGTCAGCGAGAGCGGCCGCGCGCTTGGCGAGCTCCTTCGCCCGCTCCTTCTCCTTCCGCAGCTGCGATTCCAGGAGCTTGACATCGGAGGGCTCCGCTCTCACAGCGCCCATGGTCCAGGCCCCGGCAGGCACCTGGACTCGATGCTGCGGAGGCGGTTCCGGGACCGGAGGTTCCGGGACCAGAGGTTCCGGGATCGGGCTCACGCTCACCTCGCCCATCAAGGTCACGCCGTCCCCGGGCATGACCTGGATCGACTGGCAGTGCGGTTTCTGCTGCTGCGCGGCGCCGACACCCGCTCCACCGGCGAGCAGGGCCGCCGCGCCGGCCGCGATCCAGCGCCGCCGCCGGCGCTGCTGTGCTCCGACCGCGCAGTCTGCGAGCAAGATCGTCCCGTCGTGGCGCTGGAAGTAGCGCACGCACAGATGGCCGGCGCGCTCGAGCAAGAGCGCCTCGGCCTCGTCGCGCGTCATGCCGGACAGGTTGTAGACGTCCTTCTTGCAGTCGCCGCAGTGCCGGGTGCGCTCGTCGCCGGTCATCTGGCTCCAGTCGGCGGTGCACGGGCTGGCGACGCGCAGGTTGTCGAGCACCGGCAGCCGCGATCGCGCCTGGGCCTGCTCGAGCAGGCGCCGCGACGCCTCGAGCTCCCGCGTCTTCTGATCGACCTCCTGCGCGAGCGCGTCGTACCGGGCAGCCAGGGCGGTCAGATCATCGCGGTAGGCCATGCTCGATTGTACGCACGACCTCGCGCTCGGATCCTGGCATTTTCAACGCGCCCACCGCGGAACGGTGGGCTTGCACATCTTCAGCACCACCGCGTCTGGGCCGGCCGACCCGGCATCGGTCAGTGCCCGCCGCGGCTCGGTTCGGTCGCCAGATCCGCTCCCGTGACCCAGGCCCCATCGGGGCGAGCCAGCTGGCCCATGTTCTGCGTCGGGGACGCGGAGGTGTCGAGCCCGGTCGCGCGGTCGGGCGCAGCGGCGGGAGCTCCGGCTCGGGCAGCGCTATCTTGCCCATCAGCGCTCGGGTGTCCCTCGCGACTCCCTCGTCCGGCTCGACGCGAGACACCGAGCCCATCGTGACGCGCGCCGAATGCAGCGCAGCGGCGCCGGCGCTCCCGACGAGCAGCGTGGCCGCGCTGGCGACCAGCAGCCGCCGACCGCGGCTGCGCACGACGGCGGCCTTGATCGCTCCGCTCTACAGCGGATGCTCGCCGGCGGCCAGCACGGCCTCGGCGATCCGGCGGCGCGCGGCGACCGTGTCCATGCCGGGGTGCGCGACGGCGGCGGCGCGCTCGCGCGTGGCGGCGCCGTGGTCGCCGAGCGCGTGGCCGACCTGCTTGGCGGCCGCGACGATGCGATCGGCGGCATCGGCGGTGAACACCGCGGTCATGTCGGCGGCGAGCGCGGCGCCACCGGCCCGCGCATCGGCGAGCTTCTCGCTGCGGGCGACCGCGCTCTCGATGGCGTAGCCGTCGATGATGACGTTGGCGATGTGGGCGAGGACCTCCTGGTGCTCGGCGACGCGCTCGCCGTGGGCCTCGGCGGCGCCGGCGAGCATCGTGACGGCGAGCCGCTTGGCCGCGATCGCGACGGCGCGGTCGCCGGTGCCCCCGGTGGCGATCTCGGCCGGGATGCCGGCGCGCAGGATCCGCGTCGCGATGATCAGCCGGTTGATCTCGTTGGTGCCCTCGTAGATCCGGGTGATCCGCGCGTCGCGGTACGGCCGCTCGGCCGGGAACTAGCGCGAGTAGCCGTTGCCGCCGTAGACCTGGAGCGCCTCGTCGACGACGTACGCCAGGATCTCGCTCGATGCGACCTTGTTGAGCGAGCACTCGACCGCGAACGGCTCGATCGCGGCGAGCACCGCGGCGACGTCGGCGGGATCGACCGCGGACAGCGCATGATCGACCTCGCCGAGCGTGCGGTAGACCATCGCCTCGCCGACGAAGATCCGCAGCGACATCTCGGCGAGCTTGTGCTTGATCATGCCGAATTCGCCGATCGACTTGCCGAACTGCTTGCGCTCGCGGGCGTAGCGCGCCGCGTTGCCGAGCGCGAACTTGGCGCACGCCAGGTTGCGCGGGCCGAGCTTGACCCGCCCGAGGTTGAGCGTGTTGAACGCGACCTTGTGGCCGCCGCCGACCGCGCCGAGCACGTTGTCGGCCGGGACCCGGACGTCGTCGAGGATCAGCTCGGTGGTCGACGAGCCGTCGAGGCCGAGCTTGTGCTCGTCGGGCCCGCTGACCACGCCCATGCTGCGCTCGACCAGGAAGCCGGTGAACTGGCTGCCATCGACCTTGGCGAAGATCGTGAAGAGGTCGGCGAACCCGCCGTTGGTGATCCACATCTTGCGGCCGTTCAGCACGTAGTGGTCGCCGTCGCGCACCGCGGTGGTCTTGGCCGCCAGCGCATCGGAGCCCGAGCCCGGCTCGGTCAGCGCGTAGGCGCCGATCAGCTCGCCGCTCGCCAGCCGCGACAGGTACTTCGCCTTCTGCGCGGCGTTGCCGAAGCACAAGAGCGGCATCGTGCCGATCCCGGTGTGCGCGCCGATCGATCCGCCGAACGACGGGTTGATGCCGATCTGCTCGAACACGTAGGCCGCGCTCGCCTTGTCCAGGCCGAGCCCGCCGTAGGCCTCGGGAATCTCGAGGCGGAGCAGGTCGAGCTCGCCGGCCTTGCGCAGCAGCTCGCGGGTGAACGGCCAGTCGCGCGCGTAGAGCCGGCCGGCGTTGGGCAGGACCTCGCGGCGCATGAACTCGGCGGCGGTGCCGCCGAACAGCTTCTGCTCGGCGGTCAGGTCCTCGCGCGTGAACACGTCGCCCGCGCCGACATTCGTGGTAAGAAATCGACCCACGGGGGCAGGCCGCGGCTTCTGGGTCATGGGTGGAGGCTCCGTGGGTTCGTCGCTGCGTGTTATAAGGACCCGCGGAGTTTATCAAACATGTCCGGCAACGAGCAGGCGGTTTTGACCGGAGCCCGACGGCTCGCCCGACCGCGGCCGCTCGACCGGGCAAACGTGCTCGCGTCGCCGGGCCGCGGCGCAGCTCGGCGATCAAGGAACGCACAAGGAGCCTAAATGCCGGAGTTGGTCCACGCGGAGCTCTCGGACGGCGTCGCTGTCCTCGCCATCGACAACCCGCCGGTCAACGCGCTCAGCGCCGCGGTGTGGGAAGCGATCGACAGGGCGGTCGCCGCCGCGGCGGCCGATCCGGCGGTCCAGGCGATCGTCGTCATCGGTGGCGGCTCGACCTTCGTCGCGGGCGCGGACATCCACAGCTTCGCGGCGCTGCGCACCCGCGAGCAGGCGCTGGCCCGGGTCGAGGCCAGCCACGCGCTGCTGTGCCGGATCGAGGATGTCGCCGTGCCGGTGGTCGCCGCGATCCACGGCAACGCGCTCGGCGGCGGCCTCGAGCTCGCGATGGCCTGCCACTACCGGGTGGCGACCGCCGACGCCAGCGTCGGGCAACCCGAGGTCCTGCTCGGCATCATCCCGGGCGCCGGCGGCACCCAGCGGCTGCCGCGGCTCGCCGGCGCGGCGCTGGCGATCGAGATGTGCACCGAGGGCAAGCCGCTGCGCGCGCCCCGCGCCAGGGACGCCGGCATCCTCGACCACATCGTCGACGGCGACCTGCGCGCCGGCGCGATCGCATTCGCCCGGGCGCGCGCGGCCGCCGGCGACCGCCGCCGCACCCGCGACCTGCCGCTCGACACCGCCGCGGGCCTGGCCGCGGTGACCGCCGCGCGCGGCACGCTGAGGTCTCGGCTGCCCGCGCCGCTCGCCGCGATCGACGGGATCGAGGCGGCGATGCACCTGCCGTTCGCCGAGGGCTCGGCGCGCGAGCGCGCGCTGTTCGCCGACTGCGTGGT
>VBLP01000772.1 GCA_005887925.1 Deltaproteobacteria bacterium | reverse complement strand
TGGATCGCGCGCGCGAGCATCCAGGCCTGGAGCTCGATCGCCGAGGCGCGGATCGCCTCGGGCGGCAGGTGCACGCAGGCGCCCGTGGCCAGCCCCGTCCACACCTCGAGCACGCTGGCATCGAACGACTGTCCGGCCAGGTGGCAGGTGTTATGACCCGGGCCGAGCCGCATCGCCCGCCGCGTCCAGTGCAGGCAGTTCATCAGCGTGCGGTGCTCGACCTGGATGCCCTTGGGCCGGCCCGTCGAGCCCGACGTGAACAGCACGTAGGCGAGGTTGCGCGGGCCCACGCCGCTGGCCGGCGGCCCCGACGGCAGCGCGTCCAGGTGCAGGGCGTCGAGCACCACCGGGCGCGCCGGGCTCGATACCAGCTTGTCGGTCAGCGAGGCCTGGGTGATCACCCACGGCGCGCGCGCATCCTCGAGCATGCGGCGCTGGCGCTCGGCGGGAAAGCCCGGCTCCATCGGCACGTAGGCACCGCCTGCCTTGAGCACGCCGAGCAGGGCGACCAGCAGCTCGGGCGTTCGCTCCAGGCAGACGCCGACAGCGACCTCGGGGCCGACCCCCAGCGCGCGCAGGTGATGCGCGAGCCGGTTGGCCTGCTCGTCGAGCGCGCGGTAGGTCAGCGCCTGGCCGGCCCCGCTCGCCGCCGGCGCGTCGGGCGTGCGCGCCGCCTGGGCCGCGACCCGATCGTGGACGCAGATGTCGTCGGCAAACGGCTCGGCGGTGACGTTGTAGTCCACGACCAGGCGGTCGCGCTCGCGGTCGGTCACCGGCGACAGCTCCGACAGCCGCCGCTCGGGGTGCGCGACGCACTGCGCGAGCAGCCGGGCGTAGTGCGCCGCCATGTGCTCCATCGTCGCGGCGTCGAACAGATCGGTGCTGTACTCCCACACCAGCATCACGCCGTCGCCGGCCGGACGATCATGGTCGTCATACGGAATGACCATGATGTCGAGATCGAGCGGGCTCGCGCGGTCGCCCGGCGTCGCCACCCGTCGCGCGTCGCAGATGCGGAATGCCACCTGGAATACCGGGTGGATGCCCGCCGTGCGTTCGAGCGCGAGCGCCTCCACCACGTCATGGAACGCCAGTCCGCGATGCGCGAACGCTTCCTCCACGGTCGCATGCACCCGCGCCAGCAGCTCGCGGAACGTCGGCTCGCCCGATGCGTCCATGCGCAGCGCCACCAGCTCGAACCCGCCCTCGGCGTCCCCATCCCCGGGGCTCGAGCCCACCGCCAGATCATCCTGGCCGGTGTAATGGCGCAGCAGCGCGGTGAACGTCGCCACGAGCGGCACGAATGGCGCTGCACCCGCTTGCCGCGCCATCGCGCGGACCTGGTCGTACACGGCCGCACGCAGCGGCACGCGCAGCGCCGCGCCCTGCCTGCTCCGGACCGTCGGGCGCGGGCGATCCGTGGCCAGCCCCAGCTGCGGCGGGCTCCCCGCCAGGCGACGCCGCCAGTAGTCGCGCTCCCCATCCAGGTCCAGCGTAGACATGTACCAGCCATCGTATCAGCGGGTCGCTGGTCGCTTCCATCCGTTCGAGGGCGACGCATCTCACACTGCGCGCAGAGACCGGGCTCACCGCACGGTTCGCCTCCGACATTCCGCAAGGCGAACGGCGCTCTGCCACTCCCGCCGACCGCCCTACGAGCCGCCGAGCTCGATCTCGACGTGATGGTCCTGGCGGTCATCTCGCAGCGGGATCCCGTGGCCGGCTTGCTCGACGCCATCGCACACCACGCGGCTGACGCTGCCGCCGAGGTTCTTGAGCTGGAGGTGATAGACCGTCTCGCGATGACGGTAGTGCACCGTCAGATCGCGCCAGGCCGGGGGCAGGCGCGGCTCGATCCAGAGCTGGTCGACCTCGAGCCGGATGCCGAGCAGCGATTCGGTGATGAGCCGGTACATCCAGCCGGCCGAGCCGGTGTACCAGGTCCAGCCGCCGCGCCCGGCGTGCTGCGGGTTGGTGTAGACGTCCGCCGCGACGACGTAGGGCTCGACCTCGTAGACCGCGATCGCCGCCTCGCTGTTGCCGTGGTGGAGCGGGTTGATCAGATCGAGCAGCTCCCAGGCGCGCGCCGCGTCGCCGGCCGCCGCGAACGCCATCGCGGTCCACACGGCGGCGTGGGTGTACTGGCCGCCGTTCTCGCGGACGCCGGGCACGTAGCCCTTGATGTAGCCCGGCTTGAGCTCGGAGGTGTCGAACGGCGGGTCGAACAGCTGGATGACGCGGAGGTCGCGGCGGACGAGGCGGCGGTCGACGGCGTCGAGCGCGAGCCGGGCGCGCTCGGGATCGCCGGCACGCGACAGCACGGCCCAGCTCTGCGGCAGCGAGTCGATCTGGCACTCGGGGCTCGCGGCCGCACCGAGCGGCTCACCGTCGTCGAAGTAGGCGCGGCGATACCACGCACCGTCCCAGGCGTGGTCTTCGATGTTGCCGCGCAGGCGCGCCGCCTCGGTCGTGCAGGTCTCGGCGAACCCGGTGTCGCCGCGGCGCCGCGCGAGGGCGGCGAACTGCACCAGCACGTCGTGGAGGAAGAACGCGAGCCACACGCTCTCGCCCTTGCCGAGCTCGCCGACCAGGTTCATCCCGTCGTTCCAGTCGCCGCTGCCCATCAGCGGCAGCCCGTGGGAGCCGAACCGGAGGCCGTGCTGGATCGCGCGCACGCAGTGGTCGTAGAGCGACGCGGACTCGTCGGAGCGCGCCGGCAGGTCGTAGTAGCTGTCCTCGTCCTGCTTGACCATGCGGCCCTCGAGGAACGCGACCTTCTCGTCGAGCACGCCGGTGTCGCCGAGCGCGGTCACGTAGCGGCAGGTCGCGTACGGCAACCACAGGTAGTCGTCGGAGATGCGGGTGCGCACGCCGCGGCCGAGCGGCGGGTGCCACCAGTGCTGGACGTCGCCCTGCGGGAACTGGCGGCCGGCCGCGCGCAGCAGCTGCTCGCGCAGGACGGCCGGCTCGGCATGGACCAGCGCCATCGCATCCTGGAGCTGGTCGCGAAACCCGTACGCGCCGCCGGACTGATAGAACCCGCTGCGCGCCCACAGCCGGGAGGCGAGCACCTGGTACAGCAACCAGCCGTTGACCAGGAAGTTCACCGCGCGATCGGGCGTCTGCACGTGGACCGTGCCGAGCGTGCGGTTCCAGTGCGCCCAGACGCCCTCGAGCGCGATCCGCGCCGGCTCGGTCCCGCGGAACCGGTTGACCAGGTGGCGCGCGTCCGCCAGATCGCGGCCGGAGCCGAACGTGAACGCGATCTCGCGCTCCTCGCCGTCGGCGAGCTCGAGCATGACGCGCATCGCGAGGCATGGATCGAGTCCGGCGCCGACCCGGCCCGACAGCCGCGCGCGCTGCATGCAGGCCGGCCGCGCAGGGCTGCCGTTGCGGCCGAGCACCTCGAGGCGATCGCCGGTGACCGTCCGCTGGTCCTCGCTGCAATCGAGAAACGCGACGCGCGCCGCGAACTCGCTGTTGTAGGCGTTGCGCGCGAACAGGCCGCCGGTCCTGGTGTCGAGCTCGGTCACGATGTGCGGCGCGTTGGCCGCGCGCACGGTGCCGAGGACCAGCTCGAACAGCCCGGTGATCGACAGCCGGCGCTGCCGGCCCGAGCGATTGCGGAGCTTGAGGACCAGGAACTTGATCGGCGCGTCGATCGCGACGTAGGTCCGCAGCTCGCTCGCCACGCCGCGCTCGCTGACCTCGAACACGCTGTAGCCGAAGCCGTGGCGGCTGACGTAGCTCGCGGCGGCGCTCACCGGCAGCGGCGTCGGCGACCACACGTGGCTGTCGTCCTCGTCGCGCAGGTACAGCGCCTCGCCGCTCGGGTCGACGACCGCGTCGTTGTGCCACGGCGTCAGCCGGTAGCCGTGCGCGTTCTCGCACCAGGTGTACGCGCTGCCGCTCTCGCTCACGATGCTGCCGAACCACGGATTCGCCAGCACGTTGACCCACGGCGCCGGCGTGCGCCGCTCGGCGGTGGTCGTGATCACGTACTCGCGACCGTCGGGCGTGAAGCCACCCAGGCCGTTGAAGTCGACGAGATCGGGGCGGGCGAACGCGAGGCCCGGCGCGTTCGTCGCCGGGGGCACAGCGGACGGCTCGGCGTGCTCGTACGGGAAGCGCGGGCCGGCCTGCACGAGCGGCGACAGCTCGGCGCGCGGCTTGCGCTCGAGCTGCTCGGCGAGCGTCCCGGCGGAATCGGCGATGATCAGCCGGGCGACCGTCTGCATCAGGACCTTGTCGTCGTCGGAGATCTGCTCGCTGCGCCGCACGAAGATGCCGCCGGGTCGATCCAGCAGGCTGTCGCTCGCCGCGATCGCCGACATGATCTCGTCGTGCAGGACCTGGCGATAGCCGGACGGATCTTCGTTCCAGATCACGAGGTCGGCGCCGAGCCCCTTGAGCCGCCAGTAGGTGTGGGCCTTGACGAGCTGGCGCACGAGGTCGATGTGCGCGACGTCCGCGATCCGGGCCAGCACGATCGGCAGGTCACCGGAGATCCCGTATGCCCATAGCCCGGATTGCCCGCCGCGGTTGCGTGCGATCAAGCTGCTGGGCGCGCGCAGCGTCGGGTTCGCGTAGAGCACGTTGCTCGCGAGCCGCTCGTACAGCTGGGTGTCGGCGCTGGTCGCTTCGATCCGGCGCTGCACGACCTGGCTGTGGGTCCACGACAGCTCGAACACGCGATCCGCCGCGTGGCGATCGCGGTACTTCTCGATCAGGCCGAGCGCCGCGTCGCGGGTCTCCGCCATCCCGGTGACCACGTGGATCCGCGCGGTCTCGTCGGGCGCGAGCACCACGCGGCGGCGGATCGCGACGATCGGATCGAGCACCGCGCCCGCGCTGCCGGTCAGCGCCGGCCGGTGCATCGCGATCGGGTCGATCGCCGAGCGGCCGCGGCCGATGAACGCCGCGCGCGAGGTCTCGTACGACGGCTCGCCCTCGGCGGTGCCCTGCACCGTCATCAGGTGGAGCATCCACGGCGGCCGCTCGGCGCCCGACCGCGGCCGCCGCGTGCACACGATGGCCTGGTGGGCGGGGACGAGCTCGGTCTGCACGAACAGGTTCGAGAACGCAGGGTGCGCGGTGTCGGCGGCGGGAAGCGCGATCACGACCTCGGCGAAGGTGGTCAGCTCGATCGTCCGCGGCGCGCGGCCGCGGTTGGTCAGGCTGATCCGGCGCAGCTCGATGTCGTCCTCGGG
>VBLP01000015.1 GCA_005887925.1 Deltaproteobacteria bacterium | reverse complement strand
GGCCATCACGCCACGCCGCGCCGCAGATCGCGCGCGAGCAGGGTGTGGAACAGGTGCTCGCCGGCCTCGCGGCGCACGGACAGCCGGCCGGCGCGATACGCGCGCGAGCCCAGGCCGCGCTGCACGCTCTCGCAGATCGCGACGTCCTCGTGCTGGATCCGCTCGGCCACCGCGATGCTGCGCGCGTACTCGTCGCGCGCGGCCGCGGACCCGTCGCTGAAGAAGAACTCGAACACCACCCTGGTGCGATCGATGTCGAGCGGCAGCACCAGGTTGGTGTCGAGGTGACCCTCGTACCAGTTGAGCATCAGGTTGGGATAGATCCAGTAGTACAGCGCCCGGCCCTTGCGGACCGCCGCGGTCTGCGCGTCGCCGCCGCCCTCGATCGGGCTCGACTGCAGGCAGAACCGCGCGAAGGTCTCGATCGTGTAGTCGGTATAGGTCAGCACCGAATTCAGCGACGGGTGCAGGTGCGGGACGTGGTAACCGCCGTCGAGGTAGTTGTCGACGAACACCTTCCAGTTGCACGCCAGCGTGTACTCGCGGCGCTCGCAGAACACCATGCGGCCCAGGCCGAGCGGCGCGACCTGGCCGACCAGCGCGCCGAGATACGTCTCGAGCGGCGGCGGATCGGGGTCGAGGTGGACGAACACCAGGCCCTCCCAGGTCGCGACCGCGACAGGGACCAGCCCGCTCGCCGCGCGGTCGAAGCCCGACACGCCGTCGAACTCGGGCACGCCGCGCAGCTGGCCGGCGAGGTCGTAGGTCCAGCCGTGGTACGGGCAGCGCAGCCGATCGACCACGCCACACGGCGCGGTCAGCACCGCGGCGGCGTGGTGGCGGCACACGTTGATGAAGCCGCGCAGGACCCCGTCGGCGCCGCGCACCACCACGATCGGCTCGCCCGCGACCTCGGCGGTCACGAACTCGCCCGGGCTCGCCAGCTGCGCGGCGCGGCCGACCAGCTGCCAGGTCCGGCTCCACACCGTGCGACGCTCCAGCGCCGCGATCCGCGGGTCGGTGTACCACGCCGCCGGGATGGTCCACGCCCGCTCGACCGGCGCGGTGTCGTCGTACGAACCGAGGAGGCTCTCGAGGGAGTCGGCCATGGCCTCCTGTAGCCCAACCGCACGGCCGGCCGCAAGGACGCTCGCCGCGGTAGAGTCCGCCGGTGGACCTCGCAGCGGTGCTGGCACCGATCACGATCGCCGAGCTCCTGCGCGACCACTGGCAGCGCCGCCCGCTGTACATCCCCGGCACGCCGGACAAGCTCGCGCCGCTGTTCGATCGCGCCGCGTTCGACCGCGCGGTCGCCGCGATCTCGTCCGACGAGCTCGGCCGCCGCGCGTTCGTCAAGGCCGGGAGCCAGGACGCCGCCGGGGATCACGTCGAGCTCCGCATCCAGCCCGAGCAGATCCCCGCGCTGGTCCGCGCCGGCATGACGATCCAGGCCGAGCAGCTCGAGACCGCGCACGCCGGTCTGCGCGGGCTGCTCGCCGATGCCCGGCAGCAGCTCGCGGTCGACGCGGCGATGGACGTCGGCGCGTTCCTGTCACCGGACGGCGCGGGTTACGGCCTGCACTTCGACGCGACCGGCATGTTCACGCTGCAGATCGCCGGCGCCAAGCGCTGGTGGTACGGCCGCAGCCCCGCGATCGCGTTCCCGCTCGGCAACCGCGTCGCGACCCGCGGCGCGCGCGACCAGCTCGCCAGCGACGATCTCGACGAGGTCACGCTGCACCCCGGGGATATCCTCTACCTGCCGCCCGGCACCTGGCATCGCGCGCGGGCGATCGGCGAGTCGCTCCACGTGTCGCTGACGGTCCGTGCCGCGACCCTGGTCGAGCGCGTCGGTCAGCTGCTCGAGCCGCTGCTGATCGATCCGCGCTGGCGGCGGCTCCCCGAACCGGACGACGACCTCGCCGAGCGGCTGCGCGAGCTCGCCGCGGCGATCCTCGCGTGGTCCCCGGCCACGCTGCGGCGCGAGCCGTTGCCCGCCGCACCGGCCGCTCCGCCGCGGACCTGGCAGCCGGTGCTCGACGGCGCCGCCCGCGAGGCCGCCGCGTCCGCCGCGCGCGACATCGTCGGGGCCCTGCGCGCAGTCGCTCCGCCCGACCCGAGCCTTGCCAGCGGCGCGGCCGGTATGGCGGTGTGCGCCGCATACCTCGACGACGAAGCCGCCCTGCCGCTCTGGCAGGCGTCGGCCGACGCGCTCGCCGGCACCGCGATGTCGCCGTCGCTGTTCCGCGGGGTCACCGGCATCGGCTGGGTCACCGCGCACCTGCGCGACCGGCTGTTCGCCGCCGACGACGACGATCCATGCGCGGCGGTCGACGAGTTCGTCCTCGACCGCGTCAGTCATCCCGGGTTCGGCCGGCCGTTCGATCTCGGCGATGGCCTGGTCGGCTTCGGCATCTATGCGCTCGAGCGGCTGCCCGCGCCGCTCTGTGCGCAGATCCTCGCGCAGATCGTCGAGCGGCTCGGCGAGATCGTCGAGCCCGCCGGACCGGGCGGCCGCCACCTCGCGATCCGCACGCCGCCGCGCGAGCTGATCCCGCTGCGCCGCGCCCAGTTCCCCGGCGGCTGGTTCAACCTCGGCCTCGCCCACGGCGTGCCCGGCGTGGTCGCCCTGCTCGCCGGCATCCGCGCCGCCGTGGTGCGGCCGGCCGAGGCTGCGCACCTGCTCGACGCGCTCGTCGGCTGGCTGCTCGCCCATGCCCGGCCCGGTGCGCCGTCGCGCTACCCCCACTGGGTCGGCGACGCCGAGCCCGATCGCACCCAGCTCGCGTGGTGCTACGGCGACCTCGGCATCGCGGCGGCGCTGCACCATGCCGGGGTGGCCTGCGCGCGCGCCGGGTGGTGCACCGAGGCGCTCGGTCTCGCCCGCGCCGCCGCTCGCCGCTCGCTCGACTCGATCCCGGTGCTCGACGCCGGGCTGTGCCACGGCGCGATCGGGGCCGCGCACGGCTTCGCACGGCTGCATCACCTGACCGGCGACGCCGAGCTGCGCCGCGCCGCCGCCGACTGGTACGGCCGCGCCCTCGCGCTACGCGGCCCCGGCGGCATCGCGGGCTGGCGCGCGTTCCAGGGCGAGCAGCCCGGCGGTGACGCCTGGAGCAACGAGCCCGGCCTGCTCACCGGCGCCGCCGGGATCGCGCTGTCGCTGCACGCCGCCGCGACCGCGATCGAGCCCCGCTGGGATCGCGCGCTGCTGTGGTCGATGCGGGGCTGCTAGCGCGTCGTTCCGCAGCGGAGACACGGCGTGAGCCGGGCTTCCACCACGTCATCGCGCTTCATCGATTCGGTCGCGAGCGCCCGAATGCTGTCCTGGTGGATGACAAGCTTCTTCAGTTTCCTGGCCGATTCGGTCTTCATGGCGCCTCCTCCGAGCCGTCGACTACAGCATCGCCGCGGAACACAGGTCAAGCCGCGGGGCCTCGATGACTCCCGGAGTGCGGCGGCGCGCACGTGTGCCCCCCGCACTGGGGCACATCGCCCCTGCGCGTCCATGCACCATTTCGCCGCGCATCGCGCCGCAAGCGCGCTGCATCGCAACAGCCGCGGCGGCACGGCCATTGCTCGATGTCTTGCCATGAATACCCTACGAAGCTTTACGTGTGCCGTCCTCGCCCTCGGTGCGTTTGCGATCGCGGGCTGCAGCAGCGATTCGAGCGCGAGCGGATCGCTCCGCGTCCAGAACAACTCGGACTTCGCGATCGTCGAGATCCACGTCGCCCCGGTCGGCAGCACGAGCTGGGGTCCCAACCTGATCTCGGGCGACACGCTCAACCCCGGCGAGCAGCTCACCGTCGACATCAGCTGCGGCACCTACGACGCGCTGCTGGTCGACGAGTCGGGCGTCGACTGCCAGCTCCAGAGCGTCGACCTGTGCCTCAACATCGCCGACTGGATCATCCGCAACAACACGTGCACCGTGTTCGGTAGCGCGTCACAGGATCAGGCCGTCGTCGCCGTAGAGCACGCGGAGCCGCGAGCGCTCGATCTGGGCCGTCACGCTCAAGCGCGCCGACAACCACGGGGCGGGGCACCTTGAGCTCCTGTCCGCGGGCCTGGCACCAGACGGCTGGTTCGTCGCGTTGCTCCACCTCACCGCCGTCGCGTCGATGGATCCAGGTGATGTGATCGCGATCGATGAACCCGAGAACGCGCTGCACCCTCACGCGATCAAGGCGCTGCTCGAGCTCGTCCGCGACTGGTCCACGCAACAGCGCGCCACGATCCTGCTTGCGACACATTCGCCCGTCCTGATTGACGCGTTTCGGGAGTGCCCCGAACAGCTCTACGTCATGGAGCCCGGCCACGCGATCCTGCCGATGGCGCTCAGCGAGCTTCGTGAACGCACGTGGCTCAACCACTTCTCGCTTGGCGATCTGTACGCACATGACGAGTTCGGCGCCCCGCACGTGCGATGACCACGACGATCGGGCTGATCACCACGGGGCAGTGCGAGCACCTGGCGCTTGCGAGCTCGCTGGCGCGGGTATTCGCCGACGCCGACGTCGAATTCACGACGCTATTCGGCGGACCAGCAGACTCGATCACGAGCGGGTATGTCTCGTATCCAGCGCCGCCTTCCCCGGTCGCCAGCGTCGCCGAGAGGCTGGCCGCGAGGATGGCGGCGCAGCTCGAATCCCGCCGTGGTCCTGGCTTCGTGTTCGCGATCGATGATCTCGAGCTCGACAACGTGGAGACTCCCGGCAACGTCGCCGGCGTTGTTCGCGACGCGGTCGTCCGCGCCCTCGGGTCGACTCCAACCCACGCCGAACAGGCGCGGTATCGCGAGCGCTGCTCGTTCCATCTGCTCTGTCCGATGGTCGAGGCCTACTTCTATGGGGAGCCGGCGGCGCTGACCCGCGCGGGCGCGCATGCACCGGCCCTCGTCGTGCAAACCGAGCACCTCGAGGCTTTTCTGGCTGGTGATATGGCGTATCTCGTGCCACCCGATGAGCCGGGCCATGCCTGGCGATCACCGGGCCGTGCGAAACACCCCAAGCGCTACCTGCGCTTCCTCGCGATGCCGGATCGCTATCAGGAGGCAAAGGGTGGCCGCGATGCCCTCGCCACCCTTGACTGGCGTCAGGTCTTCGATCGGCAGCCGCCGGGGCTTGGCTTTGCGCTGGCACTGTTCGAAGATCTCGCGGACGCGATCGGCGTGCCTTGTCCGTTTCGAGGCGAGGCGCGCTCCGAGACAGCTCGTAGGGTCGATGGCGTGCTCTGCAACCTGTAGGGCAGGTCGGGCAAGGGCTACCGGGCCGGCGGACCTCACGCCCACTCGGTCAGTCCCTCGGCGGCGTAGAGCGCCTGGAACGACGGCCGTGCCTTCATCGTCCGCGTGAGCCGCGCGAGCGCCGGCCACTCGGTCGCGGGCCGGGGCATGTGGCGCGACCACCGCATCAGCATGGTCAGCATGAAGTCGGCTGTGCTGAGCTTGTCGCCGAGCAGGTACGGCCCGTGCGCCGCGAGGTGGGCATCGAGCCGCGTGAAGGCGTCCTCGATCCGGATGCGTGCCTGGGCCTTGACCGCGTCGACATGGGCCTCCCCCGCCGGCTCGGTGGGATAGAACCAGGCGCGGAAGGCCGGCTGCAGGGTGTTGGCGAGGAAGAACATCCACTGGTAGTAGGACGCGCGCGCGTCGCTGCCGACGGCCGGCGCGAAGCCGCGCGCGGGGTGGACGTCGGCCAGGTGCAGCGCGATCGCCGCGGCCTCGGTCAGCGGCACGCCGTCGACGACGAGCGTCGGCACGTGGCCGGCGGGGTTGAGCGCCAGGTAGGCCGGCTGCTTGTGCTCGCCGGCGTCGAGATCGAGCCGGTGGAGCGCGTGCGGGACCTCGAGCTCGAGGAGCAGCCAGTGGACCACCAGACCGGCGGTGCCCGGCGAGAAGTAGAGCGTGATCATGGATCCTCCGGCCGGAGCCTAGGCGATTCCGGTCGGGCCCGATAGCTCCGCCGACCGATCGGTCACCGCCGCCGCCGGTTGACCGCTGTGACGGCGGAACGGATTATCCGCGCATGATCGACGACGCCAACCCGCGCGCGGCGGAGCCCCGGCCCGCGCAGCCGACCGATGACAGCGTGGACCGCGCGACCGAGGCTGTGACCGAGGCTGTGACCGGGGCGATGGCCGACGCTGCGACCGCGCCCGCGCTCGGCCGCCGCGAGCTGTTCGTCGGCGGGGCCACGCTCGTGGCGGGAGCCGCGCTCGCCGCGTGCGGGCACCGCGAGGAGCCGCGGCCCGCGCCGGCGCCATCCCCCCGCCCGAATGCCGCCGCGGCGGCCCAGCTCGAGACCAAGGCCAAGGCGCAGGCCGCGGCCAGCGAGTCGCAGCCCGGCGTCGAGCTCGTCGAGCTCACGTTCGCCGACCTGCAGGCGCGCATGGCCGCCGGCAGCGACACCGCCAAGTCGCTGGTCGCCAAGTACCGCCAGCGCATCGAGGCGCTCGACCGCAAGGGGCCGATGCTGCGCTCGGTGCTCGAGCTCAACCCCGACGCCGACACCATCGCCGACCAGCTCGACGCCGAGCGCAAGGCCGGCAAGCTGCGCGGCCCGCTGCACGGTATCCCGATCCTGATCAAGGACAACATCGACACCGGCGACAAGATGACGACGACCGCGGGGTCGCTCGCGCTCGAGGGCAGCCACGCCGCCAAGGACGCGTTCGTCGTGGCCCGGCTGCGCGACGCCGGCGCGATCATCCTGGGCAAGACCAACCTGTCCGAGTGGGCCAACTTCCGCGGCAAGGCCTCGTCGTCGGGCTGGAGCGGGCGCGGCGGACAGTGCCGCAACCCCTACGCGCTCGACCGCAGCCCGTCGGGCTCGAGCAGCGGGTCGGGCGCCGCGGCCGCCGCCAGCCTGTGCGCCGCCGCGATCGGCAGCGAGACCGACGGATCGATCGTCTCGCCGTCGAGCTGCAACGGCCTGGTCGGGATCAAGCCGACGGTCGGCCTGGTCAGCCGCGCCGGCGTGGTCCCGCTGTCGGCGAGCCAGGACACCCTGGGGCCGATGGCGCGCACGGTGACCGACGCCGCCCAGCTGCTGACCGTGATCGCCGGGGCCGACCCCGCCGACCCCGTGACCACCGCGCCCGACAAGGCCCGCCCGCCGGCTGGCCACGACTACACCAAGGACCTCGATCCCAAGGCGCTCGCCGGCGCGCGGCTCGGCGTGCCGCGCAAGGGCTTCTTCGACATCGTGCGCGGCGTCGACGACCTCATGCGCACCGCGCTCGCCGACCTCAAGGGCGCCGGCGCCGAGCTGATCGATCCCGCCGAGCTGCCGGCGCCGCCCGAGCTCGGCGACGCGGAGCTCGAGGTCCTGATGTTCGAGCTCCACGCCTACCTCGACAAGTACCTCGCCGGCCGCGGGCCCGACGCGCACGTCCACTCGCTCGCCGAGGCGATCGCGTTCAACAAGCAGGAGGCTGCGCGCGAGCTGGCGATCTTCGGCCAGGAGTGGTTCGAGCAGGCCCAGGCCAAGCCCGGGCTCACCGACAAGGCGTACCTCAAGGCCCGCGAGAAGTGCGTCCAGATCGCGCGGACCCAGCTGCTCGACAAGGTCATGGCCGAGCACAAGCTCGACGCGTTCGTCGCCGCGACCAACGGCACCGCCTGGCTGATCGATCCGGTCAACGGCGACGCCGGCGGCGGCCTCAACACCTCGACCCTGCCCGCCATCTCCGGCTACCCCCACGTCACCCTCCCTGCCGGCCAGTACCGCGGCCTGCCGGTCGGCCTGTCATTCTTCGGCAGGCCGTACTCCGAGGGCAAGCTGATCGGCCTCGCGTTCGCCTACGAGCAGATCACCAAGCACCGCCGGCCGCCGCGCTTCCTGCCCACCGCCGAGCTCGGCTGAGCCGCCCACCACCACCCCGGAGACCCCGTGACCAACACCAAGTTCACGCTCGGCCTGGACGACTTCCGCCAGGTGCGCGCGCGCATCGCGCCGCACATCAAGCACACCCCGCTCCTCACCTCGCGGCAGCTCAGCGAGCGCTCGGGCTACGACGTCCGGCTCAAGGCCGAGATGTTCCAGCGCGTCGGCTCGTACAAGATCCGCGGCCCGCTCAACAAGTTCGCGCTGATGCCCGACGACCACGCCCAGGGCGTCGCCCTGGCGGCGAGGATCCACGGGGTGCGCGCCGTGGTCTGCATGGCCGCCAACGCGACACCGTCCAAGATCGCCGCCACCCGCGGCTACGGGGCCGAGGTGGTGCTGCACGGCACGATCTGGGACGAGGCCAACGAGAAGGCCAAGGAGCTCGTCCGCACCGAGGGCCTGACCTACGTCCACCCGTTCGACGACGAGCAGCTGATCGCCGGCCAGGGCACCCTCGGCCTCGAGATCGTCCAGGACTGGCCCGAGGTCGACGTCGTCGTCGTCCCGATCGGCGGCGGCGGCCTGATCTCGGGCGTCTCGATGGCCGTCAAGTCGCACAACCCGCGCGCCCGGGTGATCGGCGTCGAATCCTCCGACGGGCCCGCCATGAAGCGCAGCATCGAGGCCGGCCGGCTCGAGACCATCGACTGCCGCACCATCATCGACGGCCTGCGCGTCCGGCGCGTCGGCGAGGCCACGTTCTCCGTCGTGCAGCGCTTCGTCGACGACATCGTCACCCTGCCCGACCGCGACATCTTCGACGCCATGATCTGGGTCATGGAGCGCTGCAAGCTCGTCGTCGAAGGAGCGGCGGCCGCGCCTGTCGCGGCGCTGTTGCACGGCTTGGTGAAGCTGCCCGAGGGCTCGCGCGTTGCGGCGGCCTGTCCTGGAACTGACCGGCGCGGGTTCTGGTATTCGCGGTGCTGTGCACCGACTCTCCTCGGCCCGGCGATGCACGCGCGTGGCGCAGCCGGCTCGATGCTCCCTGGCGACTACTGCTGGCTTGATGATCCCCGGCGCTACTGCTTCGCCGACGGAATTGCGCGACAGGAGATGGCTCCGGACTTTTTCCAACCCTCTCTCAATAACCAGGTTTTCGGTTGATACACGACCAGCGGATCGTAGGTCTCGGGCCCGCGCCACAAGAACGCCTCCTCGCCGTACTCTGCCCAGCCCGGGAACATCGCTGCGCTCGAGAACCAGTCGACCTTCCAGCCCGACAGCTTCGGCGCCAGGTCCTCCTTGTGCTTGCGCCAGTTCGACAACACGTAGGATATCGCATGCCGCGCCTGCCTCGGCGAGGTGATGATCTCGGCGTGGTAGCGATCCGGGAACACGACTCCTCGTCGACGCGGCCCGGGCTTACCCTTGCTGATCGCCGCATTGAGGTGCTTGGCAGCCGAGATCTGGAACCCCTGCATCCCCGACGCCAGCGCCCGCTTGTCATCGGCCTCCACCAGGAGATGGATGTGGTTGCGCTGGATGCTGAGATGGACGATCCGGAAGTTTTCACGCAGCGCGGTCGTGAGCGTGGCTTCGCGGATCGCCTGGTACACGCAGCGCCGGCGTAGGTTGCCGACCGCGCCGACAGCCCGCAGCACGACGTGCACGGGATAGCGCTTGTGCAGAAACGGCCGCGCCTTGTGCGGCGAACCCGCCCGCCTTCCCTTCGGCGGCCGGCCGGCGCCGCGCCGCTTGCCTCCGCGCTGCTTGAACAGCACCAGCTGCTCGGGCTCCGCTCGTCGCTTGCGTGAGCGGCGTGGGGTTGGTTTGTCGCGTGTCACGTGACCTGGATAGCCAGCGAGGTCGCCTCAGTCAATAGATTTCGCCGTAATTTAGAGTAATCGAATGTCACGAGCCGGAGACAACAACGCACAAGCGCGGGTTCAGTCCAGGTACATACCTGACAGCACCGGTCCAGAGGACAGCTCGGCGACTCGGCGAACCATCTGACCTTGATCCGGTCGATTGCAGCCGCGAAGTTTCGCAGAACGCGTGACCTCGCTGTGACACCTGATGGACAACGCGCCACGGCAACCACCGTCGACAAGGTGCGTTGACCACAGGTCTCACAGCGCGAACGCCCGCGCGGATCCTCCGGTTGAATTGTCTTTCTTCCTCCGGAAGGAGAACAATCTCGCTCGAAGAACCCGCGCGCGAGCGTCGGGCCGGTGGGCGGCGGCGCAAAGGCCAGTGAGCTGCCGCGCCGATCGGGCTGACGTGGCACTGGTGTCGAGCACGGAGCTCCCCAATCTTGGGCGCCGTGCGCCTGCCACTCGTCCCCAGGTGGGACCTTGGGATGGATCGCGCGCCCGCGTGGCGCGGGTCTTGGCGGCCGACATCTCTCCTGGGAGGAGATGCGCACCCGCGTAGGCGTTCGGGATCCTCCTCGAGAAACCAGATCTCTTAGTGGCGGCAGGGCCTGTGGGTGCGGTGGGCAAGCGCGCACGTGGTTCGCCTGACGTTCTGGTGCGCGGTTGTCCAAGGGCGGAGGGCAACCACCGCCCGAACGTACGCGTTCTGGCGCTGCGCGCGCGTGGTTGTCCTCGGCCCGGCCGCATCCACAGGCCACCTCGCGCGTGCACCGCGCTCGCGTTCTGGCGCCTCGGCCTTCGGCATGCGCCCGCAGAGCGTCGACGCAGTATCCTTCCCAGAAGCAACCTGCCATTCCATCGGGACGCACTTCGCAGGGTATTGAGGCGGCGACGACCGGCTTGCTGCGGTTCCGTCCATCACCGAGACTTCGTGGAGCACGGTCGAAATCTGATCAATTCCGATCCCCTGGCGCTAACCGATCGGCATTGGGCCGAAGGCTTCGCCTACCGCTGCCAGGCGCCGATGACGGCGTCGCCGCCGTACACACACGTCAGCGGCCGATCGAGTCGATGATGCCCTTCGCGGCCTGGTTGTACTTGTCGATGATCTGGCGTGTCGCGTTGTCATCGCCGCCCCAGATCTGGCGTAGCTCCTCGAAGGTGAGCTCCTTCGCGTCGCGATCCATGCGATCGTTGCGCCTTGGCCTGTGCATGCGCAGACGATGTCATGGGGCTTCGCCAGCGGCCAGGACAAACCAGCGGCGTCTCGCTGGCACGGCCGTAGATGACCCAGGGGCACCGCGCTCAGTGCGCGAGCGCCTTCTTGCGGGCGGCCTCGAACTCATCGCCGGGGATCCAGCCGGGGAGCTGATCGGTGCTGGCGAGCTTGACGCCGACCGCGAAGCCGAGCCGGGCGTCGTCGATCATGCCGTCGAAGTTCCACTCGGGCTGGATCTGGTCGCTCGGCTGGTGGTAGCGGGTCTTCTCGTAGGCCTCGATCTGCTCGCGGCCCCAGCCGGGGGAGCGGCCGATGAAGTCGATGCCGGTGTGGAGGTAGAGCCCGGGCACGCCGACGCGGGCGAAGCTGAACTGATCGGAGCGGTAGAACGCGCCGCGATCGGGGAACTGATCGGGCTTGACGGTGCGGCCCTGGCGCGCGGCGAGCTCGTCGACCAGCGGATCGAGCGTGGTCTTGCCCCTGCCGACGTAGGTCACGTCGCGGGTCTTGCCCCAGATGTCGCCGCCGTCGTAGTTGATGTCGACCGCGACCTTGCCGATCGGCACGATCGGGTGCGCGGCGAAGTACTGCGAGCCGAGCAGGCCTTGCTCCTCGCCGGCGACGAACAGGATCAGCACCGAGCGCCGCGGCGGGGGCGAGAGCGCCTTCCAGGCCTTTGCGATCGCGAGGACCTGGCCGCAGCCCGACGCGTTGTCGAGCGCGCCGTTGTAGATCTTGTCGCCGTGCGCGTCGGGCTTGCCGATGCCGAGGTGGTCGTGGTGCGCCGAGTACACGACGAGCTCCTTGCCCAGGACGGGGTCGGTGCCGCGGAGCAGGCCCCAGACGTTGGCGCTCTTGCCGCGCGTGACCTTGTTGGTGAACGCGATCGAGGTGGTGATGCCGAGCGCGACCGGCGCGAACTCCTTGTGGCGGGCGGACTCGACCAGCGCGGCCAGATCGCGGCCGGCGAGCGCGACCAGCCCGCGCGCCGCCTCTTCGGTCAGCCAGCCCCTGAGCTGGATCCGCGGCTCGTCGCCGGCGGGCAGCTCGAACTGCTCGCCGGACCACGAGGTCTGCACGACCTGGAACGGATAGCCGGCCGACGGCGTGGTGTGGATGATGATCGCGCCCGCGGCGCCCTGGCGCGCGGCGCTCTCGTACTTGTAGGTCCACCGGCCGTAGTACAGCCGGGTCGGTCCGGCGAACAGCGACGGATCCCAGTCCGGATCGTTGTTGAGCATGAGCAGGACCTTGCCCTTCACGCTCTTGCCCTTGAAGTCATCCCAGCCGTACTCGGGCGCCTGGATGCCGTAGCCGACGAACACGACCTCGGCGTTGGTGATCGCGGCCTTCTCGCTCTGCACGCCGCTGCCGGCGATGTACTGGTCCCACCAGCTCATCGCGATCGACTTGCCGCCGTGACGGAACGTCCACTTGCCGGGCATCGCGGCCTTGATGCCGACGAGCTCGACCGGCTGCTCCCAGCTGGTGCCGTCGCCCGGCTCGTAGCCCATCGCCTTGAGCTGCTCGGTGAGGTAGCCGCGGGCGGCGATGTCGCCCTTCGTGGTGGGGCCGCGGCCCTCGAGCTCGTCCGACGAGAGCCGCGTGATGTGGTCGCGCAGCACGTCGGCGGTGATCGCCTGCGCGGCGGCGTCGATCGCGGCGTTCGGATCGGCGGGCTTGGCCGCCGGGGGAGCGGTCGCGGCAGGCGCGCCGGACGCACCGGACGCGGAAGGCGCTGCCGCCGGCTCGGGCGGCGCCTTGGGCTGAGGATGGCTGCACGCGGCAGCGGCGAGGAGGATCAGCAGTCGACCCGGGATGGCCGGGATTCGAACAACCAGCTGGGACATGGGGCTACTCGCTCGGAAGTGGTGGCCGCACCGTACCAGCTGTCGGCGCTGATCCGCGCCGCCGGCTCGCGATTCGCGCTACTTCTTGGCCGGCGCCTTGTCGGCGACCGCGGTGAAGTCGAACTTGCCGGGCATCTGGATGAAGATCACGCAGCTGTCCGACAGGCACTCGTCGCCGTGCGGTCCGGTCGGGCCGCCGGGCTGGAACCAGAACGTCCCCGGCGGGTTCGACTTGGCCTCGGCGTCCTTGCCCGGGAGCCAGTGCTTGGTGTTGCCCTCGACCGTGAACGCGTAGTAGTCGCTCGAGTGCCAGTGGATCGGCGCGGGGCCCTTGGGCAGCTTGAGGAGGAACGCGACCGGGCCGGTCCTGGGATCGCCCGACAGCACCGCCATCTGGATCCCGCCCGGGTTCTTGGGATCGACCGGCGCGAACTTCGCCGAGCCAGCGGGGACCAGGACGTACTCGAGCTTGGTCTTGGCGTAGGTGATGCCGCCTGCAATGCCGACCGCGAACGCCGCGGCCACTGCGATACTCGTCTTCCAACCGATGCGCATGGACTCTCCTTGGGTAGAGGCGCACCCTAGGCGATTCTCGGAGCGCCGACCACTCGCCGATCGACCAGTCGCGATCCCTGACCGATCGGCGAGTCTTGCGATGCGATCAGTGCACGAGGAACCACCCGACGCCCGCGGTGACCTCGAGGTGGAAGTGGTTGTGGTGCTGCTTGTTGTAGTTGGGCGTCAGCACCACGTTGAACAGCCGGCGATCGACGGCCTCGCACAGGATCGCGCGCAGCGCGAGCGCCTCGGCGGTCGCGGGCCGGGGCTCCGCGCCGTCGCCGCAGGTCTTCGCGTCGATCGCGCCGTGAAAGTCGCGGTCGACGTCGAGCACCGCGCCGGTGCCGTCGATGAACCGGCCGGCGTCGAGGGCGAGCGCGCCGTCGTGACGCGTGCCGATCTTGTCGTCGGGCCAGCTCCTGGGCGGCCGGTACATCGAGTAGTGCCGGACCTCGACGATGTCATGCCGGCGCAGGATCTCGGCGAAGTCGTCGAGCGCGAGCACGAGCCGGCAGTCGGCGATCTCCCACCGGCTGGTGGTGCGGGCCTTCTCGGACTGATCCGTGCGAAACACCACACCGTGCAGCGGCCCGGTCAGCCGGACCGGCGCCAGCACCGCCGGGGCGGTCTCGCGAACGAAGTCGATGTGGCGGCGCGCGAGCTCGACCTCGCAATCGGCTTGCGACAGCTGCGCGTAACGGTAGGCCGGCGTGTCCTTGGCGTCGCCGGGGCTCGTCAGATGCGCCGCGGTGCTGGCGTCCATCGCGGCATGGCGCGCGCGGCGCTTGGCCGTCTTGGTCGCCTTGGCCGTCTTCGCCGTCGGGGCCGCGCTGGTCGTCCCGGCCGTCCGCGCCGCCCGGGTCGGGTCGGTCGCCGCCGCGACAGGCACGGTGGCACGCGCCGGCACGAGCACCGCGGCGACGTACGGAACCGCGGCGAGCGCGATCACCAGGGCAACGAAACGAGCCACGCCTCACGGTAGCAGCCCGACGGCAGTGTGGCGCAGTTTTCACACTGACCCCGACGAGGCGCATTGCCTCGCCGGCACGCTCCGGCATGTCCCGGACCAGAGACACACCGGAGAGCAGTACTCTCCGCCCGGAATACCCACGCACGGGTATTGTGCGCGGGAGCGCCGGCCGGGGCGTGGTTCGGCCGCGCGACCCGGCTCATGAGCCGCGCACGCGAGCTGCGAATCCGTGCGCGAGCGCCCGTTCGGCCCGGCCGTCGCGCTAGATTTCATTCCTCTGGTCCTACGCGATCTTGTATCGTTTACGCAGGGAAGTGTGGACGGTGAATGACGCCGCGCACGATGTGACGTTGAGTACCTCCTACGAGATCGAGCGTGACGCGCCGATCTCGATGCCCGCGCACGTCGGTCGCTACGAGATCTGTGAGGTGCTCGGCGCCGGCGCGATGGGCGTGGTGTACCGCGCGCGCGATCCCGAGCTCGACCGCGCGGTCGCGATCAAGGTCGTGCGCACCGGCGACGCCGCCCGCTCGAGCGGCGCGCGCCTGTTGCGCGAGGCCCAGGCGATGGCGCGGCTGCGCCACCCCAACGTCGTGCCGATCTTCGACGTCGGCCCGGCGCAGGACGCGGTGTTCGTCGCGATGCCGCTGCTCGAGGGCGGCACGCTGCGGGGCTGGCTCAACGCCGGCGGGCGATCGTTCGACCAGGTCCTCGACCACTTCATCGCCGCCGGCCGCGGGCTCGCCGCCGCCCACGCCGCCGGCCTGGTCCATCGCGACTTCAAGCCCGACAACGTGCTGCTCGGCGCCGACGGCGAGGTCCAGGTCGCCGACTTCGGCCTCGCGCGGCTCGCCGGCCACGACGTCCCGCCGCGCAGCGACACCGGCTCGCACGGCTCCGACGGGCTGAGCCAGACCGGCGATGTCGTCGGCACACCGGCCTACATGTCTCCCGAGCAGCTGCGCGGCCGCCCGAGCGACGGGCGCGCGGACCAGTTCAGCTTCTGCGTCGCGCTGTGGGAGGGCGTGTTCGGCCAGCGGCCGTTCCCGCGCCTGCCGCCCGGCACGCCCGATCCGCTGCACGTCCGGCTGGAGGCGATCACCGCCGGCCCCGTCGCGCCCTCGCGCCGCGATCGCCCGGCGTGGGTCGCCCAGGTGCTGATGCGCGGCCTGGCCGAGGACCCGGTGCGGCGCTGGCCGACGATGCAGGCGCTGCTCGACGCGATCGCGGCGCACCGCGCCCCCCGGCGCTGGCCCCGGCGGCTCGCGATCGCCGCCGCCGCGATCGGCGTGGCCGTCGCATGGCTCGCGCGATCTCAGCCGGCCGCGGTCACCCCGCCGGTCAGCGTCGTGCCGCTGACCCATGGCGGCGAGCACCAGCGCGCGGCGATCTCCTCCGATGGCACCCGGCTGGCGCTGGTCACCGCCGGCCGGCTTGCGATCCGCGGGATCGAGCCCGATGCGGAGGAGCGCATCCTCGTCGACCACGGGATCGACGACCTCCCGATCGCCTGGTCGCCCGACGGCAAGCGACTGCTGGCCACCGTCATGCCCGACATCGCACCGCTGGTCGAGACCGATCTGATCGATCTCGAGACCGGCGAGCAGCTCAAGCTACCCGAGCGCGGGATCGCGACGTTTCTGTCCAGCACCGAGGTCGCGATGACCGCGTTTCGCCAGCGCTCGATCGAGATCTTCCGGGTCGGCGCCGCGATCCCCAGGACGACGTGCGCCGTGCCCGGCGACTACACGTTCCTGTGGAGCCTGGTGGGGATGCCCGACGGCACGATGATCGTCCA
>VBLP01000770.1 GCA_005887925.1 Deltaproteobacteria bacterium | reverse complement strand
GCGCGAGGCCGGCGCCGCGCTCGGCGAGGCGGCCAGGCAGTTCGACACCGCGGTCGCGCAGCACCCGCGCTACGCCTCGGACGCCGCGGCATGGGCTGCGTACGCCCGCCGGCTCGCCCAGGAGCTGCACGCCGGGCCCGCCGGCTCGGCATCCACCGGCCCGGCATCCGGCGGGCCAGCACCGTCGGTCGCGGGCGCTGCGCCGGCGGCGCCATCACCGCCCCCCGCTGCGGCGTCCGCCGCGGAGCGCCCCGCCGCTCCTGCGGGGACCGTGCTTCCCGTCGAGCCCGAGGCGACCGCCGGGCCACCGGCCGCGCCTCCGCCCGACGCAGGCGCCCCGGCCGGCGGCGTCCTGCTGTAGCCCGGGCCGCGGGATGCGCGTTCGCTGACAGGATGATGTCAGGATTGCGGGCGGCGGATCCCGCGGGCCCGTAGACGATCGCACCGGCGCCTTCTACGGTGGATTCGAACCATCGCACGGAGGCAGCCATGGCAAAGTACAAGCGTCCCCCCGGTCACCACACGATCACGCCCGGTTTCAGCGTCCCCAACGCGAACAAGGTGCTCGAGTTCATGCAGCAGGCGCTCGGCGCCGAGCTCGTCGACCGCTACGACATGCCGAACGGCCAGATCGCCCACTGCGAGGTGCGGTTCGGCGACTCGATCGTCATGTGCGGCGAGGCGATGGCGGAATGGGGCGGCGCGATGCCGGCGGCGCTGTCGCTCTACGTCGACGACGCCCCCGCGGTCGACGAGACCTACCGGCGCGCCCTCGCGGCCGGCGCGACCTCCGTGATGGAGCCCAGGGACCAGTTCTACGGCCACCGCTCGGCGACCGTGAAGGACTCCGGCGGCAACAAGTGGACGATCTCCGCGATCGTCGAGGAGGTCTCGCCGCAGGAGGTCCAGCGCCGCATGGCCGCGATGATGAAGGGCTGAGCGCGGAACCGGCGCGAACCGGCACGGCGACCAGACCGCCGGCGCGCGCCGCGGTATGGTCGCCGCGTGACGCGGATGTCCAACACGGCCGGCCCGGCGGCGAAGCGGGCCTGGCTCGTCGCCGCCGCGCTCGCGTGCGGCTGCAGCACCTCGGCGCTGATCCGCAGCGATGACGCGGCGTACCGCCGCTCGATCGAGCGCCTCAAGCGCACGCGGCAGCTGGTCGCCGGATCGCTGGCGCCCGAGGACGACCAGGCGATGTTCCTGCAGGCCGAGGGGCTGTTTCGCTACCGCTTCGCCCCACCCGGCCGCGGCTTCGGCTCGTACCTGGCGCAGACCGCCGCGGCGGCGATCGACCTGCCGGTGCTCGACTCGCTCGCCGGGGCGCTCGATCTCTACTCGCTGCGGCTCAAGACCTACGACGGCGCGATCCAGGTCTGGGAGACGCTGCTGGTCCGCAACCGGTCGACGCCGCTGCGCCCGCTCGCGCTCTACCGGCTCGGCTGGGCCTACCGCAACTCGCTCGCCGATGGCCTGCCCGGTGGCTCGGAGCAGGCGTTCGACGAGCTCCGCGCCGGGTTCGCCGGCTCGCCGCTCGCGCCGCTCGCCCTCGAGGCGCGGCGCGCGCCCTGGAAGTCGATGGGCCGCGCGACCGCGTTCTCGCTGCTGCCCGGCCTGGGCCAGGTGTACGCCGGCGAGGTCCGCAACGGTCTGATCCGCATGGCGATCGCCGCGGTGGGCGGCGGCATGGTCATCGTCCCGAGCGTCGTGGCGTACGAGCGCCGCGGCGACCTGAGCTGGAGTCGCGACTGGCCGCTCCTGGTCACCGCGATCGCCGGCGCGATCATCGTCACCACCGACTACTCGAGCTCGTACCAGGACGCCCTGCGCGCCGTGCTCGAGTACAACGAGCGCAGCGAGGCGGAGTTCGAGGACCGCCATCCCGACGCGCCGTGACGCGCCTGCTCGCTGCACCGGCCGGGGCGGCGCCGGCTGGCACATCCCCTGGCACATGTGCCTCGACCGTGCCACACGTCGTGCCTCTCGTTTCAGGCACATTCGCGGCGATGACGGCGGCATTGTTCTGGCAGCTCTCCCGTCTTGCAAGGTACATGACATGAGGCATTGCCTGCCGTCTCGTCCCAGGTGACGAGATCGCAAGGCAACAGAGGGAGGTCGAGATGCCGACGCATGAAGATCTGACGGTCGCGTATCACCAGCAGGACACCGACTACTATTGCGGTGCGGCCTGCGCACAGATGGTCCTGGACGAGTGCGGCGTGGGCCTGCTCGACCAGGTCACGCTGTACAACGACAACCATGCACACTCGGTGATCGACACCGGCGTCAACTGGGCGACCGCGCCCGACGGGCTGCAGTGGACGCTGAACAACCACCAGCACGGCCGCTACTTCGCGCTCGATGCCCTCGCCAGCGAGGATGCGATCTCGCGCATGCTCGCGTGGACCATTCACCACTACAAGATCGCGCCGGTCGCGCTGGTCTATGGCTGGCAGCACTGGATCGTCGTCCGCGGCTACACCGCGTCCGCCGCGCCCGCGAACAGCATCGACAACAGCTATTCGATCGACAGCTTCGACGTGAATAATCCCTGGCCGCCGGTCCCCGGCTTCTACAACCCGGCGAGCGCGCCGCCGCCGCCGCACGGTGGGTCCGACCACTGCGGCACCGGCGGGACGCGCGGCCTGGCCGACGAGAACATCAGCTACGCCACGTGGCAGAGCACCTACATGACCGGCGTGCCGGGCGGCCACTGGGTCGGGAAGTTCGTCGCCGTATGCGATCCGGATCCGCCGCCGCCGCCGCCGCGCGTCCGCCAGATCGTCCGCCCGATCGGCCACCAGATCCTCGCGGCGCCCGACGCGATCCGCCATGCGCTGGGCGCGATCCAGAACACCGGGCTCGCACAGCGACCCGCGTGGGCCGCGGCGCTCAAGCGCGCCAATCCGATCGAGCCGGTCCTGGTGCAGCGGCTCGACCGCCATGACGAGTACTACTACGTCGTGCCGATGGGCGCCGATCCCCACAACATGCAGATCGTCGTCTCGATCGATGCGATGTCCGGCCGCTATCGCCAGTCGGCGCTGATCCACGCCCCGGCCCCCGCGCTGACCAGGATCGACCCCGCAGCCGAGGCGCACCAGCTCGCCGGCCGCCGCATCGCACTCGACAACAACCACGGCACCATCACGCTGCGGCCGCACGGCATCTCGGTGCACCCGACGTGGGTGTGGAAGCCGTGCCGCGAGTCGTTCTCGCCGTACTATCCGTTCCAGCTCATCACCGTCGGCGCGCAGCGCTTGTACAAGCGCAGCGACGGGCATATCTTCACGGCGCTGCACGACACCCAGCCGGGCCTCTGAGCAGCCACCACCGCATGGCGACCACCCGTCCAGGGCACGACGCAGGGATCCGAGCGGCGCGGGCGCGCCTCGGGGTGGCCGACGACGTCGAGGCCGAGGCGCTCGTCCTGCATCACCTCGATCCACCGGCGCACGAGTCGCTGTTCGTCGTGTTCGGGCCGGCCGATCGCGCCATCGGCGTGGCGCTCGTCGACGCGTCGACCGGCGCGCTCGAGGCCAGCGCGAAGCTCCCAGGCACCGGTCGCGCGCTCCCCGTCGATGCCGGCGCCGCCCGCGCCATCGCCGGCGCAGACCAAGCCGCCGACGTCCGCCTGGCCTGGCGACCGTCGCGGGCATCGATGTCGCCGATGCTACCGCTGTGGGAAGTCCGCGCCGGCGACGCCGACCCGGTCTACATCGACCAGCACGGCCGCACCTGGACCGCCGCACAGCTGACGACCCCCGGCGCCCCCGGCTGATCCGCCGTCACGAGTGCACGGACGGCGGGGATCTCGCTCGCGCTCCGCGGCCGGTCCTCGCCGATCTCCTCGCTGCGTGTCCTGGTACCCCCCCGGCCGTGGCTTGCTACCGCACCGGCGTCAGCATGCCACGAGCGTGCACGTGTCTGCGCGCCAGCAGCGCTCCAGGGAATCACAGCATTGAAAGATGCGGTGAAATCCACCCATCGCGCTGCCACAGTTGTCCACGAAGCAGCTGCGCACGACGCAGGTCGGGGTGTTGACCCTGTCCGGTGTCGCTTGCTGCAGAATGCCACCGGACTCCGGCGGCTCCGCCGTCAGGTCGCCGGAGCCCGGATCGCCGGGCGGGACGAGCCCGGCGGCGGACCTGGAATCGCCGGCCGACGCGGCCGCATCGTCGGGAGACTGAATGCACGCAGAGAACATTCCCAGTGCAGTTACCAGTACAACGCAGATGAACGACATGGAAGGAACCGAAACCAGCTGTGTACGCGTCATTGCCCGTCCTTTGTTCGTGGTTACAGGTCTCTCCGCCGGCATCCGGATACGTCAGCGGCCGGCGACTCGACTGCAGGATAGACGATAGAAGATACGATGTGCACCCTCGAAGCACGATCTCCTACTATCAACCTGATCGATCCTCTTCGACTGCCGATCACAGATCTTGACACTCGGACGGCGAATTCTTGTGCGCTTGTTCTGCACTGCGCTTGTTCTGCACTGCGGTTTCTGCATTGCGCCTTTCACTGTACATTATCTGTACTGCACCTCGTCTGCATTGCGCTCACTTCGAACTGCGCTTCGCCTGCACTGTGCTCATTTCGAACTGCACTGTGCCTGCACTGCGCTCGTTTCGCACTGCGCTTATCTCTACTGCGCTTTGTCCGTACTGCGTTTTTCCTGCACCATGCCTTGTGTACCGCGCGCAATGCACCCTGCCTGCACTTCTCCTGTCTGCACTGCGCGCTGGTTCCCTGTTCGGACGATGACCGACGCCATCGAGCGGCCGCGCGGCGCACCGCCATGCGCAGATCGCGCGTCGTGCTGCCCAAGTCGCCCACCGTTCGCTGCACCGCGCAGTGATGCGCCGCCTGCAGGGATGCTTGCCCCCGGCCGTCAGGGGGCGAGCATGCCGTGATGCTCGTCCGCCGCCATCCCGTCGACCCAGAAGCGATTTCCGGCCAACGCACGGCGCAGTTCCGCAAGCGCGGGCGCGGCGTAGACTGGCGCGCAATGGACCTCGTAGGGATCGATGCAGCGTAGCGTCGCGCACGACACCGTGCTGCTACTCCCTCCAGTCACCGGGCCCGCAACGTCGGTGAGCAACCGCTCGTAGGCGACCACGCACTGACGCAGCTCGTCGCGCTCGACGTTGCGCGACAGCTTGCGGAAATGGCGGCTGGCAAGATCGGTGAACTGCGGTGTCGCGCGGACCACGATGTCGTGCACCGCGGTGTACACGTCCTTGGGGATCCGCACTCCACGCACGATGCGATCGCGGATGCCGACCTCGAGGCCGTAGAGCTCCCGCAGTCCGAGCACGACATCGTTGATCTGCGTGGTCAGGCCAAGATTGGCGCGACCGAGCTTGACCAGGAGATAATCGATCTCCGAGGTCAACGCGCTCTGGTAGCCCCAGCCGGCGCGCGACATTACGGCTCGATGATCCGGGTTTGCGAGCAGCGCTGCGAGTGACGGATATGCGTAGCTACGATCAAACCAGATCAGCCGCATGTCCTGCGTGACGAACTGGTTGATCGTCTCGAGGATGTCGCTGTCGGAGTGCTCCAACGCGCGCAGTGCGGTGACCATGTGCTCTGCAGTGGCGAGGCCGCGCGGCATCCCGCCGAGGAACCACAGGACGTGAAGCTTGCATAGCGACGGCCGGTTTGCGACCTCGAACACATTCGTGGTGTGGGTCCGACTGCGCAGCAGGATCTGAACTGGCACGAACGGCTTGTTGACCTCGTATAGCACCTTGATGCTATCGTCGGTCGGTATCTCAGTCGGCTCGGGATTGGGGGATTCGAGATCGGCGAAGCTGCACAAGAAGGCGTAGATCTCGTCGCGGGCGTCGCGATGCTGCCACGGCACGCTGTCGATCGCTGGCGCGACCAGGGCGGTGAACCGGGCGCAGATCTCGTCCAGCACATCCTTGCGGCGATCTCCATTACGCTCGCTGTTCGCGATCAGCTGCAGCGCAGCCGCCACCGACTCGCGGATCGCCGTGCGTGCCCCAGTGACGAGATCAGGGTCGCGCAGCGTGCACTGCACGTCGGCGAGCGTCACCGTATGCAGATCTGACCGTGATACCTGCTGCGCGTTCGCGAGCACCGTGCGCATGGTAACCTCGAGACGCTCGACGAGATCCGCCGCCGCGACTGCGTTGCCACGCGCTAGCTCGACCACGACGTGATCGGCAATCGCGATGATCTCCTCCCCGAGCGACGTCGCGAGCCGGTCGATCAGCGCGCGAAGCTCGTAGCGCCCTCGGACCACGCGCGCCGGCGCTGTCGGATGATCGGCGACCTCCAGCAGCTGGTCGCTGACAAACAGCTCCCTGGCCATATCGAGCAGCCGCCTCCCGCTGTCACCGGCCATCCATGCCAGGACGCGGCCGAGCGAGCGATGATGCCCGTAACCACGCTGCAGGCGCACGACGATGTCAAGCGCGCGGCGGGTCGCCCGCGCCGCCTGGTCGGCCGGCAGAGCGCCGTAGCTCGCCAGCAGCTCGGGGTGATTGAGGAACGTCAGCAGACGCTGCGATAAGATGTCGACCGGGCTGGGCCCGCTGTGGGGATACCAGTTGTGCGCGTACGAGTAGCCGCGGACCTCGAACGCGACCGGACGCAGCGGCGCGACGAGCTTGTGGATGCACGTGGTCGAGATCTGGTCGAGCCGGCGCTGGATCGCGCGCTGGAGGTACGCATCCATCGGATCGGCATTGTCGTAGACCGCGATGACGACGTCCTCGTCGTATGAGTGCAGCTTGACGACGTCGAGAATCACGTGCCAGAACGCGATGCGATCCTCGGCACTCATGCGCGCGAGCGCCGCGAGGACCTTGCGGTAGGAGTCCTCCAGGCTCTTGCCGTCGCGCAATCCGCCCTCGAAGACCTGAAAAAACTCGATCACCACGCCCGGCGGACGATAGCGTGGAAACTGCTCCGAGCGCGGCGGAGCGACCGCCCACTTCAGCGCGACCTCAATACAGTCGATCAGCAGCTGCAGCGGCTCGTTGGGACCGAACATGTCGAGCACGGCGATGGGCAGCACGTTCGCCCACTCCTCCAGCAGGCACTTCGTGGCGCTCGCCTCGTCGCCGCGGGACAGCTCGACCTTGGTCCAGATCGGGTTGAAGTCGATGTAGATGTATGACGGTCGAATCGAGCGGATCCGCTGATATGGCCCGGCCCGTTTGGGGTCGACCAGCCGGGTCGGCCTATGCCGCGCGTAATGCTCGAGGACGTGGCGAATTGTCGAGGTCTTGCCGCTGCCGGCGTATCCGACGATCATCACGAGCCGCTCGGAGGCCAACAGGATCTCTGCGAGCACCTGGCGCTCGTATGGCCCCAGCCGCTCGACGTGGGTGACGTGCCGGTCGAGCTTGAACTCGGCGTAACGATCCGACGGTATCCGACCGAGCTCCATCGCCATGTAGCGGCGACCGTGGAAGCCATGGCTCTGGATGTACGCCGAGAACCCGGTGCCGGTGGCCGGCTCGTTCTTGAAGAGCTCGTCCGCCAGCGAGCCGAACTGCTTCGAGAATGCCAGCGCGGGCCGGTCGCGCATGCGGAACGATCGCTCGATCACCATCGGGCGAGCCTCGCGGCGAGCGCCTGCAAGTGGACCATCGACAGGTCGTCGCCGAGCAGCGCGTACTCGCCCGCGGTTCCGTGATCGGCGAGCTCGCGCAGCGCCCGATCGAAGTGATCGCGCTCGCGCACCGGGCGCAAGTCGCGCAGCTCGCGAATGCGCGCCGCGAGTACCTCGCTGTCGCGCGGCTGCTTGCGTCGCGCCGTTGCGGCCGCCATGTAGTCGTGCAGCGACAGAGCGAGTGCGCTGCACAGCGCTCGCTGATTCCACCACGCGGACGCGAGGTCCGCGATCTGTCGCACGACGCCGTAGACGCCGGTGCCGATCGCGACCTGTCCCGGCACCTCGGCGACGTAATTGAGCCCGCTACATGCAGCAGTGAAGCCCAACGCGGCAGCTCCTCCCAGCACGCCCGCCATCGCGCTACTCGCTATCACCCATGTCCACTTTGCCATTCCCCACGACATTGAGCTGCACAGTGCAATTGTCAAGCATCGGTCCCGCGCGGGCTGCGTGAGGACAATCAGTCGATCCTCGCGCGTCGTGATCTCGCGGGTCGCGTCGCCTCATTGGATCACCGCGCTGGCACAAACACGTACGTCCCGATCGGCTGGGCACCCGAGCTCCCCGGCGTGCCTCGACGAACAGCGATCGCTGCCGTTGTCTGGCTCACACGACTAACAGCGGAACGGCCCGGCTCAATACGTTGCAGTTACAGATCTGCACGGCCTCCGCGGCGCACGAGCGGATGCGAAAAACCCGCAGGCGCGTGGCGCGCCTGCAATACATGGAACACAAGGGCCTTTGGCGTCGAAAAGATCATTGCGACGCGCAACAACAGGAATATCGATCGACCAGTCGCGATCACTTCAAGCACGACGACTCGGCGCTACATCTTCTCAACATGGTCGCGGAGGTTGATGGCCAAGAAGATCCGCGCGACGCGACGCGCGGTCGCCAGTCGTGAATGATCCGACCGGCTTTGCCGGGCCAGAGGGGGCGGGAAAGCCCCTCTCGATCGAGGCGGAACAGGGACGCTGACCGAAGGTCAGTGCGTCCCTGTGTAGCTCAGATCCGAGGCGAACCCGGCGTCGCCGGCTAGCGCTGCAATCGGATGCCGCCGGCCGCGCGGGGTCGGCGCGCCGCACGCGGAATCAGCGTGCCGTTCTGGCGCTTTCCTTCCCGTTTCCGACCGCAAACAACCACTTGCGTCAGGCCCGGCGCGTGAAAGAGCGGCGATCATGCAGACCATCACGCACCACCTTGCCGCCGTCGTTGCGACGCTCCTGCTCGCGATCCCCGGCTGCGCTCCCCGGAGCTCCGAGGAGCTCGCCACCGCGTCCTCGGCGATCACCGATCCCGTGCCCCAGGCCGCGGGCCGCTACAACCTGCGGTTCGACGTCTCCAACGGCGACCAGCGCGCCTACATCCTGCGCCTGCCCGCCGGCTACAACCCGTTTGCCGCGGCGCCCTACCCGCTGGTCTATCTGTTCCACGGCGCCGGGCAGTCGGCCGACTCGTTCTATGGCCGACCGGGCATGACCCGGATGGAAGCGCTGGCCGACGTGCAGGGCAAGATCCTGGTGTTCGCCCAGGGCGCCTTCGGGGCCAGCGTGACCACGCCCGGCATGTGGGACGACACCGGCCACCTCAAGAACGATCCGCTGTTCGCCCAGGAGCTGCTCGCCTTCGTGCTCGCCAATCTCAACGCCGACCCCGCGCGCGTCCTGGCGGCCGGGTTCTCCAACGGCGGCCACTTCACCCATGTCCTCGGCGCGCTGATGCCGGCCGCGTTCCGCGCGATCGGCGTGGTCGAGGGCTACTACGGCGCGACGTGCTCGCCCATCCCGGCCACCCCGCCGGCCGGAACCCTGCTGCCGGTGTTCATCGTCCACGGCGACGCCGACACCACGGTGCCCATCGGCGGCGGCGGCACCGGCGGGTTCACCTCGGCGCTCGACGCCTACAACGCCTGGTACAGCAACGACACGTGCACGCTGCCGACGGCGATCCCGATCACCCCGCCCGCCACGTACACCTTCCGGTTCACCGCGTGCAAGGCCGCCACGTCGGGCAACGTCGTCCGGTTCACGACCGTGTTCGGCCTCGGCCACGAATGGCCGGTCGCCGCCAACGGCTTCGACGCCTCGGCGCGCCTGCTCGACTTCTTCGACATGCAGTAGCACTCTCATCCCACCCGACGGCGGGAGGTGGCGGCAGGACTGGGTCCGATCCGATCGGCCGCCGATGGGCTCGCGGTGCGAAGGCCCGCTTTGCTTCTTGCATTTGCTCCGTAGCCGGACCGTATTACAATGTAATACATGGCCAGCACTATCATGACGGTCCGGATCGACGCCGAGCTCCTCGCCGCGTTGAAGGACAAGGTGCGTCGAGATGGCCAGACCGTGTCGGCGGCGGTCGTCCGGCTGATCCGGAACGAGGTGCAACCGCAGGGTCGCGGCCCGGCCAGACGCCGCCGGACGATGGGGATGTTCGCCACCTTCGAGGCGCCTGGCCTCGACGATCTCGTCCAGTTCCGCCGCCAGCTGTCCCGCCGCCTGATCGCGTCCACGCGAAAGCGGAAGCCGGCGTGACGCGGGCCTGCATCGACACGCATGCGCTGATCTGGTACCTGTCGCGGCCCAAGAAGCTGGGGCGCGCCGCGACGCGCCGGCTGCGAGAGGCCGATGCCGGACGAGCCGAGATCCTCGTCCCGGCGATCGTGCTGATCGAGCTCACACTGCTGCGAGAGGTCGGACGCAACGTCATCGGGGCGCCGCAGGTCGAGGCGCTGCTGGCCGCCCAGCCGGCCTTCCAGCTCCAGCCGCTCGAGCTGCCCCAGGCCCGCGAATTCGCGCTGCTCGATTCACTCCCCGACCCGTTCGACCGGCTGATCGTCGCCGCTGCCCGGAGCGCCGATGCGCCGCTCATCACCGCCGACACGCTCATCGACGATTCGGCGCTGGTCGAGACGATCTGGGACTGACGATTCCTTTATCGGCGATTGTTGTGGCCCTCCCATCCACCGCGTGACGCCATCATCGCGTACCTCGACTGCGAGATCTCGTATGGCGCCGATCAGGCCGGCGCGCCGCGGCCGAGCAGGCCGAGCTCGGCGGCATGGGGGCGCAGGGCGCCGATCAGGAACCCGAGGTGGTCGTCGAGCGACACCCCGAGCAGCTCGGCGCCGGCCGCGACCTCGGCGCGGTCGACGGTGGCGGCAAAGCGCTTGTCCTTGAGCCGCTTCTTCACCGACGCCGCCTCCAGGCTGGCGATACCGTCGGGGCGGACCAGGCAGCACGCCATCACGAAGCCGGTCGGCTCGTCGCACGCGAGCAGGGCCCGGTCGAGCCGGCTGTCGTAGGGCACGCCCCAGCGGGTGTAGTGGGCCGACACCGCGTGGGCGATCGCGTCCTCGCGCCGCTCGCTCAGCCACGCGACGATCCGGCGCGGGTGCTCGTCGGGCCACGCCTCGTAGTCGGCGTCGTGCAGCATACCGGCGATGCCCCATGCCTCGACATCGTCACCGGGCTCGCCATAGCGCGACACGGCCGCGCGCATCACCAGCTCGACCGCGCGGGCGTGGCGGCGCAGCGAGTCGCCCAGGGTCCAGTCGCACAGCAGGGTCCATGCCTCGTCACGGGTCAGCGCCATCGCGCCGAGGATATCAGCCGCGCGCATCGGGGGCAGCGCGAAGCTGCCGTCCTCGCGACATGGCAACCAAATCGAAGCTCGATACAGCGCAGCGAGAGACGAGCGCGGATCCGTCAGCGACCGTTCTGGCGGAGCCGTCGGCGGATCTCAGCTTCCACCTCGGACGAGAGGGA
>VBLP01000261.1 GCA_005887925.1 Deltaproteobacteria bacterium | reverse complement strand
CGCCGCCGTTGACGAGCAGCCAGACGAACACGACCAGGTAGGTCAGCTCGATCGTGCTGAACAGATCGAGCGCGCTGTCGGCCTTGGGCCCGATCGCGGTGAGCAGCGCGACCGTCATCACGCCGATCAGCAGCGCCGCCGCGATCCGCGTGCCCAGGCCGAGGATCAGGAGCAGCCCGCCGACGAACTCGACCGTCGACACGAACACCGCGTTGGCGTGCGGCAGCGGGATGCCGAGGTCGGTGAAGAACTCGGTGACGTTATCGAGGCTGTGCAGCTTGCCCCAGCCGGTGAGCACGAAGGCGATGCCGACGATGAGCCGGACCAGCAGCGGACCGATCCAGCCGAGCTGGTTGCAGATCTCGAGTGCGCGGCGAGGCAGGGTCTTGATCGAGGTGAGCATGTGATCTCCTGGGCAGTCCAAGCGGTCGGCGGTGACTACGGCGAACGAGCGCACCGGTAACACGGCCGGGCGCGATGTAGGTGAACCGCCCACCAAAGGCGGCTGGGACATGCGTAATCGGCGAGCGTCGCATTCCCAGTGAAACGAATCTCGTGTACTCGAGACCAACGGGGGACCACGAGGTCAACCAAGGAGCAATCGAGATGACCAACGGAAAAGCGATCGCGATGACCGTAGCGGGACTTCTGCTGGCCGCCGCGCCGCAGCTGCATGCCGACGACAAGGGTACCAAGGAAGCCAAGGTCAAGTGCAGCGGCATCAACTCGTGCAAGGGCAAGGGCTCGTGCTCGGGTGCGAGCAACGGCTGCTCGGGACAGAACGGCTGCAAGGGCAAGGGCTGGGTCGAGGCGACGTCCAAGGAGTGCAAGGACAAGAAGGGCACCGTGGTCGCCGACAAGAAGGACGAGAAGGCCCCGAAGAAGTAGCTCGCTAGCCTGGCTCGCTAGCTACGCGTGGCTCGGTGGCTGCGGCCGGTCGAGCTGCGCCGCCGGCGTCCGCCATAGCTCCGGCACCCGGCTCGCCGGCAGCGCCGCGCCGAACAGCGCGCCGGCGAGCTCGTGCGGCTCGTGGGGATCCAGCGCGGCCAGCGCGGCCGGCGCGTCGATGTCGCTGACCGCGACCAGGAGCTCGAAGCCGCGCGCGAGCGTGGCGACCGCGTTCCACAGGGTCGGGCCGAGCCGATCGATCGTCGCGCGGTCGACGGCGAGCGCGTCGAGCGGCAGCCGGCGGAGCTCGCGCAGCGAGCAGCTGTCGTCGACGTGCGCCAGCGCGACGCGGACGCCGAGCGCGCGGATGTCGTGGAGCGCGGCGGCGATCCGGTCGAGCTCGTCGTCGCCCGACGGAGGATCCGCGATCTCGAGGTCGAGCAGCAGCGTCTCGAACCGCGTGTCGGCCAGGACCTGGTGGACGACCTCGGCGAGGCCGGGCGCGACCAGCGAGCACGGCAGCTCGACCGCGACCCGCAGCGTGATGCCGTCGGCGTGCCAGCGCCCGGCGTCGCGGCAGGCCTGGCTCAAGGTCCAGCGCGCCAGCCGCTCGCGCAGCGCCGGATCGGCCGCGAGGATCGCGGTCAGCGCGTGCGGGTCATCGCTCGAGCGCTGCCAGCGCGGTCGCGCGCGCACGCCGAACGGCCGGCGGGTCGCCGGATCGACGCGCGGGACGTACTCGACCGCGAGCTCGCCGGCGCCGCTGCCCGCGTCGAGCGCGAGCCCGAGCTGGCGCGCGAGCTCGCCGCGCCGGGCCCGGAGCTCGCGCGCGGCCGTGGTCAGCACCAGCACGTTGCGCGGCGCGGTGCGCTCGGCGTCGTACATCGCGGCGCGCGCCTGCTCGTCGAGCCGCCGCAGGTCGTCGACCGGATCGGGGTAGTCGGCGGCGCCGATCCGCGGGCGGAGCCGGAGCTCGCGACCGGCGATCGGGAACGGCTGGGCGAGCGCGTCGGCGAGCTGGAGCGCGGTGGTCGCGGCGGTGCCCGACACCAGCTCGGTCGTCAGCACGAGCAGCTCGTCGGGCCCGGTCCGGGCGACCAGCGTCGCGCCGGTGAACGCCTCGATCGCGCGCGGCGCCTGATCGAGCCGGATCTCGAGATCGGCGCCGCGGACCCGCTCGATCACCCGCGCGGTCGCCGCGCGGATCAGCGCATCGCGCGCGGAGGCGCCGAGCCGGTCGAGCTGGCCGGTGCCGAGGTCGATCGCGATCGCCGAGCGCGCCGCGGCGGGGTCGGCGCGCCGCAGGTAGCGCTCGACGAGCTGGCGGTTCGGGATGCCGGTGATGTCGTCGTAGAACGCGAGCTGGGCGATCTGCTGCTCGGCGCGCTTCATCGCCGTGACGTCCTGGGTCGCGCCGATCAGCACGACGCCGCGGTCGCTGAAGTCGAGCTCGGCGTCCTGGTGGACGGTGCGCTCGCTGCCGTCGGGGAACTGCAGCCGGAAGCCGATCTCGTGCGGGGCGCGCGCCGCGAGCAGGGCGGCGACGCGGGCGCGGTCGTCGGGGTGGACGTAGGACAGCAGGTGATCGCGCGGGTGGCCGGCCGGCGCCTCGGGCCAGAACACCGCGAGCGGATCGCTGGCCCACGCGAGCTGGTCGTCGGGGCCGAGCTGCCAGTGGACGAGCCGGGCGAGGCGCTGGGCGCGGGCGAGCCGCGACGCGGCGTCGTGCGCGGCGGTCGCGGTCGCAGCGGCGCGCAGCATGTAGCGCACCCGGTGGCTGAGCAGCGGCAGGTTGAGCGGCTTGGTGAGGAAGTCGGTCGCGCCGGCCGCGAACGCGCGCTGCACGGCGTCGAGGTCGTCGCTCGCCGTCATCACCATGATCGAGATCGCCGCGCCGCCCGGACGCATCCGGATCCGGCGGCAGACCTCGTAGCCGTCGAGCTGGGGCATGTTGATGTCGAGCAGCACGGCCTCGGGCGCGCTGCGGTCGTACTGGTCGAGCGCCTCGCGGCCGTCCTGGGCCTCGAGCGGGGCGAAGCCGGCGGCGAGCAGGGCCTCGCTCGCGAGCAGGCGCGTGGCGAAGTCATCGTCGACGACGAGGATCCGGGTCGGCTGATCAGTCATGTGGGGGCTCGCGGGTGGGAGGGCAGCGCTCGAGCTCGCCGCGCACGGCGGCGGTGGCGGCGGACTGCAGGGTCGGGAGCTGGGACAGGAGCGGGGCGGCCTCGCCGAGCCGGTCCTGCTTGGCGAGCTGCTCGATCCGGGCGAGCAGGTTGGTGAGCTGGACCAGGCCGACGTTGCCGCTGCCGCCCTTGAGGTCGTGGGCGGCGCGGGCGAGCTGCGCGCCGTCGCCGGACGCTGCGGCGTCGAGGATCGCCTGGAGCTTGTGCGGGGCGCCGTCCAGCCACATCTGCAGCACGCGGCCGACGAGGTCCGGCCGATCGGGCCGCTGGATCGCGCGGATCCGGTCTAGCGCGCCGCGATCGAGCACCTCGAGCGCGCTCGCGACCACCGGGATCGCGATCTCGGGCGCCGCGAGCTCGAGCGCCGCGATCTCGAGCTTCACGATCGGGATCGACGCGATGCGGCCGGCGGGCGCCACCGGGTTCGGCATGTGGCGCAGCAGCAGGGTGGCGAGGTCGCGGCGGCGAAACGGCTTGGACAGGAAGTCGTCCATCCCGGCGATGCGGCACGCCTCGCGGTCCTCGGGCGTGGCGTTGGCGGTGAGCGCGATGATCAGCTGATGATCGGCCGTGGCGGCCTCGCGGCGGCGCACCTCGCGCGCGGCCTCGAAGCCGTCCATCACCGGCATCTGGCAGTCCATCAGCACGAGGTCGAACGACTCGCGCTCCAGCGCGTCGAGCACCTGCTGGCCGTCGGGCACGCACATCGCGGTGCAGCCGAGATCGGCGAGCAGGCCGACCGTGACCTCCTGGTTGATCAGGTTGTCCTCGGCGACCAGCACGCGCAGGCCGAGCATGCGGCGCAGCCCGGTCGTGACCTGGAACGGCGTGCGGCTGCGGCGGCGGGGCGGCGGCGGCGCGGCGAACGCCTGGCGCAGCGCGCCGATCAGCCGCCAGCGCCGCACCGGCCTGGGCAGCTCGATCGGCGACAGCCGAGCGCGGGGGGTGGGGACCCCGACGGCTGTGCCGGGGGGGCGGGGGTCCTCCCCCGTGGAAACGATCGTACCGGCGCGCGCGCGCTCGCGGTCACGCTCGTCCCCGTCGCGGATCAGCCGGATCAGCACCGGCGGCGGTCCGGCGACCTCGGGGGCGAACGGCGCGCTCGACAGCACCAGCGCGTGTCCCGCGCGGCCCGCCGCGCCGGCCGCCAGGCACACCGCGGCCGCGTCGGGCGTGGCGACCACGTCGCAGACCACGCCGAACCCGCGCAGGAGGTCGGCCAGGGCGGCCCCCGCCGGCGCGCATGGCTCGACGATCAGCGCGCGGCGCCCGGCGACCACCACGCCGCCGAAGTCCTCGCTGTCGTCGAGCGCGGCCGGGTCGGCCGGCGGCAGCCGCACCACCACCGAGAACGTCGAGCCGCGGCCCGGCTCGCTCGTCACCGTGACGTCGCCGTTCATCAGCCGGCACAGCTTGCGCACGATCACCAGGCCCAGGCCGCTGCCGCCGTAGCGCCGCGATGTCGAGCCGTCGGCCTGGGTGAACGCCGTGAACAGCCGGTCGAGCGCCTCGCGCGAGATCCCGATGCCGGTGTCCGAGACGTCGATCTGCAGCGCCCGCCGGCCCTGCGCGTCGAGTCCCAGGTCGGCGACCGACACGATCACGTGTCCGGACTCGGTGAACTTGATCGCGTTGCCGACCAGGTTGGTGATGACCTGGCGCAGCCGCCCCGGATCGCCGCGCAGCCGGGTATCGACGCCGGGCGCGATCGCCGTCACCAGCTCGAGGCCCTTGACGTGCGCCGAGCGCGCGAGCAGCTCGACGGTATCCTCGATCACGTCGCGGACGTCGAGGTCGAGCTCCTCGAGCTCGAGCCGGCCGGCCTCGACCTTCGAGAAGTCCAGGATGTCATTGATCACCGCGAGCAGGCTGACCGCCGAGCGCTGGATGTTCTCGGTCAGGTTGCGCTGGCGCGGCGTGAGCTCGGTCGCGAGCAGGAGCTCGGCCATGCCCAGCACGCCGTTCATCGGGGTGCGGATCTCGTGGCTCATGTTGGCCAGGAACTCGGACTTCGCGCGGCTCGCGGCGTCGGCGGCGTCGCGCGCCCGGATCAGCTCGTGGTTCATCGCCTCGAGCGTCGTCATCGCCTCGGTCCGCGCCTCGGTGTTCGGCCGGGGCTGTTCGTCGAGCTCCTCGCCGATCTGGTCGATCAGCCGGCGGTTGGCCTGGCGCAGCTGCTCGACCTCGCGCTCGAGGGCCTCGAGCGTCCGGTCCGGTGCGGCGGTCGCCGCGTCGGCTGGCAGGTCGATCAGCGCGATCGCCATCACCTCCGTCGTCGCCACCTCATTCCTACGGCTCGCCATTCGCCCGCCGGGTGCGCTCGACCAGCCGGAGCCACGCCGCGCGGTCGTCCCCGGCGAGCCCGAACGGCTGGGCGATCACCAGGTGGCCGCCGCCCGGCATCGGCTGGCACGACTTGACGTTGGCCAGCATCGTGATCGTGTCCGGCGCGCAGCGCAGCGTGAGCTCGGCGAGCCAGCCCTGCTGCAGCGGCGTCCGGCTATGGAACGCCAGCGTGCTCGACGCCAGCGCGCAGGCGCGATGCTCGACCTGGTTGCGGCTGACGATCGGAAAGTCGACCGGCCAGCCACCCTCGAGCGTCTGCGTGCCCGGCGCGATCTTCGACGCCACGTCGCGCTCGGCCGGGGTCTCGAACCGCGCCATCTGCTCGGCGACCTTGGGCATCAGCGCGCCGATGCGGAACCGCTCGTCGTGCTCGAGCCCCGGCACGTCGACCAGTCCGGCGAGGCCGCCGCGCGAGCTGTCGTCGAGGATCGCGATGATGTCGTCGACCACCGCGACCAGCTGCACCAGCGGCCGGTGCACCCGCATGCAGGTGTGCGGCGTGTGATGGCTCGCCACGACCTCCGCGATCGGTTCGGGTAGCTGCCAGCGCGCCACCACCACCATGCCGAACTCGACGTGGAGGTCCTCGACCGTGCGGCGCCACGTCGCCTCCGGCAGCACCGGCAGCGCCGCCGTGCCCATCGACTCGATGCACGCGACCACCACGATCGCGCCGAAGTCATGCAAGAGGCCGGCGAGGAACGCCTGGTCTGGAGGCACGCCGCGGCGCGCCGCGAGCTCGCGGCAGAACATCGCGCCGAGCAGCGAGCGCCGCCACTGATCGCGGCGCAGCGCGGCGAGCGGGCCCGGCGCCCCCGCCGACACCCCGATCGTCGCCGCGATCACCACGCGGGTCAGCTCGTCGAGCCCGAGCCGGTAGATCGCGGCCTCGAGCGTGAGCGGCGCGTTCGACCGCATCGCCGCCGACGTCGCGTGGCGCAGCACCGTCGCGGCCAGCGCGGCATCGGTCGCGACGATCGACGCCACCTCGGCGACCGTGGCCTTGCCATCGCGGTTGAGCCGATCGAGCGAGCTGGCCACCGCCGGATACGGTGGGACTCGGACCTCCGTGGTGCGCAACCGCTCTACCAGCTGGCCGGAGAGATCGAGATCGGGCTGGGTAGCGGATGCGTTTGCCATCGCCTCGACATATCGACCGGTCCGGCTGCGGATCGAGGTCGGCCTCGCCTCGCCCGCGTGATTTCCTGATCACGGCCCCATCGCCGGGCTCTTCTTCATGATCTTCACCGGTTGGCGGATTCGCGCTCGGCCTCGACGTCGATCTCGTCAATGCCGCATGGGCCGGTCGTCGAATACCAAGGCAAGCGAATCCGCCGTCAGCACGCGCTTGAGATAGCGTCCGAGCTCCCGAGGCGTCGCGGCCCGCAACCGGGCTTCGTACGCCGCGCCGAGGGTCTGGAACTTGAGGACCAGCTGGCTGCGCAGCGTGCTGCGGAGAGTATCGATTCGCCCTCGGCGGATGCCTTCCTTGACACCTTCTCTCCGACCCTGTTCGACGCCCTTCCTGAGACCTTCCCTGCGGCCTTCATTACGTAGGTACTGTGCGATCGTCATGGCTACCTTCTCGCTTCCGGATCCCAGCGTCCGGATCTTGGCACGAAGCGCGTCGAGTTTCACGGGGTCGATCACCTCGAGCATGTACGTGATCAGCACTTTCAACTGTGCCAGGCCAGCCCGGGTGCGGCCAAGCTCGAGCATCGAGGGAATCCACCGATCGAAGCTGTCCAGCAGCCCCACGGGATCTCTGGCGTCTCGCAGCAGCCACAGCGCGAGCTTGGCGAATGTTCCGAGCGGCCGCGACGCCAGGTCGTCATCGGACAGCTGTGCCAGATCCCCCACGACGATCGAGCATCTCGGCACCAGCGCCGCCAGCTCGGGCCGCGCCATCACCGCCGGATCGAACAGCTCCTCGAGCGCGCGCGGTGCCGTCCAGCCGCCGCGCACGTGGCTGACCAGGACGCCGATGACCGGCGCAAGCCGAGCCCTGGGATGGGCCTTGACGAAGCGGTCCCAGACGCGGTTCTGGTACGTCAGGATCCTGAGGGGCATGGTCCGGTCCCGGGTGCTCTGATGCTCGACCACGAAGTACACGCGCTGCGACCTCGCAATCGTCAGTCGGGCCTGAAACACGAGGTCGCCGTGGCGATGTGTGAGCTTCGCGTCGACGAACGACGCGCGCGTGCCGTCGAGCGTGTTCCATGCAACCGCGGTTTGAACCGCGGGCGGCACGAGCTCGCGCAGCAGCGAAGCAGCCGCTGCCGGCGACTCGAACACCGACTGGAACAACGCATCGTGGGGGCGGGTCGTCATGGCCGCAGCAGCGGTAATCAAGCCCCATGCCAGCGCATGTCATGGAAACCACGGTGCCTCCTGTCCGGATTGTCCGGCTACCGGACACCTTGGTCCGGGTATCGGCCAGACCCCGGACAACCACCGACGACTCGCTCATACGAACGGCGCGGCTACCCGCAGGCTCGACCAGCGTCCCGACCGCTCGGCATCGGCATCGGCATCGGCATCGGCATCGGCAGGCGGCATCGGCAGGCGCAGGCGGCAAGCGGCAGGCGGCAGTAGGTCGACAGCGAGCAAGCGTGCGCGCTGCTCGATCGCGAGCTGGGCCTGCTGTGGGGACTCACGCGCCGAAGCCGCGCCAGGGAAGCCCGAACATTGCAGTCCGCGGAATCGCGGCGGCGAGGGCGGTGCGCGACGCGCGTGGGTGACGCGGTCGAACACGGTTCGGTAGGGTGTGGGACGCGGGTAGTAATCCGATGTTGCAGCGGATACACGGCCTGCGGCGGCCGAGGTTGCGCCGGGTGGCGGCTGATTCTATGGTCCGCTCGCCATGAAGATCGGCCTCGTCGGCTTTGCGGGATCGGGGAAGACCACCGTGTTCAACGCGATCACCGGGCTGTCGGCGGACACCGGGGCGGGGGCGGCGCGCGGCAAGACCAACCTGGGCGCGGTCAAGGTCCCGGATCATCGGGTCGATGCGCTCACCAAGCTGTTCCAGCCCAAGAAGAAGGTGTACGCGGAGATCACGTTCAATGATGTCGCGGCGGGCGGGGGCGGGTCGGCGCGCGGGCTGGATCGCAAGGTGCTCGACGGCATGCGCGAGGTGGATGCGCTGTGCCAGGTGGTGCGCGCGGTGGAGACCGACAGCGCGCCGGAGCCGCCCGCGCCGATGCGCGAGATCCGCGACCTCGAGGCCGAGCTGATCCTGGCCGACCTAGAGCTGGTGGAGCGCCGGCTGGAGCGGATCAAGAAGGAGAAGGCCAAGCCGCAGGAGGAGCAGGCGCTGCACGCGATCAAGGCGCACCTGGACGCCGAGAAGCCGCTGCGCTCGCTGACGGCGCTCGACGTCGACGAGGGCGCGGTGGCGGCGGCGCCGCCGGCCGAGATCGCCGCGCACGCCAAGGCCGCGGGGCTGGGGCTGGTCCAGCTCAGCGCCAAGGTCGAGCAGGACATCGCGCAGATGTCGCCCGACGAGCAGCGCGAGTTCGTCGCGGCGCTCGGCCTGACCGAGCCGGCGCGCGATCGCTTCCTCCACGCGGCCTATGCGTTGCTCGACCTGATCAGCATGCTGACGGCGGGCGAGGACGAGTGCCGGGCGTGGCCGATCAAGCGCGGCATGACCGCGCACAGGGCGGCGGGCAAGATCCACTCGGACATCGAGCGCGGCTTCATCAAGGCCGAGGTGATCTGGTGGGAGGACCTGATCGCGCTCGGTAGCGAAGCGGCGTGCCGGTCGGCCGGCAAGCAGGCGCTGCAGGGCAAGGACTACGTCATGCGCGACGGCGACGTGGTGAACTTCAAGTTCGCCGTCTGAGCCACGGTCGAGGCTTGCGTTTCCAGCTGCCTGAAAGTATAACTATTTCTAAGGAAATGTAGAAAACGTCATGTCGACCGAGACTACCCAGATCTCCGCGTTCATTTCCGAGGAGACCTCGTCGGAGCTGGAACGCTACACCGACTCCAGGGGCCTCAAGAAGGGCTACGTGATCGAGCAAGCGTTGCGCCATCATCTGAGGGCGCTCAGGGAGCTCCCGGCCGATGTCATCATCCCGGCGCGGCTGGTGGTCAGCGCCAAGACCGGAGAGCATCTGGCGGAACGGATGAGGAAGCCCCGCAAACCGACACCGGCCATGCGGGCGCTGTTCGCGAAGAAGTAAGAGACCCTGCGATGGCGATGGCGATGGCGGTGGAGGTGCGTCAGTTGCGCGAAGGCGATGACCGGACGA
>VBLP01000260.1:17440-26725 GCA_005887925.1 Deltaproteobacteria bacterium | reverse complement strand
AGGCCGTCGAAGCTGCCCGACGACAGCACGCAGACGATGTCGCCCGGCGCCGCGCTCTCGGCGAGCTGCTTGACGATCGTGTCGACGTCGGGCACGTACGCCGCCTTGGTGCCGCTGCGGTGCAGATCGAGCGCGAGCCGCTCGGGATCGAAGCGATCGGCGGGCGGGATCTTCGACGGGTCGAACAGCCGGCCGACCACGACCTCGTCGGCGTGGGCGAACGCCTCGGCGAACTCGGCCTGGAAGGTCTTGCGCCGGCTGGTCGCCGAGCGCGGCTCGTACACCGCGATCAGCCGCCGCTTGGGGTAGCGCTTGCGCAGCGCCTTGAGCGTCTCGCGCACGGCGGTGGGGTGGTGCGCGTAGTCGTCGAGCACGGTGACGCCGCCGGCGATGCCGCGCAGCTCCTGCCGCCGCAGCACGCCGGCGAAGCTGGCGACGCCGCGCTGGATGTCGGCGGTCGGCACGCTGCGCGCGCACGCCACCGCGATCGCCGCGACGCAGTTGGCGACGTTGTGGCGGCCGACCAGCAGCGACTCGAAGTGCTCGAGGCGCTCGACCCGGCCCGCGACGCGGCGGAACACGTCGAACCCGACCCGGCCGCTCTTGGTGATCTCGCTGTGCTGGGCCCACCAGCCGATCTCGACCGGCGGCTCGTTGCCGTCGTCGATCACCGCGTACTGCTCGATCTTGCACACCGCGTGCTTGGCGACCGCGAGCGCGTCGGGCGAGTCGGCGCACACCACGAGCAGGCCGTCTGCGGGAATCGCCGAGACCAGCTTCTTGAAGGTATCGCGCACGGCATCGAACGACGGGAAGATGTCGACGTGGTCGAGCTCGACCGAGGTCAGGACCGCGGTCCGGGCCGCGTAGTGCAGGAACTTGGGCCCCTTGTCGAAGAACGCGGTGTCGTACTCGTCGCCCTCGATCACGAACTCGCTGCCGCGGCCGCTGCGGTAGCCGCGGCCGAGCGTGACCGGCACGCCGCCGATGAACAGCGACGGGTCGTAGCCGGCCTCGATCAGGATATGTCCGATCAGCGAGGTCGTCGTGGTCTTGCCGTGCGTGCCGCACACCACGATCGCGTGCTTGCCGTCGAGCAGCTGCTCGCCGATCACCGCCGGGAACGAGGTCAACGGGATCCCGCGGTCCTGGGCGGCCACGACCTCGATGTGGTCCTTGCCGTGGACGTTGCCGACCACCACGAGATCGGGCACCCATGCCAGGTTGTCCTCGGCGTACGGCATCATCACCGGCACGCCGAGCTCGGACAGCTGATCGCTCATCGGCGGGTACACCGCGGCGTCCGAGCCACGCACCTCGTGGCCCGCCTCCGCGAGCAGTCCGGCGACTGCCCCCATGCCGGTACCGCCGATACCGATCAGATGGACCTTCACAACGGCGCCAAGCTACCCAGCCGGGTCCGTCGGGTAAAGCGTTTCGGCACGTGGTTTGGGGGGCACGCCGGTTAGTTAGGTGGTCCCCATGACCAGGGTCGCACCGCCGTGCGGACCGTGACGCGGCTCTCCGGGCATGCCACCGCGCTGCGTGAGCTCGTAGCGACCGCCGAGGATCGCCACGGTGGCGTCGCTGAACGCGACGGTGACCCGATCCGGCCGCGTCGCCGCGCACGCGATCCGCTGGCCCGGAGATCCTCTGACCGCGCCGCGCTCGTCGAGCTGGAAGCCGTGCTCCACGAGGAATGCCGCGAGCGCCGCGAGGTCGGGAAACGTCGACAGCGCGCCGACGTCGATCGCGACGTGGTGGACGCGCATGCCGAACGCCGCGACCCACGCCGCATGCTCGCACTCGGCGAGCAGCGCGCGGTACTGGGCGTCGCTCACCAGCCATGGCCGCCCGGCCGACGGCGCATCGTCGCGCTCGCCGAACCGCGCCGGCAGCTGGCCGACGAGCGCGCCGATCACCGCCCGGGCGTCGCACGACAGCTCCTCGACCGCGACCTCGCTGACCACGATCTCGGGCAGCGCCGCATCGTCGTGCTGCCACAGGCATGCCCGCAGATGACGGTCCCGGAGGTGATAGTGATCGCGGGGTCGCCAGCCGCGCCGCGCGAACGGCCGGGCGAGCGCATCGATCCCGATCCCCGGCGCGCCGAACGTGCGCAGCGTCAGGCGATCGTTGCGCACGATCTCGCCGCACCCGGCCAGGAGGTAGCGTACCTCCTCGGCCTGCGGCGCGAGCGCGACGAAGTCGCGCCACAGCACCTCGAGCAGGTCGGCAGCCGTCACTGATCCTTGGATATGCCAAACCGACGGGCTTGGAAACTGTGCCCGGACGCCCCACCCTCTTGCCGCGGAGTTACTTCAACTTGTGCGTCAGATACGCCTTGAGCCGCACCTCGGCATCGACCGGATCGTTGATGACGATCGGCACCGTGCGTTTGATCTCGTCGTCGATCTCTGCGTACAGCGCCTTGCGCGCGGTGGCGTCCTCGGCTAGCTGCGCCGGTGTACGGCCGCGCACCGACTGATCAACCAGCCTGGCACAGTACGCGCGCAGCCGGTCGTAGAGCGCGCCGCCGACGAACGCGGTGATCTTGTCCGCCTCGTTGGCCATGCGCTCGAGGCTGACCTCGACCGAGGTCGGCAGCGTCCCGCGATCGCAGCCCTGGGTGAGCTGCGCGCACACGCGGAGCACCATGACGTCGTCGAGCACGCCGATGCCCTCGTTCCAGTCGGGGACCAGATCCATGCGGCTCACCAGGTACGACAGCGCGCCGCCGGCGAACCGCCGCGAGCTGGCGTCGGCCTTGGCCGATTCGAGCACCGCCTTGAACGCGTCGATGTCCTGGCGAATCGTCTCGGCCCAGCCTTTGAACACCTCGATATGAGCGGCCACGTGCCCTCCTTACCTTCGACGGTACTGCCAAGCCCAAGCGCGTTTCAACCGCTGATAAGCTGGCGGCATGCGGATGTCGATCGCGCTCGTCCTCGTTCTCGCCGGCTGCACCGGCGATGCCCCGCCGAGCAACCGGACGTGCGCCGGCAACCTCTACGACCTGTGCCTGACCGAGCACGACTGCATGTCGGGCAACTGCCACACCTTCGCGAGCCAGGGCTTCGAGGTGTGTTCGACACCGTGCACGACCGGCGATGATCGGCCGTGCAAGCCCAACGGCGAGCAGGCCACGTGCAGCGCGGGCTACTGCACGCCGGCCGCGGCCAACGACTGCAAGCTGCCGCACCAGTGACGCGCGGCGCACGCCTCCTTCGATCGGCGCTCAGCTCCTGGGCGGTGTCCGGCGCTCGCGGCGCGGCGCGCTGTCCGCGGGCCGGGCGCCCGCGCGCTTGCCGATCGTGACCTGCACCCGCCGCGTCGTGCGCGGATCGAGGTGCTCGACGTGCGGCGGCAGGTTCTGCGCGGTGAACACCAGGTCGTACGCGCGCGACGGATCGAGCGCGGTGTCGATCGGCGTGTTACCCACCAGCTGGGTCCGCCCGCGATCGACGAGCACGACCTCGGCGCCGCTCGGGATCGAGTCGATCCGCACATCGACCAGCACCGGCACGGCCCGCGCCGGCGGTGGCTCGACGATCGGTGGCGGTGGGGACGCGGGTGCCTGCGCCTCGCTGGGCGCGGCGAGCCACGCGCCGCTGGTCGGAGCCGTGGCCGCGGCGACGGGCGTCGGCGGCGCGGCTTCCAGCGCAGGAGGTGCGGGCGTCGGCGCGGCTTCCGGCGCAGGAGGCGGCGTCGGCGCTGCGGCTTCCGGCGCAGGAGGCGGCGGCGCGACTTCCGGGGCCGGCGCCGGGGCGGCGGCTTCCGGCGCAACCGGCGCGGCCGCAACGGCCTGCGAGATCGCGGCAGCCGCCGCATGGCCGGGCTCACCCGCCGCGACCTCGGGCGCCGCGCGGCGATGATCTCCGCCGAACGCGACGTAGGCCCCGACGACGAGCCCGATGCTGACCAGCAGCGCGACCGGAAACACCAGCCGGCCGATCACCAAGCTCACGTACGACCGGGGGCGGCGCATCCGGAACGTCGGCACCAGCCGCTCGCGATCGCGCGGATCGCGCTGCGACAGCTCGAACAGCTGCCTCGGATCCAGCGGCTGCGGCCAGGCACCTCCTGCCGCGGACCAGCCCGCCGGGGGCGCCGCCGGTTCGAGCGGCTGCCATGGTCCGCTCGCCGACGGCGGGGCGACCGGCGCGGCCGGGGCGCGCATCGCGACGGGGTACGAGGCCGGGAGCGCGGCGCGGGGCTCGAACGGCGCCGCGATTGGCATCGTCCGCGGCAGGGCGAGCGGCGGCGATTCGCTGGCCATCGCGGGAGGCATCGCCGTCACTCCCGCCGCCGGCGTGGCCCTCGGACCGCCGGAGGCACGGGCGATGAGCTCGTTCACGGCGGTGTTCTCGATGTTGCCCATGTAGCGCGGTACTCCTACGTGTATGACGTCGAAGCAGGATTGCGAAGCACGGGGGTTTTCGCAAGTGAAATCCTGTTCGACCATCGCCGATTTTCCTCGGCAGTAGCGCGAGTTACGAAACAAACACGGGCGCGCCAGGTGGCTCCTGCAGTAGCCATTGCGCGCGATCACGCGCGGCGATCGACGCGCGCGGCGTGGCCCCATCCGGATTGGTCATTGACGCATCGTGACCATACATCTATGGTATGGTCAGTGTACGAGGCTGCGTTTCGCGATCTGCGAAAGCTCGCAGACTGGTTCTCGACGGGCTCGCATCGCTCGGCGGCGGGCGACCTCCATCTCGGCGCCGGCCGGCTCGTCCAGCTCGTCCGGCGACTCGGCGCGACGGCGATCCCGCTGCTGATGCGAGAGCTGCGCGGGCCCGATCCGCAGCGCCGCGATGCCGCGCGCGACGCGCTCGGGGCGATCGCGCGCCACGGCGACGCGGCGCGGATGCGCGTCACCGCCGCGCTGCGCACGGTGATCGACGGCGACGCCGCCGACGACGCCAAGGTCGTCGCGGTGGGGCTTTTGTCCGATCTCGGCGAGCGCGCGGACGCCCGGTTCGCCGACCCGACCGCGATCCGCACCCGCGCGGCGATCGCGCTGGCCGGTCACCTCGAGACCGCGGCCGACGTCGCCGGGGCCGCCGACCTCATGGTGCGCCAGCTCGAGCCCGAGGACATCGTGCAGATGCTCGAAGTGATGGCCGACGCCGCACCCGCGGCCGTGCACCGACTCGCCGGCGAGCTCGTGCTGCGGCTCGACATCGCCGGCGACGTGCGCGATCGCGTCGCGGTGATCGCGGCGATGCTCGGCGACGATCGCGATCGCGCGCCGCGCTCGGCGGACCCGCGCCGGCGCACCCAGGCGGCGGTGCTGGTCGACGGCGCCGGACGCCGCGTCGTGATCGCGAGCTGCTGGCTCACCGCGGCGCGCCGGTGGCGGCGCTGGGCGGTGCTGATCGGCGCGGCCGGCCGGATCGAGGACTGCCTGCACGACGACAACGCCGGACCGCACGGCGACGCCTCGGCGCTGAGCGCGGCGCTGTGCGGCGATGGCTATCGCGTCGCCAGCACCGAGCTCGATCGCGCGCACGACATCGTCGCCGCCGCGGCGCGCGCGACCGTCGAAGCTGCCCGCGCGCTGCCGTCGTCGTACTACCTCGGCCGCGACCTGCTCGACCTCGGCGACGCACACGTCCGCGGCCCCGGCGCGCGCCGCGATCCCGCCGCGGCCGCGCTCGCCCGCGCGGTGGAGCTGGTCGCCGCCGGCGAGCCCGCCCGCGCGCCCCTCGCAGCGGCCCTGCTCGCCCAGGACCGGCCGGCGGCCGCGATCCCCGCGCTCGACCGTGCGCTCGCGGCCGAGCCCGACTGGCCGCTGCACCACTGGAACCTCGCCGTCGCGCTGCGCCGGCTCGGCGACCACCGCGGCTGCCATCACGCCCTGTGCCGGTTCGTCGCGACCAGCGCCGCCCCGAGCGGCCTGTCCGGTGATCCGGACCAGGCGGCGCGGCTGCGCTGGGCCGAGCGCGCGATCGCCGAGCTCGAGCGCGGCGCGTGGATCGAGCGCGGCTCGGGCTCGTGCGCTACTTGACCGCGAGGTTGTAGCTCAGCTTGATCCGGGTGGTGCCCGGCATCCCGCGCTTGGGCAGCTTCCAGTGCTTGGCGCGCTCGGCGATGCAGCCGGCGATCGCCGAGAGCTCCGCCGCGCCGGCCTTGGGCTCGGTCGACACGCCCTTGATCGCGCCGGTCGCGTCGGACTCGAGGCTCAGCGCGATCCTCCCGCCGAGCTTGGGGTTCGTGCCGAGCACGACCTCGTAGCACGACGAGACCTCGAGGTAATGCCGGTTGAGCAGCGCCTCGATCGCGCCCTTGTCGTGCGTGCCGGTGCCGACCTTCATGTTCTTCAGCGTGGCCTCGAGCTTCTTCATGTTCTGCTCCGCGTCGGTGCGGCTCGCGGCATCGAGCTTGGGGATCGTCAGCTCGTAGAGCTCGTGCGCCGGCTGGTAGTAGCGGTGGTCGTTGGCCGTCGCATACACGACGTGGAACAGCCGGCCCATCAGGTACACGTCCTGGATCTTGGCGGCCTTGTCCTTGTCGGCGCACTTGTCGCCGCACACGCCGATCGCCTCGATCGCCTGCTTGGCGAACCTGGCGGCGACATCGGGGGCGTCGAGCCGGACCGTGAAGTCGGCCTGCGAGAACCGGATCACCGGCAGGTCGTTGGGCGGCGCGGTGTAGCCCGGGACCTCGAGCGCCTTGTCGAGCGCGGCCGCGCCATCGTTCCACCGGCCCGCGAGCGCGTAGCCCGACAGGCCGAGCTTGGCCAGCATCTCGTACTGCTGCTGCGGCTGCTGCGGCTGCGGCTTGACCTTGACCAGCACGCCGCTGATCAGCGCCGTCGCCTGGTCGAGCGGGACGTTGCCGCGCCCGGCGAACCACAGCACCTCGCGCTCGAGCTCGTCGCGCCGCGTGTTCTGCGCCCAGCCCCGGGCCGCCGCGCTGATCGCCTGCCACGCGCCGGCCAGATCGCCGGTGCGGATCTTGGCCCACGCCATGACGTAGGCGAGCTCGGGCTCCTTGTCGTCGGCCTTCTCCCCGTTGAGCGAGGCGAGCGCGTCGCCGTTCTTGAACTGCTTGAGCTGGGCATAGGCCAGCCAGGCGCGGTGGGTGAGCAGCTCCTTGGACTTGGGGTCCTTGTCGATCAGCTGGGCCCACGCCTTCTCGGCGGCCGGGTAGTCCCCGAGGATGATCTCGTAGCTGCCGAGCAGCCGCAGCGTGATCTCGTCGATCGCCTTGTCACCGACCTGCTGGGCGACGTCGCGCAGCACCTGGCGCGCCTCCTTGAGCAGCGCTCTCTCCCGGCCCTCGCTGTCGTCCAGCTTGTTGCACGATTCATCGGGCTTGGGCTTCTTGTCGTCCGGCTTGCTCTTGGACTCGACGTACAGCATCGTCGCCAGGATCGCGGCCTGCGCCTGCTTCTGCACCGGCTCCTTGGTGGTCTGGACCAGCTTGCATTGCTTGGGAACGGTCGTCGCGCGCTTGGCCTCGACCAGCGGCATGCCGGGCCGGTCGAGCGCCTCGGGCTGGAACACCGTGCCCTTGATGTCCAGCGGCGCGATCTCGAAGGAGACGTCCCCGGAGGTCACCTTCTTGGGCGGCGCCGTCGGGGTGGGCCCGGGCGCGGGCTTGACCTCTTCCTCTTGTGTGCCACCGCACGCCCACAGCATCACGAGCAGGAACAGCAAGCGCTTCATGCGCGAGGTGTACAACATCTCCGCGCACTGCCGCCACGCGAGGCGCGTGTTATGGTCGCTGCCGCCGTGCGGCAATTGTCCTGGTTCGCGGTCCGCCGCGCCTTCGGGCCCGGTCATGACGGTCTGGCGCGGTCCCGTGGCCGGCCCCGGTTCGCGGCGCTCGGCGTCGCGCTGCCGTTCTGGCTGGCCTTCGGGCTGGTGCTCGGCGCCCTCGGGTCCTCCGGGTGCGTCGCGGTCCACGCGCACGAGCGCGGCAACCTCGCCAAGCGCGCGATGACCGGCGATCGCGATGTCGGTGAATCGCGGTTCGCCGAGCACGAGCGCGGCGCCCGCGAAGGCGCCGAGGGCGGTACCGGTCAGCCGGGCGGCGGATGCGGCTGCAACTGAGCGCCGTCGCGGTGAGCCTGGCGCTCGCCGTCGCGGCCCCGGCGCTCGGCGATGGCACGCTCGCGGTGCGCGGCGTGTACTACAAGGAGCGCGCGACCCGCGTGATGCAGCCGATGCTCGACGCGATGCTCGACGCCGGCAACCACGGCATCGTCACCGGCCACTTCCTGGTCGNAGGCCGGCCTGGGCTATGCCCACGAGCTCGGCGACGTGACGCTGGCGGCCGACGCCAAGTACTCGACCGAGTCCGACTACGTCTCGCGCTACGCCGGGGCGCGGCTGCAGGCCGACCTCGGTCAGAAGAACACGGTGCTCGGGCTCGGCGTCGGGCTCAGCCTCGACACGATCAGCGCCGCCGCGGCGCAGGGCCCCGCGATGCCGACCCTGCGGTGCGACGCCGCGCACCCCGCCGAGATCTCGTGCGCGCTCGACGTCTACTCGCTGTACGGCTCGGCCAGCCAGATCGTCAGCCGCAACGCCGTGATCGGGGTCTCGATCGACGCCTCGACCCTGCGCGGCTACCAGTCCAACCCCTATCGCCAGGCGATCGTCGGCGAGACGCTGGTCGGCGAGCGCCATCCCACCGAGCGCACGCGCGAGGCGTTCGCCGCGTCGGCCCGCTACTACCTGGCGGAGACCCGGACCACGCTGATCGGCGCCTATCGCTACTACCGAGACAGCTGGCAGGTCCACGCCCACACGCCCGAGCTCCGGATCGTGCAGGAGGCCGGGCACGACATCGACGCCGCGGTCCGCCTCCGCTACTACACCCAGGACGGCGCGTACTTCTTCCGCAACCGCTACCCGGCCGACGATGCGGCGATGACCCAGTTCGTGACCGACGACGTCAAGCTGTCCAGCTTCTCGAGCTACACCGTGGAGGGCAAGCTCGGTGTGATGGGCGGCGCGTTCGAGCTCGGCGGGCGCTGGGCAGCCACGCGGTTCGAGGGCATCATCGAGTATGCCGTCCAGCACAACCGGTTCGGAAACGCGGTGATCGCCCATGTCGCTGTCACGATTCCTTTCGATTACTAGTGTCACCACCATCCTCGGGGCGCTCGCAGCCGGCGCGGGCTGCGGCGACGACAGCTGCGGCCCCGGCGGCGCGCCCGAGGTCGGGCTCGTCGCGACCGGCAGCGGCGTGACCATGACGTTCGGCCAGCTCACGGGCTCGCTCAACAACGACTGCCCGGACAGCGCCGCGCCCGCCGGGGTGACG
>VBLP01000260.1:8896-17424 GCA_005887925.1 Deltaproteobacteria bacterium | reverse complement strand
TCGGCCGGCCCGACCTGCTCGCCAGGCAGGCGCTCGCGCTGGGCGGCAACACCGCCGGCGTCCAGGTCCGCATGGTCGACTTCGCCGGCACCGCGAACAGCTGCACGCTCGCGGTCGCCACGACCGGCGCGCCGAGCGGCACGGCGAGCTCGAGCGGGCTGTGCGGCAACGGCAGCGACGCCGCGGGCTTCGCGCTCGTGATCGATGGCTCGCTGCCGCTGACCCGGACCTGCGGCGCCACGGTCGACGCGGTCACCGCGACCTTGCACGGCCGGGTCGCGGTCCACCGGCCGAGCGCGGTGACGCGCTGAGCGATACGTCGAAGCTCAGTGCACCACGCGCACCCAGCGCACCACCGGCGCAAGCGCGTCGCGCGCGGTCGAGCGCAGGAGGTCGGATTCCCCGATCACGCCCGCCAGCGCCGGCCCGAAGGTGTAGTAGGTCTCGACCGCGAGCTCGCCGAGCACGCTGCGCTTGAGCATGCGGTCCCGGAACCGCCGCAGCATCTCGACGACGTTGGCCAGCAGCGAGCCGTAGGCCGCGGTCGCGACGAAGCACGCATCGACCTGGCCGATCTTGCGCGGCGCGGTGGTGAACGTCGCGCGGGTGATCGTGCTGGTATTGTGGCAGTCGTCGAACGCGCGGACCGCGAAGCTGTACTGGGTCTCGGGCAGGAGGTCGTGGAGCGTGATGGTCTGGAGCTCGCCGGCCGAGACGATGGTGCCGGCGAACTTGGCCTCGTTGGCGAGCGCGAAGCTGGCGTCGTCGATCGGCGTGTCGCCGACCAGGTAGCGGACGTCGTAGCCCTTGACCCGGCCGATCATGTCGTCGTCGCCCGGCGCGACGAAGGTCAGGGTGACGTCGCTGGCCTGCGCCTCGTCGACCGCCATGACGCCCGGCGCGGCCGGCGGGATGTAGTCGGGCCCCGGCCGGGCGTCGACCCGGATACGGAACGTCTGGCCGTCCCGGCTGGTCATCTGCAGGCGCTCCGCGCCGGTCCCGGGCACGCCGGTCGTGATCGTGGTGTCCGGTGGGCGGATCCGGCCGTCGGGGGCGTAGTACACCGGCGTCCGGCCGGTGCCGGGGTCGGACGCCGGTCCCGGATCGCCGTAGCCGACGTACGTGTCGCCGCCGGTCGCGATCGTCTCGGTGTTCGAGATGGTGAACGGCACGCGGTAGATCACCGACGGCAGACCGCGATAGGCCACGCCGTAGTCGCTCCACGGGATCTCCGGATTCGTCGGCGGCTTGAACCTGGTGGGGTTGTACGTGCCGTTGAAGTCCTGCTCGAGCGCGACCTCCATGAACAGCACGTAGTCGCCCGTCGGCAGGTCGGTCGGGATCGGCCAGCTGATCTCGGCGGCGGCGCCCAGCCGCGGCGTCGCCTGCGACACGGCGTCGAACTGGTTCATCGTCTTGTACATCTCGACCGACGGCGAATCCATCCCCGCGGTCGGGATGACATCGGCGCGCGGCGGATAGCCCGACAGGGGGATCGTCATGTCCGACGAGAACAGACCCTTGTCGGTGAACACCGCCGACGCGCACGTCGCCGTGTCCCACTGCACGTCGGTCTTCTGCAGCGGGCGGCAGAAGTGGATCTCGCGCGAGCTCTGGTCGGCGGGGTGGCTGAGGTTACTGTCGTCGCCGTTCCGGAAGGCGATCTGCGGGAAGTGCAGGCCGTGCCGGTTCGCCCACACCGGGAACACGGTGACGCGCCGGCCGTAGGGCCAGTTCGGCCCCGCGTTGAAGTCGAACCGGCCGGGACGGTTGCCGATGCCGTAGCGGCCGGTCTGCTGCGTGATGTAGATGGTGTCGACGAACTCGCCGCTCGGCTTCTCGAGCCACGCGACGATCTGGAGGTCGAGCTCGGGGTTCATCGCGGTCGCGGCGATGCCGCCCGCGGTGAAGTCGACGTCGACCACGCGGCACATCCCGGGCTGCTGCGCGTGCGCCGGCGGCGCGATCATCAGGGGCAGCAACGCGAGCAGGGACGCGAGCAGCGCCGATCCGCGGCGGAACACGGCCATGTCCGCATTATTGCCCGGCACAACGCCGGAACAAGCCGCAAACGCACAGGACCGCGGATTGCCGTGCGACATCGCCGCGCGGTGCGCTCGATGTCACACCGTCGGCCTAGCGTCGCGCTGTGGCCCGCACGCCGAGCGCCGACTACCTGATCCTCGACATCGAGACCATTCCCGACACCGACCGCTGGCATCGACCGGACTCGCTGCCGAGCGGCGAGCCGGCGTTCCCGCCGACCTGGGCCCACCGCATCATCATGATCGGCTGCCTGTGGCTCGATCACGGCTACCGGCTCAAGCGCTTCGGCGTGGTGGGCGACCGTGAGCCGGGCGCGCTGGATAGCTCACTGGAGCCGTCGGATGCGCCGGGATCCGCCGATCAGCGCGAGCGCCATCTGCTGGAAGAATTCTCTCGCTTCGTCGGACGCGCGCGCCCGGTGCTCGTGACCTACAACGGCCGCAGCTTCGATCTGCCGGTGATCGTGATGCGATCGCTGTGCCACGCGATCGCGCTGCCCTGGTACTATCGCGACCGCGACGTGCGCTACCGGTACAGCGCGGAAGGCCACCTCGATCTGTGCGACTGGCTCGCCGAGCATGGCGCCGCGCGCGCCGGCAAGCTCGACGCGATCGCGCGCCTGATCGGCCTGCCCGGCAAGATCGGCATCGACGGCTCGCAGGTCGAGGGGCTTTACCACGCGCGCCAGATCGCGCAGGTCCAGCGCTACTGCCTGGCCGACGTCGCGCAGACCGCGCTGCTGTTCCTCCGGTTCCGCCTGCTGCAGGGCCAGATCGCGCCCGACGGCTACCGCGAGCGCACCGGCGCGCTGCTCGACGCGCTCGCCGCCGACGGCCGGGTCGCCGACGTGCTCGATCAGCTCGACCGCGAGCGCCTGCTCGGCCCGGCGGCCTCATCGGGCACGGTCGACGCGGCGGACGGCGGATGACCGCGCGCGCCCGCGCGCCGGTCGTGCAGCTCCGGCAGCTCCGGCGGCTCACACTCGACGATCTAGCCGGCGCGCGCCTGCCCGCGGCGTTCTTCGCCGAGGACTCGGTGACCGTCGCGCGCACGCTGATCGGTTGCGTCCTGGTCCATCGCGATCGCGCCGGGGTGGTGGTCGAGACCGAGGCGTACCTCGGGCCCGCCGACCTCGCGAGCCACGCACGGTTCGGCCCGACCGCGCGCACCTCGGTGATGTTCGGCCCCGGTGGCGTGTCGTACGTCTACCTGTGCTACGGCGTCCACCAGATGTTCAACATCGTGACCGGCGGCGAGGGCGAAGGGCAGGCGGTGCTGATCCGCGCGATCGCGCCGTACCTCGGGCTGCCCGACGACAGCGCGGTCGGCCGCGGCCCCGGCAAGGTCACGCAGGCGCTCGCGCTCGATCGCCGGCACGATCGCCGCGACCTCGCGCGGGGCGATCTGTTCGTCGCCGCGCCGGTCGCCGCGCCGCGGATCGCGCGCGGGCCGCGCATCGGGGTCGCGTACGCCGGGGCGTGGGCGGACCGGCCGCTGCGGTTCTGGTGGCGCGATCATCCGGCGGTGTCTCGCACGCCGCCGCGCCGCCGCTGATCGACCTCAGGCCGGCGGGCTCGGCCGCAGCGTGTCGACGCGGCGCAGCCGCTGCCGGTACAGCTCCTCGCCGAGCTTCCTGCGGTCGCGGCTCCGGGCCGGCCGGTAGTGGAAGTGCGGCGCGTCCTTGACCGTGACCAGCGCATCGACCGCCGGGATCGCGAGCTCGCCGAGCCAGCGCCGGACGTCGGCCTCGAGCGCGCCGTCCGCGGCCAGCCACACCACCGTCTTGTGCTCGGTGAGCCGCAGCGTGGCGCGGTGGGCGCGGACGTAGACCGAGAGCTCGAGGTGGCCGTTGCCGAGCAGCTCCTCGTCGTGATCGTCGAGGAAGCGCAGGATCCGGCGGGCGTCGATCCGCGAGGTCAGCCAGACATCGGCGCAGCCGGCGTCGTCGAAGTGGTCGAGCACGCGGACCTCGAGGTTGTCCGCGCTGGGCAGCCGCTCGATCATCCCGAGGAAGGTGTCGGTCACCTGGTCGGCGGTGGTCTGCGCCTCGATCACCAGGAGGCTCGGATCGGCGCGCCGGACCCAGCCGTGCCGCGCGCCGGCGACTGCCGCGGCCCGCGACAGCTTGGGCAGCACGCCGACCGGCCAGCGGAATGCCGGGACGTCCTGGGCCGGGCCGAGGTCGACCAGCGCCGACTTGCCCAGCGATTCCCCGAGGGGAATCTCGGAATGATCGGCGACCTCGGCGGCGATCGCGAACGCGCCCGGCGCGTGGCGCTCCGCGGCGGCGACCGCGATGCCCATGTGCTCGCCGGCCACGGCGACGACGGTCGGCGGCGCCCCGGCGCGGCCCAGCGCGATGCGATACCAGGTCCGGGTCAGCGCGCGCGCCACGGCGTCACCCTACCCTGCGATCCGCCCCGGTCACAGCGCCGTCGCGCCGACGAACGGCACGATCACGATCGTGACCTTCCCGGCGACGAGCCCGCCGACCCCGGGCACGGTCTGGTTCAGCCCGCTCGCCGCGAACTTGGTCCCGAACGGCGCGTCGCGCGAGACGAAGATCCCGCTCGCGTCGGTCTTGGTGCCGCCGGGTCCCTGGGTCGCCGACAGGTACGTCACCGTGCCCGCGCTCGGCGTCACCACGTAGTCCGACACGCCGCGCGCCAGCGTGTCGACGACCATGCCGATCGTGATGCCCTCGTCGGGGAACTCCGACAGCGACAGCGACTTGAGCACGTTCTGCAGCGTGCCGCGCGACAACCGCATGCCGGGCAGCTCGGGCAGCTGCCCCGCCGGCGTCGGCAGGCAGCGCAGGGTCGGCGTGGCCTCGGCCTCGTCCTCGACCACGTCGACGCACACGTACTTCGAGAACGCGGGCGACAGCGGCGCGCTCCACCGCGCGACCTGCTCGTTGTCGAGCCGCAGGGGGAACGCGTCGCGCGGGTTGAGCACGTAGCCGCCGTCGAGCATGTGCGGCTCGCCGACCGAGACCCACAGGTGATCGGCGATGCCGAGGGGGCCGACCGTGACCGGCAGCCGGGTGTCGAAGTCGACGACGGTCGCGGCCACCGAGCGGGGCGTCTCGCTGACGCACGCCGCGTTGATCGCCGGCAGGTTGGTGCAGCCCAGCGTGATGTCGACCGTGTCGTCGCCGGGGTGATAGTAGGTGTGACCGCCGAGCGCCGGCGCCGACGGCTGCTCGACGGGGTAGCCGGTGGCCGTGCTGAACGCGATCGCGTCGGGGCAGATCGGATCGTTGGTCCTGGGATCGAACGCCACCTGCGACAGCGAATACACCGCGATCTGGACGTCGAGGTTGCGCACAGGGACCGGCGACTGGTCGAGGTCAACGCTGCGCAGCGAGCACATGTCGCTCTTGCGATCGGGCTGCACGCGCACGCACTGGCTGAAGTACGTCTTGCTCGGCTCGCTCGGATCGACCATCCGGATGCTCATCACCGCGTCGCACAGCATCTGGACCGCCATGCAGTCGGTCGACGGGCAGATCTGGCTGGCCGTGCCGGCGAGCCCGAGCCGCAGCTGGGGCACGGGGGTGCCGCACGCCGCGGTCACCGCGATCGCGCCGAGCGCGGCTCGCCTCACCGGCCCCCCTTGCCGCTGTCGAACCCCGTGATGTCCTGGTTCCACGACCGATCCGCCTCGTGGTAGCGCGCCAGGAAATAGCCGCCGACCAGCGCGGCCGCGATCGTCGCGGCGACCCCGACCTGCACGCTGCGCCGCTGGTACCAGCGCGGCGGGGGCGGCAGCACGACCACCGGAGGCGGTGCGGGCTCCTCGATCGGCCTGGGCGGCACGAGCTGCTTCAGGATCTCGCCGGGCCGATCGCGCCCGAGCTCGTGGATCTCGCCGAAGCCGGGCTCGCGGTCGCGCCAGGTCTGCCACAGGATCTTGCCGCCGATGTTCGACAGCAGCACCGCGTCGTGGACGTTGACGAACGCCGCGAGCGCCTTCATCGCGGCCGCGCGTGCAGCGGGGTCCGGCGCCTGCGACAGCGCGATGCGGAGCCGGACGACCTTCTGCGGCCGGGTCAGCGGGCCGTCGAGGATGATCGCGTCGAGCGTCTGACCCGCGGTGACGACGATCTCCTTGCCGGCGGTCTCGCGCATCATCCCGGTCAGCCACACCACGTGGCGACCGGCCGTGACCGGAAACTCGGCCGGGGCCGTTCCCTGCTCCTCGCCGTCGATCCACACCCGGCCGGCGCCGCGCACCATGACCTTGCCGGCGCCGGGGTGGGTGGCCTTGGTCGCCTCGAACAGCTGCACGACCTCGGGCAGGTAGTGCAGATCGTCGAGCGTCCGGTGCGGGTCCAACCGGTAGGTCAGCGCGAACGCCTCTCTCGCCTCGGCCTCCTTCTGCTCGCCGAGCCGCGACTCGCCGAGCGCCAGCGCGAGGTCGGCGTACAGCGACACCGCGGCGTGCGGCGTGACCCGGAGCAGGCTCTCCTGGCCCTCGACCGCATCGATCGCCGCTTCCCGGAAGCTGCGCTGCTGCAGGTTCTTGATCGCGGACGCCAGCTTCTTGCGCGCATCGGCGAGCCGCATCTCGTCGTCCGGCGGCAGCTTGTCGACCAGCGCGGCGCCGTCGGACACCGCGGGCGGCGCGAGATCGGCGTGCGCCGCGAGCGCCTCGAGCAGCTTGTTGGCGACGTCGCGGACCGACTGGTCGTTGGTCAGGTCGATCACCGCCACCGCCTGGCGCGCGACCGGGTCCTGGTCATCGCCGAGCCGGGTGTGCGCGGCGTGGCGCGCGGGTTCGGCCTGCGCGGGCGCGGCAGCGCCGAGCCCTCCGGCGCACAGGACCATCCCGAGCGCGAGGAGCCGGACCGACCGCTGGATCCACATTCGTGGCGCCATCCCGGGCGACATTCCCGTACTATAAGACACCTGGCGTGCCGGGCCCATAGGAGTCATCGTCTCAGCAGCCAGCGCATGATCGCCCCCGCCCGGCGATCGGCCAAGGTATGGAAGAGCCCCTGCAGAAGTCCCTCGAGCGCTACGACGTGCTGGACCGCATCGCGGTCGGCGGCATGGCGGAGGTGTTCCTCGCCAAGGCGTACGGCGCACACGGCTTCGAGAAGACGCTCGCGATCAAGCGCATCCTGCCCGACCTCGCCAGCGATCCCGAGTTTGCCGCTCGCTTCATCGCCGAGGCCAAGGTCGCGGTTCGCCTGTCGCACGCCAACGTCGTCCAGGTGTTCGATTTCGGCCGGATCGGCGAATCGCTGTTCATCGCGATGGAGTTCGTCGACGGCCTCGACCTCGCCGCGCTGCTGCGCCGGTTCAAGGACGAGCACCGTCAGATCGTCCTCCCTGCCGCGTTCCATATCGCGATCGAGATCGTCCGCGCGCTCGACTTCGCGCACAGCCACAACGTGGTGCACCGCGACGTCTCGCCGTCGAACATCCTGATCTCGCGCGCCGGAGAGGTCAAGATCGCCGACTTCGGCATCGCGATCGCGCCGTCGTCGCACCGCGGCGGCGGCACCGGGCCGCGCAAGGTGATGGGCAAGTGGCGATACATGTCGCCCGAGCAGGCGCGCGGCGACGTGCTCGACACCCGCAGCGACCTGTTCTCGGCGGCGTCGGTGATGTTCGAGCTGTTCACCGGCGAGAAGCTGTTCCCCGGCGACGAGGTCGAGGACATCATCCGCAACATCGAGACCATGCCGATCCCGCGGATGTCGGCGCTGCGGCCCGGCCTGCCGTCGCGGCTCGACGACGTGCTGGGCCTGGCCCTGGCGCGCAAGCCGATCGATCGGCCGAGCCGGCCCGCGACGGTCCTGCGCTCGCTGATCGAGCTGTCGTACGAGTCCTCGATCATGGCGACCGCGCTCGACGTCGCCGAGGCGGTCGCGACCGTGCTGCCGACCAAGCGCCAGCCCGGCCGCGGCGCGCTCGATGACGTGATCCGGCGCCAGCTCGCCGATCAGTCGATCGCCCGCCGCACCGCGGTCACCGATGGCAAGCCGCCGGCGACCGAGCTCGACATCGACCCGACCTCGACGGGGCTGTTCCGCAAGCTGGACAGCGACGGCCTGTCCCGGCTCGAGGAGGCCGCCGACGATGAGGTCGTCGCCGCCGCGCCGCGCCCGCCGCGAGCGACCACGGCGCGCCCACCCGAGATCGGCCCGCCCGGCCGCGCCGACGCCAAGCGCAAACCGAGCAGCGGGCCGGCAGGCGCGCCGGGCAGCGTGCCCGCGGAGACCGCCGAGGACGCGATCCACGAGCCCGAGCCGCCCAAGGATCCGGATCGCCTGACCGAGGTCGGCGGGCCCCCGACCGGTCAGGTGCCCAGGTCCGATCTCACGGGCCCCGCGCTGCGCCGCTCGCTGCGCCGCCGCCTCGCCGCCCGCGGCGCGGCCGTCTGGGTCGTGCTCGCGGCGGGGTTCGCGGCCGCCGGCGGGCTCGGCACCTGGCGGCTGACCCGGCCGCCGACCACGATCGACGTCCCCGCGA
>VBLP01000260.1:0-8753 GCA_005887925.1 Deltaproteobacteria bacterium | reverse complement strand
TCAAGGGCTTCCAGAGCTACGAGGACGACCTGCTGGTCGAGCCCGGCAAGACCATCGTGCTTCGCCCGCGGCTGGCCGCCGCCCCCGCCACGCTCCACGTCGAGACCACGCCGCCCGGCGCGAGCGTCGCGCTCGCCGGACAGTCGCTCGGCACGACGCCGCTGACCCGCACCGTCGCCACCGCCCGCGCCGCCGAGCTCGCGCTGTCGAGGGCCGGCTACGAGCCGGTCCGGCTCAAGGTCGATCTCCTCGCCGGCGAGCAGACCAGCGTGGCCCGCGAGCTCCGCGAGCAGCAGAAGTTCGGCATCGTGGTGGTCTCGGTGGTCGGCGCCGCCGAGTGGGGCTACGTCTGGTTCCGCGGCAAGAACCTCGGCCAGAACTACACGATGGCCAGCGGCCCGACGCTGTTCAAGCTGCCGGTCGGCCGCCAGCAGCTGCGGATCGAGCATCCCCGCACGACGGCCAAGACCGTGATCGTCGATGTCGCCGAGCAGGGCCCGACCCGGATCACCGTCGCGCTGTAGTCACCGCGCACCGTCACTTGCGGCGCCGCACCACCTCGATGGTGACGTCGCCGCCCGACAGCTTCGAGCGGCAGGCCAGCCGGACCCTGGTGAGGTGGTAGACGTTGCCCAGGTGCTTGCGCTCCTCGTCGCTGTACGGCGTCAGGTGCTCGGCGCCGGCGACGATCTTGACCCGGCACAGCCCGCACGTGCCCTTGCCGACGCACGCGGTGTCGATGCCCGCCGAGACCCGCGCGCCGGCCTCGAACAGGGTCGCGCCCACCGGCAGGTCGACGGCGACAGGCTCGCCGGTGCCGCGGATGGTTACCAGCGGCACGGGCCGAACAGGGAGGTCAGGTGCATCGAGCACGAAGTCTACCGTGGGCGTCACAGCTCGGCGTCGGTGGCGGCCTCGGGATCGCGATCGCCGAAGGCGCACCAGGCGAGCAGCTCGAGCAGGTAGCCCTCCGCGGCGCGGAGCTCCCCGGCCGCCACGGACAGCGATGCCATCCAGGACAGCGTGCGGGCGCGCGGCCGCAGATCTTGTTCCGAGGCCGACGTGGCCGTGTGCGTGGTTGGAGACATCATACCGGAAGCTGTTTCACGGACGGTGCCAACCCACGCTGCCGCGGCGCGGCATCGTTTGATCTGCGAGATCATGGGCTTGACGCGCCCGTCCGCGCGGTGCTCTGTGCGCGCCCGTCAATGCCCGCGACGCTCCGGTTACGCCGCGACGCGCAGCAGCAAGGCGATCGGCAAGCTGCGCCACAGATCGGCGACGGGCTGGACGCCGCCCGCGATCTCGCGACCGCTCAGCACGTCGCGCCAGGTGCCCGCGCCGAGCGCGAGCGTGGTGTCGCGCCAGCCCTCGGCGTGCACACCGAGGCGCGGCACCACGGTGATCAGGTCCTCCCCGCGCGCGAATGCGAACACGCGGCGGGCATGCGGGCCCGACGCGGCGAGCGCCCGGTACGGTGCGCCCCACAGCGCTGGAGCGCGCCGCCGCAGCCCGAGCGCGCGCTGGATCGTCCACAGCTTCGCGGCGCCGAGATCGCCGGCGACCTGGGCGGCCGCGGCCGGCGCAGCGCCGAGGCTCGCGAGCTCGCGCAGCTGGCGCGCGCGCGCGCCGAGATCGACCGGCCGCCGGTTGTCCGGATCGACGAGCGCGTCGCTGCGCAGCTCGCTGCCCTGGTAGAGATCGGGGACGCCGGGAGCGGTCAGCTTGATCAAGAGCTGCGCGAGCGAGTTGCGATCGCCGTGGGGCTGGAGCTCGGCGGCCAGCGCCGCGATCTCGGCGGTCAACGCGGCGTCGGCATAGACCGCGGCGAGCCAGGCCCGCCGCGCGGCCTCGTACGCCGGATCCGGCCGCCGCCACGACGTGCGCAGCCGGGCCTCGCGGGTCGCCTTCTCGGCGAACTGCTGTGCGCGGTCCTGCGCCAGTGGCCAGCTGCCCAGCAGGGCCTGCCACATCGTGTACTCGAATATCCGATCGGGTGCGGTGTCGCCCCAGCCGGGCTCCGCGCGTGCGCGCCAGCGCGCGGTGGCGTCGCGCCAGGGGCCGGGGAGCTCGGAGAGCACCGCGAGCCGCGCGCGCACATCCTCGCCGCGCTTGGTGTCGTGGGTCGCGGTCGCGATCAGCGCGCGCGCCCGGCCCGCGGCAAACCCGGCGTGCGCCTCGTCGGGGTCGACCGCGAACCTCGCCGGATCCGAGCCGACCTCGCAGCGCGCGAGCAGCCGGACCTGGCGATACAGGAGCGTGTCCTCGTCGCCCTTGGCGACGATCGGCCCCGACACCTGCTGCGCCGCGTGGGCCAGCTCCATCGACTCCGCGGTCGGCATCTCGAACGCCAGCGCCGCCTCGAGGAAGCCGACCAGGTCGCGATCGAGATCGGGGCGCGCCGCGATCGCCGCCTGCGCGGCCCGGGCGATCCGCGCGCGATCCGCGGCGTCCTCGCGCTCGTCGCCCAGGTAGGTCCGGTACGTCGGATAGCCCGCGAGCAGCTCGGCGAGCACCGCCTCGACCTCGCCGCGCGTGTAGTCGCGGCACGCCGGGCTGGCGCCGCACGCGCGGACCGCGAGCTCGGTGAGCCGCGCCAGCTTAGACGCAGAACGCCTCGGTGAGCCCGGCCTCGCCGGCAGGATCGACGAGCAGGCCGGTGAGTCGATCGATCGCCTCGTAGCCGGTAGTGCCGGCAACCGGCCAGCCCGCCGGCAGCTGCTCGTCGCGCGCCAGGATCTTCTCGACGACGATCCACGGCGGCCCCTGCGCCTCGGGCCAGGCCTCGCACAGCCGGCGCAGGTAGCCTCCGGGGTCGCGCAGGCCGTCGACGTGATCGACCCGCACGCCGTCGACCGCGCCGTCGCCGAGCCAGCCGAAGATCCGGCGGTGGCTGGCGGCGAACACGTCGGGCGCCTCGGCGCGGATCCCGACCAGCGACGCGATGTCGAAGAACCGGCGGTACGACAGCTGGCTGCCGGCGACGCTCCAGTGCGCGAGCCGATAGCTCTGGGCCTCGAGGATCGCGTCGAGCTCGACCGGATCGGCGTTGATCGCGGCGACCTCGTCCTCGAGCGCGCGCGACACCACCGCGCCGAGCTCGGCGAGCCGGGCGAGCAGCACCGCCTTGTCGCGATGCCGGCGGCGCCGCGCCGCGACGTCCGCGCTGGTCGGCAGCCCGGCCAGCGCGTCGCCGAGGAACTGCAGCTCGGGGTGGGCGATGCGCTCGCCGGCGCGCCGCACGATCCGGCCGAGCGCGCCGGGCGACATCGGAAACCGCAGCTCTCCGGCGCGGACCTCGATCACGCCGCACGGTGGGCCCGGCGCTCCGCTGCACGCCAGCGCGAGCCGCCCCGAGGTCAGCGCCCGGCCGTAGCGCTCGCCGAGCACCGGCAACAGGACGCGCTCGTCGGCGCCGCCCCAGTCGACGTCGAAGTAGTGCGCGTAGTAGCTCGCCGCGCCGTTCTCGAGCACGTCGAGCCACCAGCGGTTCGCGGTCCCCGCGATCGACATGTGGTTGGGCACGATGTCGAGCAGGATGCCGAGCCCGGCGGCGTGGGCGGCCTCGACCAGCACGCGGAACCCGTCCTCGCCGCCGAGCGCCGCGTTGACCCGATCCGGATCGACGACGTCGTAGCCGTGGGTCGAGCCGGCCGCGGCGGCCAGCACCGGCGACAGGTAGAGATGGCTGATGCCGAGCTCGGCGAGGTAGGGCACCGCCGCCGCGGCGTCGTCGAACGTGAACCCGGCGTGGAGCTGAAGGCGGTAGGTCGCGCGCGGCGCCGGCATCACGACACCCGGCGCAGCAGCCACAGCGAACGCGCCGCCACGTCGAGCTCGGCGCCGGCGTCGAACCGCTCGCCGGTGTGCCCGTTGTCGTCGGGCGCGAAGCCGCGCTCGGTGTCCATCACGCGCGCCCAGACCTTGCCCCAGACCGCCTCGGGCAGCTTGATCCGCCGGGGCTCGGGCGCGGCGTGGAAGATGATCAGGAACGTGTCGTCGAGGATCGGCTCGCCGCGCTCGTCGGTCACCGCGATGCCGTGGCCGTCGAGGTAGACCTGGAGCGAGCGCGACAGCTCGGAGTCCCAGTGCTCGTCGGTCATCTCGCTGCCGTCGGGCGAGAACCACGCGATGTCGGGCAGCGCGACCCCGCTGCGCCGGCGGATCGGCCGGCCCTGGAACCAGCCGCGCCGCCGGAACACCGGATGCCTGCGGCGCAGCTCCGCGAGCTTGCGGCTGAATGCGAGCAGCTCGCCGTCGGCGTGGTCCCAGTCGTACCAGCTCAGCTCGCTGTCCTGACAGTACGCGTTGTTGTTGCCCTGCTGGCTGCGACCGATCTCGTCGCCGCCGAGCAGCATCGGCACGCCCTGCGACAGGAACAGGGTCGCGAGGAAGTTCTTCTGCTGGCGCCGGCGCAGCGCGTTGACCTCGGCGTCTTCGGTCGGGCCCTCGGCGCCGCAGTTCCACGACCGGTTGTGGCCCTCGCCGTCGCGGTTGTCCTCGCCGTTGGCGTCGTTATGCTTCTCGTTGTACGACACCAGGTCGCGCAGCGTGAAGCCATCGTGCGCGGTCACGAAGTTGATGCTGGCGTGCGGGAACCGGCCGCCCTGCTGATAGAGGTCCGAGCTGCCGGTGATCCGGGCGCCGAGCTCGGGCAGAGAGCCGGGCTCGCCGCGCCAGTAGTCGCGGATCCAGTCGCGATACTTGCCGTTCCACTCCGACCACAGCGGCGGGAAGTTGCCGACCTGGTAGCCGCCGTCGCCGACGTCCCACGGCTCGGCGATGAGCTTGACCCGCGACACCACCGGGTCCTGCTGGATCAGGTCGAAGAACGCGCCAAGCCGATCGACCTCGTGCAGGCCGCGCGCGAGCGCCGACGCGAGGTCGAACCGGAAGCCGTCGATGTGCATGTCCTCGATCCAGTAGCGCAGCGAGTCCATCACCAGCTGCAGCGTGTGCGGGCTTCGCATCTGCAGCGTGTTGCCGGTGCCGGTGTAGTCCATGTAGTGGAACAGGTCGTCGGGCACCAGCCGGTAGTAGGTCATGTTGTCGAGGCCGCGGAACGACAGCATCGGCCCCTCGTGGTTGCCCTCGGCGGTGTGGTTGTAGACCACGTCGAGGATCACCTCGATCCCGGCCTGGTGCAGCGTCCGGATCATGTGCTTGACCTCGGCGACCGCGCCGTCGGGGCCGCGCACGCTGGCGTACTCGGGGTGCGGCGCGAAGTAGCCGATCGAGTGATAGCCCCAGTAGTTGCGCAGGCCCTTCTCGAGCAGGAAGCCGTCGTGGATGAACGTGTGGATCGGCAAGAGCTCGATCGCGGTGACGCCGAGGCTCCTCAGGTGCTTGATGATCGCCGGGTGGGCCAGCCCCGAGTAGGTGCCGCGCAGGTGCTCGGGCACGTCGGGGTGGCGCATCGTCAGGCCCTTGATGTGCGCCTCGTAGATCACCGTCTCGTTCCACGGGGTCTCGAGCCGGCGGTCGTTGCCCCAGTCGAAGTACGGCTGGACGACCACCGAGCGCAGGGTGTGCGGCGCGCTGTCCTCGGTGGACATGCTGCCGTCGGAGTTGTCGCCGCGCAGCGCGGGCCCCCAGTGCAGGCCCTCGGAGACCGCGCGCGCGTAGGGGTCGACCAGCAGCTTGTTGGGGTTGCAGCGCAGGCCGCGGGCGGGGTCCCACGGCCCGTGGACGCGGAAGCCGTAGCGCGTGCCCGGCCCGACCAGCGGCAGGTAGGCGTGCCAGATCTGGCCGATCCCGCGGCTGAGCTCGATCCGGTTCTCGCGCGGGTCGAACAGGCAGAGCTCGACCTTGTCGGCGACGCCGCTGTACACGGCGAAGTTGGTGCCGTAGCCGTCGAACTGGGCGCCCAGCGGATACGGCCGCCCCGGCCACACCCGCCAGCGCCGGCTGGACGCATCGACCCTGGCCGCGCCGGTGGCTGCGGGTTCCGCGCTCACGGCGCGTACGCCCTGCTCGGCACGAGCGCGCGCGACCGGCGCGCTGCGAGCACGATCTCGATCTGCTCGGGGCGGCCCCAGTCGCTCCACGCCACGCCCTCGAGCTCGAGCGCCGCGAGCCGCTCGGGCGCGCGCTCGAACACGTCGCGCGACAGGCTGACCGGCAGCACCGCGCGGTAGAGGTACTCGATCGCGTCGCTCTCGTCGGGCGTGCCGACCAGCGGAACGAACGAGTCGAGGATGTCGAGCAGGTGCGGATCGGCCGCACGGCCGAGCTCCCACAGCGCGTCGACGGTGCCGCAGCACACCATGGTGTTCCACAGCGCGCCCTCGGCGATGAACTGCTCGGCCCGGGCGGGGCTGGGCTTCTCGACGAACCCCGCGATCCGCCGGACCCGCGGGATCTGCGACAGCGGATCGCCGAGCATCAGGTAGCCCAGGTCGGGATCCGGCTCGCTCGGCCGGACGCCGAGGACCACGACCGCGTCGCGCAGCTGGGCCGCGACGGTCTTCGCCGCGCGGACCTGCTCGACGTAGCGCGCCGACGGCGTCACGTAGTGATCGGTCGGCGTGATCGCGACCGTCGCGTTGGGGTGCCAGCGCTTGATCATCGCGAGCGCGACGTAGAGCGCGACGCCGGTGTCGCGCGCGGACGGCTGGCGGAACACGTGATCGCTGCGCCCGGCGAGCTGCGGCAGCGCGAGCTCGGCGTGGCCGGCGCCGATCACGGTCAGCGTGCGCGACGGCGGCGTGATCTTGTTGAGCCGCTCGAGCGTGTGCTCGAGCATCGAGCGGTTGCCGAGCAGGCAGCAGTACTGCTTGGGGATGCGGCGGCCGAACCGGCGCTGCACGTACTCGGAGAGCCGCACACCCTCGCCGCCGGCGAGCGCCAGCGTCCAGTCGAGCGCAGCCGACGCGTCGTCGGTGGGTTCGCTGGCGGATGTTCGCAGCTCGCCTGGCTGAGGGAACAGCATCGTCGGTCGCCACTGCGACGTTCATGCCGAATCCGGAAGCTTCACACCCGCGTCACGCGGCCATCGCTGCATGCAGGCTTACGCGGTACCGGACCGTGTACCGGCGACCGGAAGCGAGCGCGTTCGCGCGGCGTGACACCTGCGCGCGTGAACAAGATGCGGCACCCAGTTGCCGAACGATCCTCGCCATCTGGCCCGGTGGGCGCCGACGGCTCCCTGCGCGGACAGGTGTCGCGCCGGCGCGCGCGGTGGCGGATGCGATCATTCGCGGCCGGCCGGGATTGGCCAGGCCGAGCCGGTGCAACATCGATCCATAGGGGACTTTCCCGTCCCCTCTTTCGCGGCGGAGCCGCGAAATTCACCCCTCCGCGCGTCGCGTCGCGCGGGACATAAACGCGACCGTTGCTTACTCGCGGCCGGGATTGGCCAGACCGAGCCGGTGCAGCATCTTGTGGATCGACATCCGATCGATCCCGGCGGCGCGTGCCGCTGCCGAGATGTTGCCGTCGTGCTGCGCCAGCAGGCGCGAGATGTAGCGCTTCTCGAACTCGCTGATCACGTTCTGCTTGGCCAGCTTGAACGGGATCCCGACGTCGACCGGCACCGTCATCGCCGCGTCGGCGCTGGTCGCGGTGTGCGACGGCGTCGCGGTGATCGAGGGCTCGGGCTTGGGCGACGACATCGGCGTGCGGCGCAGCGCATCGGCGTCCTCGGGAGTCTCCGACAGCAGCACCGCGCGCTCGATCACGTTGCGGAGCTCGCGCACGTTGCCCGGCCAGTCGTGCTTCATCATCAGGTCGATCGTCTCGGGCGCGATCGACGCGGTCTCGCCGTTGGGCGTGGTCGCCAGGATGTGATCGATCAGGAGCGGCAGGTCCTCCTTGCGCTCGCGCAGCGGCGGGACGTGGACGCGGGCTACCGCGAGCCGGTAGTACAGGTCCTCGCGGAACCGGCCGCGGTTGACCTCGACGCCGAGGTCGCGGTTGGTCGAGGCCACGACGCGGAGCTCGACCTCGAGCGACTTGGCGGCGCCGACGCGGCGGACCTCCTTGCGCTCGAGCACGCGCAGCAGCTTGGGCTGCATCGCGAGCGGCAGCTCGCCGATCTCGTCGAGGAACACCGTGCCGCCGTGCGCGCGCTCGAACGCGCCGGGTGACGAGCCGGTCGCGCCGGTGAACGCGCCGCGCTCGTGGCCGAACAGCTCGCTCTCGATCAGATTGGGCGGGATCGACCCGCAGTCGAGCACGACGAACGGGCCATGGGCGCGCGGCGAGTGGTCGTGCAGCGCCTCGGCGACCAGCTCCTTGCCGGCGCCGGTCTCGCCGGTGATCAGCACCGTGGTGTCCGACTTGGCGAGCTTCTCGAGCCGCGCGAACATCTCGCGCATCTTCACCGAGCGGCCGATCATCGAGCCGAAGCGATCGGAGTCCGACAGCTCGATCTCGACCGAGTCGCCGAGCGGCTCGAACCGGAGGCGGGTGCCGCCGAGCGCGATCTGCGTGCCGGGCTGGATGTAGATGTCGTTGATCCGCAGCTGTGACACGTAGGTGCCGTTGGTCGAGTCCAGGTCGCGCAGGCGGTAGCCGCGGTCGTCGAGCCGGATCTCGCAGTGCAGCCCCGAGACCTTGGAGTCGGTGAGCTGGACGTCGTTGCCGCGCCGCGCCCCGATCCGGATCACCGAGGCCTCGATATCGCGGACCAGGCCGGCGTCGGCGCCGGTCACCACCTCGACGCGGCAGCGCCGCAGGCGCGCGGACGTGGCCCGGCCGCCAACATAGGTGACCCATGTCCCCGAGCGCAGGTCGTCAACCGCCATGTGGCG
>VBLP01000258.1 GCA_005887925.1 Deltaproteobacteria bacterium | reverse complement strand
CATCGACCACTCCCGCCTCGGCCACTGCGTGCGCTCGATCGCCAAGGCCGGCGTGACCGGCACCTACGTCCAGATCGAGATCGCCGTCGACGCCCGCGGCGCCGTCGGCTTCCTCAACGTGATCGACACCGACCTGCCGTCGGCCACCGCGAGCTGCGTGCGCGACGTCCTCGCCGCCATCGGGTTCGGCCGCGGCGCCGCCGCCACCTGGCGCGAGCGCGTGGACCTATAGCGGCCCGAACGGGTTGGCCGCGACGGTGAGCACGACGCTTCCGGCCCGGGTCTCGACGACCAAGACGTAGCGGCCGTTGCTCGACATCACCGGCCAGAGCCATGTCCGGTTGCCCGACAGGTTGGCGGACGTCGCGGCGAACCGGTCGAACAGCATGACGCTGCTCGAGAGCAGCTCGGCCAGGTAGCGGCCATCGCCGGACAGCCGGCCCCAGATCGCGCTCGTCGCCGTCGGCCGGATCGTGGTCGGCGCCTGGGTGTCTCGGACGTAGACCCGGTTACCGGAGCCCGCCGGTAGCACCAGGTTGGTCGCCGGCGACACGAAGCTCACGAACCGGCCGTCGCGCGACAGCGACGGCGAGCTGCTCGCCGCGTTGGCCTCGCCGCCGGTCGAGCTGACGCTGGCGCGCACGGTGGTTGCGGCCGCGAGGTCGCGCACGAACACGTCGATCAGGTTGTTGGTGTCGCCCGTGATCAGGTTGGTCGCAAACGACGAGAACGCGACGTGCCGGCCATCGCCGCTGATCATCGCGTCGCTCGACGCGAGATCGCCGTCGCTGCCCGTCGTGCTCCCGCTGATCCGCCGTCGTCGGAGATCGTCGGCATCGTGCCGCCGCCCACGCCCGGGCCGGTGAACGGCACGCTGATCCGGATGGTCTCGCCGGTGACCCGGTCGTGGCGGAACACGTCGGACGCGGCGTTGCCGTCGCCGGTGACCAGGTTGGACGCCGCCGAGTCGAACACGATGTAGCGGCCGTTCGCCGAGATCTGCGGATGCACGCTCGATCCATTGGCCTGGTCACCATGGCTCGCGACGCTGACCCGCGCCACGCTGCGGTGGCCGCGGTCGTAGACGTAGACGTCCGTCGATCCGTTGGTATCCTCGGGGACCAGCGCGGACGCGGTGACGAACGCGATGTAGCGGCCGTCCTCCGACATGCTCGGTGCGTTGGAGCGGTCGTTCGGGTCGGCAACCACGGTCGCGATCGCCTCGATCGGCGCGCCCGGCGGGAACGAGCCGACGCCGATGTGGATCTGGCCGGTCGTCGCGGCGCCGTGCGAATCGACCACCGTGTAGCCGAACACGTCGATCCCGGTGAAGCCGTCGTCGGGCGTGTAGGTCAGGTGGCCGTCGGCGGCCATGTCGATCGTGCCGTGGGCCGGGTTTTCGACCGAATCGAGGTGGAACGGGTCGCCCTCGGGGTCGACGTCGTTGCCGGTGACGGTGAACGTGACCGGATCGCCCGGATCGGTCGCCAGGTAGTCGTCGGTCGTGATCGGACCATCGTTGATCGGCGTGATCTGGAGCGTGACGGTCGCAACGTTCGAGCTCAGGAGTCCGTCGGACGCGAAGTACGTCAGGCTGCGCGTGCCGGTCGCGTTCAGCGCCGGCGTATAGGTCAGGTTGCCGCCCGACAGCGTGGTGCTGCCATCGCTCGGCGGGATCTGGACGAAGTAGGTCAGCGACGAGCTGTCGACGTCCGTCACCGGCAGCGTGATCGTGACCGGCGTGTCCTCGGCGGTGGTCGCCGAGGCATTCTGGGCGACCGGCGGGTCGTTGACCGCGCGGATCTGCAGCGACACGGTCGCCGGGGCCGAGGTCAGCGTGCCGTCCGACGCGGTGAAGGTGAACGAATCCGATCCGTTGAAGTCGTGGCCCGGCGTGTAGGTCAGGACCGGTGGCGCGCCGCTGAGTGTGCCGTGCTGCGGCCCCGACGCCACCGCGAAGCGCAGCGTGTCGAAGTCGGGGTCGGTGCCGGACAGCCGGATCGTCGTGGTGGCGTCCTCGTTGAGACTGACCGATTGGTCGAATGCGGTTGGTGGATCGGGCACCGGGGCGACATGGATCGTCACGGTGGCGGCCTGCGAGAGCAGCCGGCCATCGGATGCCACGAACCTGAAGCTGTCCGTGCCGTTGAAGTCCCGCCGCGGTGTATACGTCATGGTCGCGCCGACCAGCGGCGACAGCGTTCCGCCGAATGGCCCGCTCCCGCTCTGGATCTGGAAGCTCAGCGCGTCGCCGTCGACGTCGCTGCCGGCCAGCGTGATCGTGACGCTGCCGTCCTCGTCGAGGGCCACGGTCTGCGGCGCCGCGGTCGGTGCGTCGTCGACCGGCGCGACGTGGATCGCGATGGTCGCCGGCGCCGACGAGCGGAAGCCATCGCTGACCACGAAGGTCAGCTCGTCGTCGCCGTTGTAGTCCAGCGCCGGGAGGTAGCTCAGGTTCGGCGGCGTGCCGCTCAGCGTGCCGTGCTGCGGCATCACGGTCACCGTGAAATCGAGCGCGGTGTCGTCGCTGTCGCTGCCGCGCAGCGCGATCGCCGCGGGCTGGTCCTCGGTCGCGGCGACCGCGTCGTCGGTCGCCACCGGCGCCGCGTCGGCGATCACGTGCAGCACGATCGTCGCCGGCTCGGACACCGCGTGGCCGTCGCTCGCGCGGTAGGTGAGCTGATCGTCGCCGGCGAAGTCGACGTCGGGCACGTAGGTGAACCCGCTCGCGTCGCTCTGAACCACGCCGTGCTGCGGCTGTGTGACGATCCCGAGGCTCAGCGGGTCATGCTCGACATCGGCCGCCGCCAGCGGCAGCTTCGCGCTGCGCCGGACGGTCAGCTCGCTGCTCACGGCGACCGGCGGATCGTTGACCGAGTTCACGGTCACGGTGACCGTGCTGCTCGCGCGCGTCGGTCCGCCGTTGCTCACCTGGTACGTGATGGAGAACATCCCGAAGAAGTTCAGCTTCGGCGCCACCTCGAGCGACTGGCCATTGTCACCGATGGTCGCTGATCTTCATCGAATGTCAGCCGCAGCACGGGCAGCACGGGCAGATCAGACAACGAGGTGGACTCGTCGTCAGCCGAGCAGCCGGCTCCGAGCACGACGGCAAACCACGTAATAACCAGGCAGGAGCCTCGCAGGTGGCGTGACATGACAGCACTCTCCTCGGACGAACGTCCACACGGGCGACCACCGCGGCGAGCGCGATCCCGACGTGACGCCGCTCGCTCATAGAGCTGCCTCGTGCCGAGCCGGCCAGCGCGCATCGTCGCGCCGCCTGCGTCGTCGTCTCGCCTCGGTCCGCCGCCCATGTCTGCGGCGCAAGGTAATGGTGAAGGCCGCGAGCGTCAAGCCGCGTGTACCTGCCGGGCAGGCATGTTCCGGAACTGGAGCGGTGCGTCACGCGGCTGGAGATCCGACCTCGCCGTCGCTTGCCGGATCGGGTCGCGCTCAGCTCAGCGCGCCGGCGATCTTCTCCGCCGCGCGGGTCGCCATCGCCATGATCGTGATCTGCGGGTTGACGCCGAGCGCGGTGGGAACGGAGGAGCCGTCGACGACGTAGAGCGCGGCGACGTCGTGCAGCTGGTGATCGGGGTTGACCACCGAGCTCGCCGCGTCGCGGCCCATGCGCGCGGTGCCGAGCGGATGGTACGCGGAGAGCTCGAGGTCCCACGGGCGGAGCCGGGCGCGGCGGAACGCCGGCAGGTCGTCGCGGCCGACCACGTCGAACCCGGCGACCGGGAAGTGGACCCGGCGGGCGCCGGCGGCGAAGAAGATCTGGGCGAGCACGTCGAGCCCGCGCTTGATGTGCGAGACGTCGCGCCCGGTGAGCGAGTAGCGGATCACCGGCTGCTCGCCGAGCGCGTGGACCGAGCCGCGCGCGGTGTCCTCGACCAGGAACCCGAAGCTCGCGACGCGGTCGAAGCTCTCGGCGAGCCGGATCAGCTCGGGGCCGATCAGCGGGGTCATGGTCATCGTCATCTCGAGCGGCACGGTCGCGCCCTCGAACAG
>VBLP01000036.1:35401-39894 GCA_005887925.1 Deltaproteobacteria bacterium | reverse complement strand
GCCGCGAGGCCGAGGAGCTCGATGGCCGGATCGCCGGGGCGCGCGCCGAGATCGACGACATCACGGGCCAGCGCGTGCGGGGCGCCGAGGAGCTCGCGGCGCGGCGCGCCGAGCTCGCCGAGCTCGAGGCCGAGGTCGCGCGCGAGGCCGCCGAGGTCTGCGCCCGCGAGGCGACGGCCGGCGAGGCGCGCCAGATGCTGAGCAACGCCCAGGGCCAGCTCGACGAGGCGCGCACCGAGCTCGCGGCGCGCCGCACCGAGATCGCCACCGCCGATGCCCAGCTCGAGGCGCTCGCCCGGCGGCGCGACGAGGCACACCGCCGGCTCGAGCGCGTCCTGGCCGAGATCGAGCAGCACGCCGATCGGGTGCGCGAGCTCGAGCGCGAGGGCCGGCGGGTCGATGGCGCGCTCGCCCAGCTGCGCCAGACCCGGCTCGACCTCGGCAGCCAGAGCGATGGCTTCGCGCTGCGCAAGGAGCTGCTCACCGACGAGGCGGCGCGCGGCGAGGCCGAGGTCGAGACGCTGCGCACCGAGCTGCACCGGCGCACCTCGCGGCTGACGTCGCTGCGCGAGATCCACGACCGCTACGAGGGCTTCCAGCGCGGCACGCGCGCGGTGATGCAGCGCGCCGACGAGATCGCCGTGTCGCGCTCCGATCGCGCGGCGATCCACGGCGTGGTCGCCGACGTGGTGCGCGCCCCGGAGCAGCTCGAGGTCGCGGTCGAGGCCGCGCTCGGCGACCGGCTCGGCGGTGTGCTGGTCAGCGAGCCGGAGGTCGGCCTCGCGGCGGTCGGCTTCCTCAAGCAGGGCGGCGGCGGCCGCAGCGCCTTCGTGCCGGTGTCCGAGCCGCCGCAGCCATCTCATGACGGCGATGTCGTGTGGGCGATCGAGGTCGATGATCGGACCCAGCTGGTCGCCGCGCACGCCGCGGCCGGCGGCGAGGGCGTGCTCGGCCGCATGGCGGACCTCGTCGCGTTCGCCGACGGCTACGAGGCGGTCGGCAAGCGCCTGCTCGGCGCGACCGTCGTGGTCGACGACCTGGCGCGCGCGGTCCAGCTCCACCGGCTCGGCGTGACCGATCGGCTGGTCACGCTCGACGGCGACGTCGTCGAGGGCGACGGCGTGGTCGCGGGCGGATCGCGCGACGCGCAGGGCGCCGGCGTGCTGGCGCAGAAGCGAGAGATCCGCGACCTCGAGGACATCGTCGGCCGGCTCGAGCACGATCTCGCGGAGGCGACGGCGCGGCTCGTCACCGCGAAGACCGAGCTCAAGCAGGTCACCAAGGCGCTCGACGGCGTGCGGACCCAGGTCCACGAGGGCGACGTCGCGATCATGGGCCACGAGAAGGACGAGGCGCGCGTCCGCCACGACCTCGAGCGTCACCGCGACCGGCTCGGCCAGCTCGCGACCGAGCAGCACGAGCTCGACGACCGGCTCGCGGCGATCCGCGGCGATGATGCCGCGACCCGCGAGCGCCGCGGGTACGCCCAGGACCGGATCGCCGCGCTCGAGCGCGCCCAGCTCGATCACCTGTCCGAGGTCACCTCGCACCGCGATCGGCTCGACGAGATCGCGCGGGTGCTGACCGAGGCCAAGATCCGAGCGGCGCAGCTCGGCGAGAAGCGCGCCGCGGCCGAGGCCTCGGCGCTGCGGCTCGCGGCGATGGACGCCGACCTCGCCGCCCGCGCCGGCCGGCTCACCGGCGAGATCGACGAGGCCCAGCACCGCGCGTCGGCGCTGCGCGACGGCTGCGACCAGCTCGCCGCCGAGATCGCCGTGCTGCGCGACGAGCGCGATGACCAGATGCGGGAGCTCGACGACGGCCGCCGCGCCTACGACGCCCGGTTCGCCGCGCTGACCGAGGTCGAGCTCGCCGCGCGCGAGCTGCGCGGCCGCGCCGATCAGCTCGCGCGCGAGGTCGGCCAGCTCGAGCTCCGGGCCGGCCAGATCCAGATGGCGCGCCAGGTCGTCGAGGACAACCTCCACGAGCGCTACCAGCTCGAGGTCCGCGCGATCCTCTACGACTACCACCTGCGGCCGCAGATCACGCAGATCGAGGACGACCGGCTCGGTGAGCTGCGCGAGCTGATCGAGCGCATGGGGACCGACATCAACCTGACCGCGATCGAGGAGTACGCCGAGGTCAACCAGCGCTTCGAGTTCCTGTCGGCGCAGAAGATCGACCTCGAGCGCGCGGTCGATCAGCTGCAGCGCGCGATCGACAAGATCAACAAGACCAGCCGCAAGCTGTTCCGCGACACGTTCAACGCGGTCAACACGATGTTCAAGGAAGTGTTCCCGCGGCTGTTCCGGGGCGGCCAGGCCGCGCTGTCGCTGTCGGGCGGCGACGACGTCGATCTGCTCGAGGCGGGCGTCGAGATCATGGCGCAGCCCCCCGGCAAGAAGAACGCCACGGTCGAGCAGCTGTCGGGTGGCGAGAAGGCGCTGACCGCAGTGGCGCTGGTGTTCTCGATCTTCCTGATCAAGCCGTCGCCGTTCTGCATCCTCGATGAGGTCGACGCGCCGCTCGACGAGGCCAACGTCGATCGCTACAACGAGCTGGTGCGCGAGATGACCGATCGCTCGCAGTTCATCATGATCACGCACAACAAGCGCACGATGGAAGCGGCGGACAACCTCTACGGCGTGACCATGCAGGAGCCCGGCGTGTCCAAGCTGGTCTCGGTCAACCTCAGCAAGCTCGGCGCGCGCGGCGCCGCGGCCGCGCCGGCGAGCTCGGTCGTGGGCGTCTGAGCCTCGAGGCGGCGATCGCTCGGGTGCGATAACGGCGCATCTCGAGCTTGTGGATGCGGCGATCGCTGGGGGATGGCGCATTCTCGATCGTGGTTGCGCGCATCGAGCGCATTCGCTCGTTGTCTGGGGCGATGGCGCACGTCCGCTGTGGCAAGCCCGCGCGGTAGCAGAGCGCCGGTGCACGGTCGAGTACGGCGAGGTGGATGTCCCGGGCCGGTCCAGAAGCGCGTGCTAGGGTCCGCCCCACTGCTCGCCGTCGCTCACTCGTCGGCGCTGACGTCATGAAACGCCTCCTCATCGTCGACGACAGCAAGCTCATGCGAGACATGGTGGCGGCGTGCTTGCGCCCGCTCGGCGCGGTGGCCTTCGAGTTTGCCGCCACCGGGCTCGAGGCGATCGAGCGCCTGGCGCTGGCGCAGTTCGACATGATGGTGCTCGACCTCAACATGCCCGATGTCGGCGGTGTCGAGGTCGTCGAGTTCGTGCGCTCGCAGGACCGCCTGCGCGAGCTCCCGATCCTGATCGTGACCACGCGCGGCGATGATGACAGCCGCGCCCAGGTCCTCGAGGCCGGCGCATCGAGCTTCCTGCCCAAGCCGTTCGCTCCGGCCGAGATCCTCGACGAGGTGCGTCGCTTGCTGGCGCCCGCGCGCGCGATCGGCCGTGCGCCGGCGTGAGCGAGGACATCGACCTTCGCGAATTCGTCGCCGGGTTCATCGCCGAATCCGACGAGCTGATCGCGGCGGCCAACGCTGCGCTGCTCGACATCGAGGCCGCGAACGTCGCGGGCACGCCGCAGCCGCGGGCGGTCCGTGATCTGTTCCGCGCGCTCCACACGATCAAGGGGCTCGCCGGGATGATCGGCGTGGACCCGATCGTCGAGCTGGCGCACGGGCTCGAGGGCCTCGTGCGCACCGCGGATCGCGCCGGCGGCACGCTGGGCCGCGAAGCGGTCGATGTCTCGCTGCGCGGGGTCGCGGCGATCGCCGAGCGCGTGCGGGCCGTGGCGGCGCAGCAAGCGCCGGCGCCGGCACCGGCCGAGCTGATGGATGCGATCGCGGTGGTCTCGGCCGGGGTCGAACGATCTCCTGCGCGAGCTCCGGAGACGCCGCGCGCGGCGACTGCCGGGGCCCTGGACGCGCCGGGCTGGGATGCCGGCCTGGTGCCGGCGGATCGCCAGCGCGTAGCCGCGAACTGGCGCGCGGGGCGCCGGGCCTGGCGGGTGTCGTTCGCGCCGAGCGAGGCCAACGCGGAGCGCGGGATCACGATCGCGTCGGTGCGCGCCCGGCTCGCCGAGCTGGGCGACGTCATCAAGGTGCTGCCGCGGGCGACGCCGGGGGAGGCGTCGAGCGTGGCGTTCGATCTGCTGGTTGCGAGCGACGCGTCCGCCGAGGCGCTCGCCGAGGCCGCTGCCACGGCGGCGGATCAGCTGGTCGAGCTCGCGGCACCGCAGGAAGCGCGCGAGCCGGAAAGGGCCGAGGGGCCGTGCGACGCGGTGCCGGGATCCGTCGCGGATGTCGCCGGGCCCGCGCGCGACGACGACGGTGGTGTCGTGCTCGGCCGGGCGCTCGTCCGCGTCGAGCTGGCGCGGCTCGACGAGCTGCAGGACCAGCTCTCGCTCCTGATCGTGTCGCGGTTCCGCCTCGAGCGCGAAATCGCGGCGCTGGCCGAGCGCGGGGTCGACGTGCGCGCGCTGCGCGAGATCGCGAACCTCCAGGGCCGCCAGCTGCGCGATCTACG
>VBLP01000036.1:12914-35267 GCA_005887925.1 Deltaproteobacteria bacterium | reverse complement strand
TGCCGCGACGTGGGCGGCAACCGGCTCGAGCTGGTCGTCCAGGACGACGGCCGCGGGATCGATCGCCGGGCGATCGCGAGGCGCGCCGGCCGCGCCGTCGATGACGACGCGGCGCTGCTCGAGGTGCTCACCTCATCGGGGTTCTCGACGCGCGATGTCGTGACGCGGACCAGCGGGCGCGGGCTCGGGTTGGACATCGTGCGCCAGATCGCGGCCGGCGATCTGGGCGGCGAGCTCGCGGTGTCGACCACGCCCGGCGCGGGCACCGCGTTCACGCTGCGCGTGCCGTTGACCATCGCGGTCGTCGAGGTGTTCTCGTTCCTGTGCGGCCGCCAGGTTCTGGTCACGCCGGTGTCGTCGGTCGAGGAGATCTTCGAGCTGCGCCCGGGCCAGGACGTGCTGCCGCCGGTGGCCTCGGGCGCGAGCTCGCCGGTTCGCGTCGCCGAGCGCCGCGGTGAGGCCATCGCGCTGCGCTCGCTCGGCACCTTGCTGGCGATCGACGACGGCGCCGGGGCGCGCAAGGCGATCGTGATCCGCCGCCAGGGCGCGCTGGTCGGCTTCACCGTCGATCGCATGCTCGGACGCCACGAGGTGGTGGTGCGCCCGGTCGACGACGTGCTCCTGAAGGTCCCGGGCATCGCCGGCTCGACCGATCTCGGCGACGGACGGCCCACGCTCGTGCTCGATCTCTGCGCGCTGAGCGCGCGCCCCGCGGAAAGGCCGGCGTCATGAGCTCGCTCCACGTGACGTTTCGCGTCGGCACCGCCGAGTACGCGGTGCCCGCGGCGCTGGTCCTGCACCTCGAGCCGTTCGAGGCCGCGACCTACGTCCCGGGCGCCCCGTCGTACGTCGCCGGCCTGGTCCAGGTCCGCGGTCGGGTCGTGCCCGTGGTGGACCTGCGCAAGCGCTTCGGGCTGCCGCCGATCGATCGCACGTTCGACCACCGCGTCGTCGTGATGCAGCTCGGCACCCGGGTCGCGGGGCTGCTCGTCGACAGCGCCCGCGAGGTCATCCAGCTCGACGAGGCCAGCTTCCAGGACGCACCCGAGCTGATCAAGCAGCAGGCCAACGGCTTCGTCACGGGTGTCGTCACCGTGCGGGATCGGTTGTTTCTGATCGTGGATCTGCCTCGCGTCATCGGACAGGAGCAAGCGTCATGACTACACAGGACAACGGCCGCGACCGCGCCACGCACGATCATCCGTCGAGCGTCGAGGAGGTGGCCCGCTCACTCCGGAACGCCGCCGGCACCGCCGATGAGATGGGCGCCGCCGCGGGCCGGCTCGCCGCCACCGGGATGCAGCAGCACGCCGCGGCCGAGCAGGCGCGGTCCGCGCTCGAGGTGGTCGCCGCGAGCATCGAGCAGACCACGAGCGCGGGCGAGCAGCTCGCGTGCTCGCAGGCCGCGGTCGCGGCGGACGCGCGCGACGTGCTGCAGGCCCTCGAGATCAGCGCGTCCGGCCTCCAGGAGGTCGCCGCGTCGGTCGGCGCCGTGCGCAAGGACACCGACCTGCTGGCGACCGGCAGCGAGAGCACCACGACCAGGCTCGAGCAGACGGCGCGCACGCTGAAGTCCACCGCGACCGGCGCGAACGAGCTCGCCGAGACCGCGCAGCGGCTCGCCTCCTCGGTGACCCAGACCAGCGCCGGCGTGGTCGCCACCGCGGCGCGCAGCCAGGAGGGGTCGCCGCGGGGTTCAAGGCGCTGACCGCCGCGCTCGAGCAGGTCGTGAGCGACTCCGCAGAGACCGCGAGCTCGGTCGAGCAGACCTCGGCTACCGCCGAGCAGCTCGCGCGATCGGCCCGCGGCGTATCGGAGCTGGCGGGCGCGCTCGAGAGCGCGGCGGCCACCTCGGCGAGCGGCCTCGCGGAGGTCGCCGCCTCGGTCGAGGAGGTCGCGGCCACCTCCGAGAAGGTCGCGGCCGTGGTCGACGGCAACGCCGCCGCGATCGAGCAGATCGCGCGCTCGGCGCACGCCGTGGCGCAGTCGGCGCAGGAGGTCAGCACGCTGGCGTCGTCGAACGCGGCGGCGGCGACCCAGCTCGACAGCGTCACCCGGAAGATCGTGACCGTGGTCGAGGATACCCGCACGACCTCGACGCGGGTCGCCAGCTCCGCGCGCGCCAGTGGAGGCACGGTCGGCCGCACGATCACCGGGCTGGCCAAGATCCGGCAGGTGATGGTCGACGGCGACGGCGTCATGAAGGAGATGGGCAAGCGCGCCGAGGAGATCGGCGACATCGTGCAGACGATCAACCTGATCGCCGATCGCACGAATCTGCTGTCGCTCAACGCGAGCATCGAGGCCGCGCGCGCCGGCGAGCACGGCCGCGGGTTCGCGGTGATCGCCGAGGAGGTCCGCGCGCTCGCCGATCGCGCCGCCGTGTCCGCGGGCGAGGTCACCAAGATCATCCGTGCGCTCCAGACCGCGGCGCGCGACGCGGTGTCGTCGAGCGCCGAGGGGCTGCGGATCGCCGACGAGGGCGCGCAGCTCGGCGAGGACGCGCGCGGCGGGCTCGAGGTGATCCTCCAGGGGGTCGATCTGCTCGACGGCTCGATCAAGAACATCGCGGCGGCCAGCGAGGAGCAGGCGCGGGTCGTCCAGAGCGTGACCGCGACGACGGCCCGGCTCGACGGCGAGAGCCGGACGATCGCGCGCGCCAGCGCCGAGCAGACCCAGGCGACCCGGAGCCTCGCCCGGTCGGCGAACGAGATGCGCGTGATGGCCAAGCAGACCCGCGACGCGACCGGCGAGCAGGCGCGTGCGCTGCGCGAGCTCGTGAGGGGGACCGCGCAGCTCACCACGAACGCCGAGCGGCTGACCCGCGCGTCGGACGAGCAGTCGACCGGGGCCGGCCAGCTGGCGCGCACGGCGGTCCAGATGCGCACGGCGACCGCGCGGACGGCGGCGGCGATGACCGAGCAGGTCCGCAGCGTCGACGGCATGGCGACCGACGTCCAGAGCGTGGCGACCGCGACGCAGCGCATCGTCGTCGCGGTGGCCGAGCAGGCCAAGGGCACCGGCGAGATCGCGCGCGCGATGGAGGGCGCGCGCAAGCACGCCATGCAGAATGCGCGCGGGCTCGGCGAGCAGGCGCTCGCCGCCAAGGAGATCGAGGCCGGGATCCGCGACGTGGCCCGGATCTCCACCGAGATCACCGCGGCGACCGCCGAGCACGCCCAGGGGATCGCCCTGCTGGTCAAGGATGCCGATGACGTCCGCAGGATCGCCAGGCAGACCGCGCGCGGGGTCGGCGAGCAGGCCGACGCCGTGGCCGCGCTCGCCGTGAGCGCCACGCGCCAGACCGCGACGTTGCAGGGGATCGCGCGGGCGACCGCCGAGCAGGCCGCGACCACGGCCGAGGTCAGTCAGGCAATGCGCGACCTGCGGGCGCGGACCCGCGAGCTGACCACCGTGCTCGGTGCGCAGGCTCGGTCGGCCTCGTCCAGCGGCTCCGACGTCGAGCTCGTGGTGCGCGAGAGCTCCATGTTGCGCGCGGCGATCGCGGAGCACGTCGAGCAGATCGCGGCGCTGTCGGCGAGCTTGCAGCCGGCCGGCCCACAGCCGACAGGCCCACAGCCGACAGGCCCACAGCACCTGCCCAGTCCGGCGAGCCGGCCGACATGACCACACCGCGCGCGTTCAGCCTGACCGAGGCCGAGCACCGCCGGATCGAACGCATCGATCAGCTGGTGCTGCTGGGCGCGGCGGGCGTCGGTGAGTTGATGGCGGACCTGAACGACGCGAGCTGGACGGTGCGGCGCGCCGCGGTCGCCGGGCTCGCCGCGCTCGGTGATGACGCGGTCGACCCGCTGTGCCGGTGGCTGAGCCGCGACCGCTCGTCGGAGCGCGCGATCTCCGCTGTGGTAGACGCACTGTCGGCGTCGGTCGGCGCGTCGGCGACTCCGGTGGTGCTCGGGCTGTTCGACGATCCGCGCCCGGCCGTGGTGTCCGACGCCGCGCCCGGCGTGTTCGACGCCATCCTGTGCCGCAACGTGCTCATCTACTTCCAGGACGAGCGGATCCTCCGGGTCATCGATCGGCTGGTCGAGCACCTCGCGCCCGACGGGCTGATCGCTGTGGGGGCCTCCGAGTCGCTGCTTCGGTTCGGCACCCGGCTGATGTGCGAGGAGCGCGGGAGCTCGTTCTTCTACCGGTGCGTGCGATGAGCCACCGCCCGCGCGTGGTCGTGGTCGACGACTCGGCGTTCGCGCGGACCATGCTGTCCCGCGTGCTGCGGGCGAGCGGCACGATCGACGTCGTCGCCACTGCGCGCGACGGCCGCGACGCGCTCGAGCGGATCGCGGCGCTCGATCCCGACGTGATCACGCTCGATCTGACGATGCCGGAGCTCGACGGCATCGGCGTGCTTCGCGCGCTCGCGGGCCGGCCGAGGCCGCGCGTGCTGGTGGTCAGCATCTCGAGCATCGACACCGACCTCGGAGTCGACGCACTCGCGCTCGGCGCGGCCGACGTGATCACCAAGCCGACCGCGCTCGCCAGCGACCGCCTCCAGGAGCTGGGTGACGAGCTGATCGCCAAGGTGATGGCGGTGTCGCGCGAGCCGGGCCCGCCGCTGACGCTGCCGCTGTGGACGCGTCCGGTGCGCGCCCCCGCGCAGCTGATCATGATCGGAACCTCGACCGGCGGTCCACCGGCGCTGACCATGGTGATGGCCGGGCTGCCGGCGACGCTGTCGGCCCCGGTCGCCGTGGTGCTGCACATCCCATATGGCTACACGCAGGCGCTGGCCGCGCGGCTCGACAAGCTCACGCCGCTGCACGTGGTGGAAGCGCACGACGGGCTGGCGCTGGTCCCGGGGCTCGTCGTGGTCGCGCGCGGCGGCATGCACCTGCGCGTCGAACGCGATGGCGCGGTGCTGCAGGCTCGCCTCGCCGCGCTGCCGCCCCAGCCGTTCGTTCCCTCGGTCAACGAGCTGTTTCGCAGCGGCGCGGCCGCGGTGGGCGCGGGCGCACTCGGGGTCGTGCTGACCGGCATGGGCGACGACGGACTCGAGGGCGCCGCCACGATTGCAGCGGCCGGTGGAAGCCTGCTTACCGAGGCGGCCTCGACCTGCGTGGTGTACGGCATGCCGCGTTCCGTGTATGACGCAGGGCTCGGGGCCGAGGCCGTACCGCTCGATCGGATGGCGCGGGAGATTGCGCGGCGTGCCTAGAACCCGATTCGTACACATCGTGGTACGCCTCGCGTTCGTGCGCATTGCCATGCCAGCACAGCCAGCCGAGGCCGCGTGCCGCCGATGACCCGGCCGGCGCTGATCTGGCTGGTCGACGACAGCCGGACCCAGGTCGCGTTGACCGAGCACGCGCTCGGCGCCCACTATCAGTTCGAGCGGTTCGAGGACGGTACGAGCATGATCCAGCGGCTCACCGAGACGGTGAGGCTTCCGGATCTGCTGCTCGTCGACTGGGTGATGCCGGGGCTGTCCGGAGACGAGATCTGCCGGTTCCTGCGCGTCAATCCTGCCACCCGCGAGCTCCCGATCATCATCCTGACCGCGTCGCGCACCGAGACCGAGGACATCGTCTGTGCGCTGGACAGCGGCGCCAATGACTACGTCGCGAGGCCGTTCGTGACCAAGGAGCTCCGCGCCCGCGTGAGCGCGATCCTGCGCGCGCACGAGCTCAAGCAGGCAGCCGAGCGCGAGCGGCTGCGAATCGCAACGATCAACAAGCTCGGTCGCGCGCTGCTGCAGGTCGGCAGTGACATCGACGCGATCCTGCGCGAGATGGCGATGGTGCTCGTCGAGAGCCTGTGCGACGGCTGCGCGGCGACGCTGATGACCGGGACCGGCACCGGCAGCGCCACCACGCTGCACCGCTCTGACCGAGGCGCGGTGTTGCTCGGAGCGCTCGCCGGCATCACCGATCCGGTGGTCCACGCATTCACCACCACCGAGCAAGCGCTCGCCGGGCTCCCGCGCGGCTACGCCGACTATGTCCGCGCGTGCGGGCTCCGGGGGCTCGCGGTGATGGCCATCCCGGTGCGCGGCCTCGCGCATGGCGTCGTCACCCTGACCCGCGATCACCCGTCGGAGCCGTTCGAGCCACGCGACCTCGCGGCGATCGAGACCTGCCTCGAGCACACCGGTCTGGCGCTCGAAGCCGCGATCCGGTCCGAGGCCGAGCGTGCGACGGCGCGATTTCATCAGGAGATGCTCGGCATCGTCGGCCACGATCTGCGCAACCCGCTCGCCGCGATGGCCGTCGGGATCGACCTGCTGCGCGCCCGGATCACCGATCCGGAGAACGAGCGCGTCCTCGGGCGGCTCGAGAACAGCGCGCGCCGGATGACGACGATCGTCGATCAGCTGCTCGACGTCACCCGCGCGCGCCTCGGCGCCGGGATCCCGGTCGAGCGCCGCGCGATGCGGCTGCAGCCGCTGATCGCCGGCGTGCTCGACGAGCTGCGGCTGGTGTACCGGACCACGGGGTTCGAGCTGCGCGGCGATGACATCGAGGGCGTGTGGGACGGCGAACGCCTGGGACAGGTCGTCTCGAACCTCGCGAGCAACGCCGCCCAGTACGGCAAGGCCGGCGGCCCCGTGGTGGTCGATCTGGCGCGCGCCGGGGACGTCGCGACCATCGCGATCTCCAACCCGATCCGCGGCGCGCCGATTCCGCGCGGCGTGCTCGAGACGCTGTTCGATCCGTTCCAGCGCGGCCGCAGCGGCGAGCACCCCGGTGGCCTGGGGCTGGGCCTCTACATCGTGCGGGAGATCGTGCGCGCACACGGCGGCACGGTCGAGGTCGCGTCGTCCGCCGCCGGCACCACGTTTCGCATCGCGCTGCCGATCGATCTCGGCGTCACCAGGGCCGGGTCCCAAGAACCCGCCGCGTGACGCGCGGCGAGACCTGCGGTTGCCCCGGCCGACGATGTCGAGCAGGTCGCGCGCCACGCCGACGCCGGTCATCGGCAAGCCGCCGGACAGGAGGATCGTGCCATGCGGGGGCACGGCTGGTGGCGGCGGTGGCGGCGCCGGCAGGGCAGGGCCGAACGGTTGCGTGGGTTGAGGCTGTGCCGGCTGCGGCTGCGCCGGCTGCGGCTGAGCGGGCTGCGGCTGCGCGGAGGGCGATCGACACGGCCGACGGCGTACGAGGTTTGCCGCGAGTGTTAACCGCGTCGTACGTTCGACGGCCTCACGCAGCGCGGTCGCCGCACTTGACCATGGCGGCGAGTGCGCGCCCGCAACGCCGGGCTCGTCAGTACGAGATTCGCGCATCGCCGCCGGACATCGGCGCGCGGCTGCCCGCGCGCGCGGCCCTGTCGACCATGTCGTCGTCGAGGCCGAGCTCCCGGTCGGTCCGGCGCTGTCGCAGGTACCGGAAGACGAGCACCGTGCCCGTGATCGCGACCGCAGCGACGGCGAGTCCGATCAGCGCGCGGCGCGGACCGATCTGCCGCGCGAGGTCGACCGTTCCGTCTCCGACGCGTCTGGCGAGATCGACGGTGCCAGAGCCGACGCTCCGCGCGAAGTCACCGCTGCGATCGCCGATGGCGTAGAAGGTATCCCTGACCGTGTTCATCATGAGATACGCGAGGCTGCATGCTGCGTGCCGCGGAGCAACAGCGATGTGCGAGGCGCTCCCGCGGTAGATCTTCGGGCGATCGAGAAGATCCCGAGGCGATCGTCTAGCGGGTCACGATGCCTTCCGGCGATGACGTCGCCGGCGCCGTGCTGTTCCGCGCGCCGTGCGCGGTGGCCGCATCCCGCCGCAGCACGTGGTTGCGTGCGGCGGTTCGCCGACGCGCGGTCAGGTGCCCTGCGGGCGCGGGGTGCGCTCGTTGGCCAGGCCGTTGGGGCTGGGGATCCGCGAGGTCGCCACGCGGCCGTGCACGGCGCGTTCGCCGCGGCGCTCGATGCCCAGCCGTTCGCACGCCGACGAGTACAGATAGCGCAACGTATCGGAGATGCTCGCGAACGTCGCATCGCCGCCGCGCTTGCCGTGAACGTATGCCACGCCGATCGCTGTGATGCCGATGATCCGTCTCAACGTGAGGATTCTCATGGTGTGCTCCTTGTTGAACGGCCGGTGTCGCAAGTCGCGTGCCCGCGGTGGCTGCGAAACCTTCTTACCGGCCGCCGCCGGCCGCTCCCGAAGTTTCCAGCACATGCAGTGAAACGGTGATCTTGAATTGCGGATTCCTGATCTCGTTATCACACACGTAGTGCTGCCGCGGTACATCGCCGCGGTTTCTCGACGAGGATTTCGAAAATCCGCAAGTATTGCGTTATCGCGCAATTTGCGGGCAAATGACGGTTTATGATGACACTCGCGTCCAGCGTGGTTATCCTGGGTGTCGTCGAGGGCTGTTCCTCGACCAGGAGGAGAACGATGAGCCACCTGCAACAGATCGCGGCGCGGCATCGCCCCGATCGCTGGACAGATATCATCTTCATCGTGGGAGCGGTGTTGTTGACGGCGCTGTCGATCGGCTCGCTGACGTCGAAGGCCGCCGGGACGGTATCCGACCGGCCGTGGACGCTGACGGTCGTCGAGGGCAGCTTCGAGGCCAGTCCGTAGGATCAACCAGCGCGGCGCAGCCGGACACGGCCATTTTCGATCAGCCGATCGAGGCTATCGGCGGGTGAACCCTCGACCACGGTGACACCGTGGCGAATCAGGAGCCTGCGGCCCGGCTCGAGCGCGGCTCGGGCGTCGCGCACCATCAGCTCGCGAGCGCGCCGGCCGTGCGCCGAGGCGACCGGCGGCAGGAACGCGCTCGGTGACGGCGCCAGCACGATCACGCTGCCCGCGGCCTTGCGCAGCCGTGCGATCGCGCGGATCGCGCGGCTCTCCTCCTCGGCGAGGCCGCTGAGGTCGCTGATCACGATCACGACATCGGGGCGGCCGCTGGCGACGGCGCGCTCGACCGCGGCGGCGAACCCGACGGTGCGCTTGCCGTGCTCCCACGAGCTGCGGTACGGCAGCTCGATGCCGCGCAGCCGGCACAGCTGGCGCAGCGGCGCGAGCTGCTTGTCGGACTCGACGACCGGCTGGATCCGCGCGCGCTTGGTCTTGGGCTTCTCGTGGCCGAGCATCATGTCGATCAGCCGCCGGCACAGCCGGCCCGTGGCCGCGACGTCGTAGAGCTGGCCGTCGGGCCCGGCCTGGATCGCGCTCCACCGCGCGTCGTCGAGCGGTGGCGTGACCTTGATCCGGACGTCGATCGCCTCCTGGTGCGCGAGGTAGCGCGCGACCAGCGCGACCAGCTCGCCGGCGGTGACGTCGGTGAGGTCCTCGTCGACGACCGAGCGCACGTCGAGCAGCTTGTCGATCAGCTGGAGGTAGTGGTGATAGCCGGTGTCGGGCGCGAGCTCGACGACGGTGCGGGTGTCGTAGCCGACCAGGCCGATCCGGTCGCCGAAGCCGATCGCGGCGCGGGCGAGGGCGGCGGCGCTGTCGCTCGCCCAGTCGAGCGGGGTCCGGCCGAGCGCGCCGCTGCGCATGGTCGAGCCGACGTCGATCATCGCGATGTGGGTGGTGACGATCTCGTTCTCGAGGTCGCGGACCATCAGCTGGCCGCGCCGCGCGGTCGCCTTCCACGCGATGAACTTGAACGGGTCGCCGTGGTTGTGCTCGCGCAGCTCGCGCAGCTCGCCCGACAGGCCGCGGCGCCGGACGTGGTGCTGGCCGACCTGCTCGTGCAGCGCGCCGCCGACCGCGCGCACCGGCTGGCCGCGCAGCGCGAGCGTGTGCGGGAACACCTTGACCGCGATCGGGTTGGGGAAGAACGCCTCGATGTCGAACAGCCCGAGCGCATCGCCGAACGTCAGCGCCGCGCCGTGCAGCACCTGGTAGCCGGCCGCGAGCGGCTTGATCGTCGTGGTGACCTCGACCTGCTGGCCGCGCTTGACCGTGGCGCTCGGCCGCTCGTCGATCGACAGGCCCGACGCCGCGAGGATCTGGCTCGACAGGATCCGCAGCTTGCGGCTGCCGTGGTTGCGGAACGCGAGGTGGAGCTGGAACGGCCGGTCCGCCGCGAGCGCGCCCCCGGGCTGATCGCCGGGCGGGACCCACCACGACAGCTCGATCTTCTTGCGGCGCAGGAGGATCGCGGTCGGATAGAACCCCAGGTACAGCGCGCACAGCATCGTGAAGATCACGCCGGCCAGGGCGACCAGCGGCGGCGCGCCGTGCAGCGCTCCGATGGCGAGGAACAGCAGCGCCGTGCCGAGCACGAGCTTGCCGCGCGCGGCCAGGCGGGGGATCACCGCACGCCACCCTTGGGCATCTTGTAGCCGACCTTGTCGATCGCCTCGGTGATGATCGCGGTGCCGGCGGCGCCCTCGAGCTCGGCCTCCGGGGTGAGCATGATGCGGTGGCCGAGCACCAGCGGCGCGAGGTGGCGCACGTCGTCGGGCAGCACGTAGTCGCGGCCGCGCAGGAGCGCGAGGCCCTTGGCGGCGTGGACCAGCGCGAGACCGGCGCGCGGCGACGCACCGAGATAGACCTTGGGGTGCGAGCGGGTGAACGCGACCAGGCCGAGCACGTAGTCGAGCAGCTCCTCGGCGACGAACACCTCCTGCGCGAGCGCCTGCATGTCGAGCACGTCGCTGGGGCCCACGACGGTGCGCACCGGCGGCGGCGATCGGTCGTAGGTGCCGAGCATGCGCTTCTCGTCGGCCGGCGCCGGGTAGCCCATCTTGAGCTTGATCAGGAACCGATCGACCTGGGCCTCGGGCAACGGATACGTGCCCTCCTGCTCGATCGGGTTCTGGGTCGCCAGCACGATGAACGGCTCGGCGAGCGTGCGGGTCTCGCCCTCGATGGTGACCTGGTGCTCCTGCATCGCCTCGAGCAGCGCCGACTGGGTCTTGGCCGGCGCGCGGTTGATCTCGTCGCCGAGCAGCACGTTGGTGAACACCGGCCCCTCGCGCAGGACGAAGGTGTTGGTCCGCATGTCGAGGATGTAGGTGCCGGTGATGTCCGACGGCAGGAGGTCGGGGGTGAACTGGATGCGCCGGAAGTGACAGCCGAGCGTGGCGGAGAACGCCTTGACCAGCGTGGTCTTGGCGACGCCGGGGTAGCCCTCGATCAGGACGTGGCCGCGCGCCATCAGCGCGACCAGCAGGGCCTCGGTGATCATCGGGTTGCCGATGAACGCGCGTCCGACCTCGTCCGCGATCGTGCGGGCGAGCTGGGTGACGCGGACAACGCGATCGGGCGTGAGGGCGGGGACTGGCATCGGCATCGCTAGGCTTCTGGTTCCGGGAGCGCGGCGCCGAGAGTACGACACAGCTCGGCCACGTCCCGGTACAAGGTGTCGAAATCGCGCCGCGCCAGGTGGGCCGCGCTCCAGGGAGCGGCGGCCTGTCCGCGGCTGGGCAGCGCGCGCAGCCGGCGGTAGACCCGGGCGAGCGCGGCGCCGGCGTGCGGCCCGCGCAGCCGCGACAGCTCTGCGACCAGCTGCGCTTCGGGGATGGTGTAGAGCGGCTCGGGCTTGCCGACGATCTCGGCGAGCAGGTGCTGGAGCTGGTCGCGCAGGACGCAGGCCAGGACCAGGCTGGCGCCGCCGGTGGCCTCGGCCTGGGCGACCACGGCGTGCGGCTCGTCGCGCCGGCTCGGCCGCCAGAACCGCAGCCACGCGCCGTCGATCCGCGGGCCGCGCCGCACCGGCAGCGCGATCAGCGCGAGCAGGAGCAGCGCGGTGGCCAGGCCGACCGCGAGCACCTTCATCGCCGCGGGGGTGAGCAGCCACGCCCGGCGCTCCGACAGCCAGAAGTTGAGGTCGGCGATCGAGCGGCCGACCTCGCCGGCCCGGGCGTCGTCGATGAACGGTCGCGGCTCGCCGTACATCGGCACGTCGCCGCGGAGCAGCACGACGTGCCTGGCGCGGCCGCCGCGGTCGAGGTAGCGCAGGAGGTTGGTCGCGAACTGGATGTTGCCGCGGAACATCAGCATCTTGTTGATGAAGATGCTCGGATCGCTGACCGCGACGAACCGGCCGCTGCCGCGCTCGCCGGCGACGACCACGGCGCCCTCGTCGAACGCCAGCACGGTGGTCGCGCCCTCGACGCGGGTCAGCGCCGCCGGGTGGTTGGTGACGATCTCGCCGACGTCGGTCGCCAGCGGGTGGTCGCCGCGCGCCGTGGCGATCGGCGCCCACGCCCGGCCGTCGTAGAACTTGCGCGCGCGCAGCGTGGTCGGCTCGGCGCGCAACAGGCCCAGGCCGGCCATCGCGTCCTTGCCGTCGCCGAAGTCGTCGGCGATCACCACGTTGCCGCCGGCCTGGACGAACGCGCCGAGCCGGCCGGGGTCGACCCTCTGGAGCGGATAGATCAGCACCAGGATGTCCTCGGCCGACAGGTCGCCCCACTCGAGCGAGCCGACCGGCGTGACCGAGAACCCCATGCCCTCGGCGAGGCCGACGAAGCTCGCCATGCCGTTCCACGCCCCCGAGCGCGGATCGTAGTCGGCGCCGTCCCCGTCGGCGGCGTGCGCCGGCGCGCCGAGCGCTGCGAGCGCGGCGAGCGCGGCGGCGACGGGCGCCCGCCTCATCCCGCGGGGATTCCCTCGGGCCAAGGAGTCGCGGGGCCCCCTCCCCGCGATCGATCTCTTGCCCTCGGTCACAGCATCTCCTGGTGCAGCTCGCGCGCGGCCCGGCGCAGGCTGCGCAGCGCGTGGCCGAGCGGCGCCGGCTCGCTCACCGCCAGCAGCGCGTAGTAGCCGCCGTCGACCGCGTGGACCACGACGTCGAGCACCGCGTGCTGGGCGATGAAGTACTCGGGGCCGCCGAAGTGCCAGGTCCCGAACGCGGCGTGGAGCTGCGACAGCACGATGCCGTAGTGCGCGGTGAGCAGCGCCCAGTCGTGCGGATCGCGCGTGGTGAAGCCGTCGATCATCTCGCCCTGATCGTCGGCGAACGCGCCGCCGATCGCGCCGGGCGTCGCGTGCACCGCGCGCCGCAGGATCGCGCCGAACGGGCTCATGCCGCGCGGCGCGGGGCCGCGGTCGGCCTCGGCGGTGCGCGCGGCCCGGCGATCGGTCATCGCGCACCTCCGCTGTCGAGCCGGGCGACCGTGGCGTCGTCGACCTCGATGTGGACGCCGAGCTGCTTGCCGATCTGGTTGGCCCACAGCAGGAACTGCCGGCGCCGCACCTCGGGGAACAGCTCGGCGACGACCTCGTCGCGGCTCCGCTCGCGGGCGGTGTTGCCGCCGGTCCACACGACCACGTCCCAGCCCCACGGCGAGCGAAACGCCGGCGAGGCGCGGCCGACCTCGGAGATGCCGTACAGCGCCGCCGCGTAGGCATCGACGAGATCGTCGTGGGGCGCCGGCCGGAAGTCGGAGGTGTCGAGCACGACCCCGGTGCCGGCGGCGATGCGCTGCGCGGCGTCGAACAGGTGCACGCCGAACAGCCCGGTCTGGCCGGCGAGCTCGGCGGCGAGCCGGTCCGCCAGCGCGTGGGCCTTGTCCTCGAGCTCGGGCGGCGCGCCCTTGGGCACGACGAAGCGCGCGAAGCTCGAGCCGCGGAGCTCGAGGATGTGGAACAGCCACGGGTTGGCCTTGAGCACGAGGTCGATCTGCGGCGCGAGGTCGGCCGGCGTGTGGTAGCGCCGCTCGAAGTCGGTCTCGACCAGGCGGTTGACCGCGGCGCCGCGCACGGCCTCGACGACCTCGGGGGCGGCGGCGAGCCGGCAGGACCCGGCGAGCTGGGCGAGCAGCTCGAACGCGATGCACTGTTCGAGCGCTGCGGAACGCCGTTCGTCGTCGCTGCCGGTCGCGATCGTTCGAGCCTGCACGGCGATGCCCGACGCCCACACGGTGACCGTCGCGGTCGCAGCCGCTTTGACCTCGCAGGTCTTCGACGACAGCAGCCGGTCGCGGCGCAGCGCATCGATCGCCCTCGGCAGGTTCACCGTGACCTGGGCGACCGGCGCGTCATCGGCGGTCAGCGGCGGCGTGGCGATCGCTCTGGCCACAGGCGCCGGCGCCGGCCCGGTGCCGGACCCGCACCCGGGCGCCGCGAGGCCCAGGCCGAGAGCGAGGGGGAGCGCGCGCACCATGGCGATCAGTCGCGCTGCACCAGCGCGAGGCGGGCCATCTCCTTGCCGACCGAGATCACCGCCACACCGATCACCATGACCAGCACCGCCGCCACGTAGTCGCGGCGCGCCAGGTAGTCGAGCGTCTCCTTGAAGAAGAACAGGCTGCCGCCGATCAGTGCGACGGCCAGGACCTCGAAGAAGTAGCGGCGCATGGTCATCCCTTCAGGTGGCGCAGGAGGATGAGCGTCGCCATCGCCGCGAGCGCGAGCGCGACGGAGACATAGAACCGCGGCCGCGGCTTGCCGATCTTGGCGTCGCTGCGCGCCTGGCCGAGCCGCGCCACCAGGTCGCGATCGCCGGTGCGGTGGGGCCGCAGCACGCCGAGCAGCGCGTAGTGGTAGATGCCGAGCCACAAGACGATCGCGCCGACGGTCAGCGCCGTCGTCATCAGCGCGACCCGGCCGGGGTACATCTCGCCGAGGTAGTCCTCGATCGCGGTGTCGAAGTTGACCCACGCGAGCAGGACCGTCGGGATCACCAGCGACATCGCGGTGAGCATCCAGTACACCCGCTCGCGGCGCTGCCAGCGCTCGGCCGGCCCGAGCTGGGCCGAGCTGAGCCCGCGCACCGAGCGCGGCGCCGGCGGCTCGTGCCAGGTCGTGAAGAACGACACCCCGAACAGGTACGCCAGCACGCCGAGCGCGACCACGGTGAACCGGATCGGGCCGTAGACGTACGACGACGCCATCTGCGGCTGGAGCGCGATCGGGACCAGCACCGCCGCCGGGAACAGCCCGAGCAGCACCGCCTCGGAGCGCCGGGCGAGGCCGAGCAGCAGCACGACGAACGGCAGCGCGGCGGCCGCGATCTGCGAGGCGCCGTGCAGCACGCCGACGAAGATCGCCGGCAGGATCACGGTCGAGATCCACACGTTCGTGCCGAGCGCGAAGGCCACGACATCGGCGAACGTCTTCCAGGCGCCCGCGGTGTGGGCGCGCCGGGCGGTTTGGTGCATGATGTGGCGCCATGCAGCAGGTGGTGGTCACGATCGATGGACCCGCAGGCGCCGGGAAGAGCAGCGTCGCCAAGCTGCTCGCGCGCCGGCTGGGCTATCGCCTGCTCGACACCGGCGCGATCTATCGCGCGGTCGCGCTCGCCGCGCGCACCCAGGGCATCGCCTGGAGCGACGCCGCGCGCTGTGCCGGTGTGGCGAGAGCGCTCGAACTCCGGTTCGACTTCATCGGCGACCGGAACCACGTCTACCTCGGCGGCGACGACGTGACCGCCGCGATCCGCACGCCGGACATCTCGCAGGGCGCCTCGCAGGTCTCCGCGCACCCCGAGGTCCGGGCCGCGCTGCTCGAGCTCCAGCGCCGGCTCGGCGCGGGCGGCGGCGTGGTGGTCGAGGGCCGCGACACCGGGACCGTGGTGTTCCCGGCCGCCGATGCGAAGTTCTTCCTCACGGCGAGCGAGGCCGAGCGCGCCCGCCGCCGGGTCGCCGAGCTCGCCGCCGCCGGGACGCATGTCGACCATGCCGACACCCTGCGGGAAATCCGCGAGCGCGATCAGCGCGACGCCAGCCGGGACGCCGCCCCGATGGTCGCCGCTCCGGACGCCGTGCTCGTCGACAGCTCGACACAAACTCTCGAAGATGTTGTGGATTCGCTGGCGCGCCAGGTAGAGGCCAAGGCCCGGGCCGCCGGGACGTTCACCAGCCGCGACACCTAGCTGAGGCGCCGCCGCCTCCGAGGACGGGCTTGCCGCACCGCGCAATCGGGTCGCCGAAGCCCCGGCCAGCACACGCGGATCTCATCGCCATGGTTGACAAAACAGAAGGTGGAGGGTACCAACTCGCCCCTGCACCCAGGTGCTGCTGCGGCAGTAAATCCAACCTCGGTGGCATCAGGAGATCTGCTTGAATATGGTTACCCCAGACAGCACGGGCGAAGAGGACTTTGCGGCACTGCTCGCAGAAAGCTTCGGCCAGGACAGCGTCAAGGAGGGCGAGATCCTCCGCGGCACGGTGATCGCCGTCGGCAAGGACTACGCGATCGTCGATGTCGGCTACAAGAGCGAAGGCCAGGTTCCACTCGAGGAGTTCCGCCAGGCCGACGGCACGATCGGCGTGCAGCCCGGCGATGTCGTCGACGTGCTGCTCGAGTCCCGCGAGAACGACGCCGGCATGTGCGTGCTCTCGAAGGAGAAGGCCGATCGCTTCAAGGTCTGGGACGAGATCAGCGCCGCGTGCGAGCGCGACGAGCTGATCGAGGGCGTGATCACCGCGCGCGTCAAGGGCGGCCTGTCGGTCACCATTCGCGGCGGCGTCAAGGCGTTCCTCCCCGGCTCGCAGGTCGACCTGCGGCCGGTGCGCAACCTCGACGCGTTCCTCAACCAGAGCTTCAAGTTCAAGGTCATCAAGTTCAACAAGAAGCGCGGCAACATCGTGCTGTCGCGCCGCGTGCTGCTCGAGAAGGAGCGCGCCGCGCTCAAGGAGTCGACGCTCGAGCGCCTCAAGGAAGGCCAGATCGTCGAGGGCATCGTCAAGAACCTCACCGAGTACGGCGCGTTCATCGACCTCGGCGGCATCGACGGTCTGCTCCACAACACCGACATGAGCTGGGGCCGGGTCAACCACCCGAGCGAGCTGTTCCAGGTCGGCGATCACGTCCGGGTCAAGGTCCTCAAGTTCAACGCCGACACCGAGCGCGTCAGCCTCGGCCTCAAGCAGATCACCGAGGATCCGTGGAGCCGCGCGGCCGAGAAGTACGTCCCCGGCACCGTCGTGCGCGGCAAGGTCGTCTCGCTCAAGGACTACGGCGCCTTCATCGAGCTCGAGGAGGGCATCGAGGGTCTGGTCCACATCTCCGAGATGTCGTGGACCCGCCGGGTCAAGCACCCGTCCAAGATGGTCGCGGTCGGTGACATGGTCGAGGCCGTCGTGCTCGACGTCGACGTCAAGCAGAACCGGATCTCGCTCGGCATGAAGCAGCTCGAGCCCAACCCGTACGAGCAGCTGACCGAGAAGTACCCGCCGGGCACCGTGGTCAAGGGCCACGTCCGCAACATCGCGGACTTCGGTATCTTCGTTGAGATCGAGGAAGGCATCGACGGCCTGGTCCACATCAGCGACATGTCGTGGACCCAGCGGGTCAAGCACCCGAGCGAGCTGTTCCAGAAGGGCGACGAGGTCGAGGCCGTGCTGCTCAACATCGATACCGGCGACGGCGACAAGCCCCGCCAGCAAGATCGTCGACGGCAAGGTGCTCAAGGTGCTCGACTTCGGTGCGTTCGTCGAGCTCGAGAAGGGCATCGAGGGCCTGGTCCACGTCTCCGAGATCAGCGAGGAACACGTCGAGGATCCGCGCACCGTGCTCCAGCCCGGCACCATGGTGAAGGTCCAGGTGCTCCACGCCGACGGCGCCGAGCGCAAGATCGGCCTGTCGATCAAGGGCGCGGCGCGCGCCAAGGACGCGGCCGAGGCCCAGGGCTTCAACACCGCGAACGCCGGCGGCGCGACCCTGGGCGACAAGTTCCGCGGCAAGCTCGACAAGCTCAAGCCCAAGGAGCAGCTCTAGCCTCGGGCCCCACGCGTTCGCGATCCGAGCCGCCGCAAGGCGGCTCTCGTTGTTTCGGCCGGAGAGTACAATCGCCGCGTGATTCGCTCGCTGCGCCTGATCGCCCTCGCGACGGTCATCCTGTCGCTGATCGGGCTCGGCGTGATCGCCGGCCTGGTCCTCGTGGCCAACAGCGGCTGGGTCCCGGTCGCGATCCCGCCGTGGTTCACCGGCCTGCTCGGCGATCGGCACTACGAGATCCGGCTGCCCGCGCTGATCGCAGGCTGGCTCGCGACCGCACTCTTGCTCGCTGCCCTGGTGCTGTCGACCATGTTCTATCTGTGGCGGCGGCGGCAGTACGAGTCGCTGGTCCACCGCCTCGAGCGCGAGCTCGCCGAGCTGCGCAACCTGCCGTTCACCGAGCCCGCGCCGCTCGAGGACCTGCCCGAGCTGCCGAGCGCGCAGGCCGCGGCGGTCATGCACGCGCTCGACGACGACTACGACGCGCCGTAGCGCGCGGCGGCGCGGCTGCCGGTCAGGGGTCGGCGACGAGCGTGGTACCGACGGAGCCGGGCTCGCGGACGGCGCGGACGAGGTCGCCGGCGGCGAGCTTGCCGAGGATGTGGATCGCACCGACGCCCTGATCGATGACCGCCATGGCCTCTTCGAGCTTGGCGATCATGCCGCCGGTGATGACGCCGTCGGCGATCGCCTGGCGGGCCTCGGCGCACCCGAGCCGGGTGAGCCGCGACGCGGGGTCGTTGACATCGCGCAGCACGCCCGGGGTCGAGGTGACGAGGAACAGCCGCTCGGCGTGCACCGCGGCGGCGAGCTGGTTACCGACGAGGTCGGCGTTGATGTTGTAGATGCCGCCGGCCGCGTCGGCGCCGAGGCAGGCGATCACGGGGAGGTAGCCGGCGCTCCACAGCGTGTCCAGCAGCGGCAGGTGGAAGCCGGTGACGTCGCCGACCAGGCCGAGATCGACCGGGTCGGGGCCGGCGCTGGGGTAGGGCCTGGGGGGCCGGCGGGTCGCGCGGATCAGGTGACCGGAGGCGCCGTGCAGGCCGACCGGGGACAGCCCGGCGGCGAGCAGCGCGGCGCACAGATCGACGTTGAGCTTGCCGGCGAGCACCATCTTCATGACGTCGAGCGTGGCGGGATCGGTGACCCGGCGGCCGGCGACCTGGACGGTGGGGATGCCGAGGCGCTTCTGCAGATCGGTGGCCTGCGGCCCACCGCCGTGGACGATCGCGATGCGGGCGCCGGCCTCGACCAGCGTGCGGACATCGCCGGCGAGCAGCGCGGCCTCGCCGGAGCCGATGACCTCGCCGCCGATCTTGATGATGGTGGGGCCGGGCGGTTGTGCCGTCACGGCCAGTTCCCGACGTCTTCGAGGCTGGCGCGCTCGTCGCAACCGAGCACGAGGTTCATGTTCTGGATCGCCTGGCCGGCGCCGCCCTTGATCAGGTTGTCGATCGCGGAGAAGCAGGTGACGGTGCGCTTGCCGCCGTCGACCGGGCCGGCCGCGAAGCCGACCTCGATGAAGTTGGAGCCGGCGACCGCGACGACCTCGGGCAAGCGCTTCTTCGGCCGGCGGGTGAACGGCTCGCGCGCGTAGGACTCGTCGAACATCGCGGCGAGCCGGCCGGCGTCGACCTCGGCCGGCAGCTCGACGAAGCAGGTCGCGAAGATGCCGCGGGTCAGCGGCGCCGAGACCGGCACGAACCGCAGCTGGACCGCCTTGGCCCCCGCGTCGCCGAGGGTCTGGACGACCTCGGGCACGTGCTGATGCTCGAGCGGCTTGTAGGTCTTGAGGTTGCCGGCGCGGCTGGGGTGGTGCGTGCCGGCGCCCGGCGCGATGCCCGAGCCCGACGAGCCGGTGATGCCGGTGACATGGACCGTGGCGTGGTCGAGCAGACCGGCGCGCGCGAGCGGCAAGAGCGCGAGCTCCATCGCGGTGGCGAAGCAGCCGGGCGACGCGACGTACTTCGCGCGCTTGAGCTCGGCGCGGTGGAGCTCGGGCAGGCCGTACACGAAGCTGCCGAGCAGCTCGGGATGCGGGTGCTTGGCGCCGTAGAACGTCTCGTAGGTGGCGGCGTCGCGCAGCCGGAAGTCGCCGGACATGTCGACGATCTTGACCCCGGCGGCGATCAGCTCGGGGACCTTGGCGGCGGTGACCTTGTGGGGCAGCGCGAGCAGCGCGACATCGCAGCCGCGCGCGGCCTCGGCAGGCGCGAGGTCCTCGAACACCAGGTCGGTGGCGCCGTCGAGGTTGGGATGCACGGCGCCGAGGGGCTCGCCGACATGGTCGATCGACGCGACGCGCACGAGCTCGACGTCGGGGTGCATGAGGAGCCGGCGCGCCATCTCGGCCCCGCCGTAGCCGCTGCCGCCGATGATTGCGGCCTTGAATCGCTTTGCCATGGCGAAGCAGGATATGCCATGGCGGGCGGTGATGGGGAATGACGAGGAGCGCAGAGCTCTCAGGTGCAGGGCCGCGCGACGCGACGCGCGGAGGGGTGAATCACCCGGCTTTGCCGGGTGAGAGGGGGCGGGAAGGCGCCCCCTCTCGATCGATTGCGGCCTTGAATCGCTTTGCCATGGCGAAGCAGGATATGCCATGGCTAGTGGCGATGGGAAACCAGACCAAGCAAGGCGAGATTGCCGATCAGCCGCGAGGCGAGGAGGTCGGCGGGTTCGACCGTGACATTGCCGCAGTGATTGCCGCGGTGCACCGGCGCGGTGACGAGATGGTCGCGCTGACCCGGCGCTGGGTCGAGATCAACAGCTACACCGCGAACGTCGCGGGGGTGAACGCGGTGGGTGCGCGGCTGCGCGAGGCGTTCGCGCTGCCGGGCCTGCGCGGCTCGGTGATCGCGGGTGGCGACGGATACGGCGATCACCTGGTGTGGCGCACGCGGGCCGCGGACCGCGCGGCGCCGATCGTGTTGATCGGTCACCACGACACGGTGTTTCCGCCCGGTCACTTCGAGGGCTGGCGCGAGGAGGCGGGCCGGGCGACGGCGCCGGGCGCGCTGGACATGAAGGGCGGGCTGTCGGTGATCCGCGGCGCGCTGGCGGCGCTCGACGAGGTCGGCCAGCTCGCAGGGCTGCCGGTGATCGTGGTGTGCGTCGCCGACGAGGAGGTCGGCTCGCCGAGCTCGGCGCCGCACCTCCAGGCGCTGGCGCGCGGCGCGGCGTGCGCGCTGGTGTTCGAGTCGGGGCGCGCCGGCGACGCGATCATCACGCGCCGCAAGGGCGTCGGCGCGATGACGGTGGTCGCGCACGGCGTGGCGGCGCACGCGGGCAATAACCACCGGGACGGCGCCAACGCGATCTGGGCGCTGGCGAGGTTCGTCGACGCGGCGCAGCGGCTCACCGACTACGCGCGCGGCTGCACGGTGAACGTCGGCCAGATCGCCGGCGGTACGTCGAAGAACACGGTGGCCGAGCGCGCCGAGTGCAAGCTCGACATGCGCTACGAGACGGTGGCGGATGCCGAGGTGCTGGCCGGTGCGCTGCGCGCGGCGGCCGAGGCCGCGGCGGCGTCGGTGCCCGGCGTCCGCATCGAGGTCAGCGGTGGCGCGAACCGGCTGCCGCTCGAGCGCACGGCGGCGTCGGCGGCGCTGCGCGACGAGTACGCTGCGTGCGCGCGGGCGGCCGGCCTGGGCGACGGCGAGGCGGCGCTGCTCGGCGGCGGCTCCGACGCCAACACGGTGGCTCCGCTCGGCGTGCCGGCGATCGACGGGCTGGGGCCGCGCGGCGCGGGATTTCACACGACGAGCGAGTACGTCGAGCTCGCGACGTTCGTGCCCAAGGCCGAGGCGCTGGTGCGGTTCCTGTGGGGGCGCCGCGCGACTCCGGGCTGATCGTCGGCGCCGGTCGGGGCCCGTATTCCCATGTGGTCCTGCGTTCGGCGTCGTACACGGCGCGATACGAAACCGGCTGATGGCGCGCGGTTATGTGATGCGTGGCGCTGCAGGCTCTGCACCCTGCGTGAGACGGGATCTTGCATGGCCGGGAGTCGTGCATCGATCGATCGCGCAAGAGCCGCAGACCCGGGTGCTGGTGGTGGATGACGACGCGGAGGGCGCCGAGTCGCTCGGTCGCAAGCTGGCCTACGTCGGCTATTCGGTCGAGGTCGCGACCGAGCCGGGGGCGATCGTCGAGCGGATCCGGGCCCGGCGCGCCGACTGGGACGTCGTGCTGCTCGACATCGGCTTGCCCGGGATCAGCGGGATCGACGTGCTGCGGCGGTTTCGCGACAGCGGCTCGCAGGCCGCGGTGATCATGCTGACCGGCGACACCAGCGCGACGACGGCGACGACCTGCCTGCGCGGTGGCGCCTTTCACTACCTGACCAAGCCGTGCCTGCCGATCGAGCTGGCGTCGACGGTGGAGTCCGCGGCGCGCCACGCGATCCTGCGGCGCCGGCTGGCGCAGGGCGAGCCGCCGACCGGCACCGGGATCCTGATCGGCCAGTCGCCCGCGATCCGGCAGCTGCAGGCGGCGATCGAGCGGCTGGCCGGCCGCGACGTGGTCGTGCTGATCCAGGGCGAGAGCGGCACCGGCAAGGAGCTGGTCGCGCGCGCGCTGCACGCCGCAGGTCGGCGCGACGGGCCGTTCCTCGCGATCAACTGTAGCGCGATCCCCGACACGCTGATCGACAGCGAGCTGTTCGGCCACGCGCGCGGCGCGTTCACCGGCGCGACGACCGACCGCGACGGCGTATTCGTCGAGGCCGACGGCGGCGTGCTGTTCCTCGACGAGATCGGCGACATGC
>VBLP01000036.1:0-12751 GCA_005887925.1 Deltaproteobacteria bacterium | reverse complement strand
TGCCGCTGCTCGCCGCTCACTTTTTGCGCAAGCATTGCGGGCCGGCCGCACCCACGCTGACCCCCGATGCGCTCGACGCGCTGGTCGCGGCGCCGTGGCCGGGAAATGTGCGCGAGCTCGAGAACGCGCTGTTGCACGCGCTGGCGTTTCATCATGGCGACGTGATCGGCCGTGAGTTGCTGCCGCCGCAGATCCGCGCGCGCGCGCCGTTCGGTGCGCCGGCCGCCGTCGAGGATCCGGTGCACCTCTTGCCGCTGAGCGAGGCGAAGCGCCAGGTCAACGCGACGTTCGAGCGCGAGTACCTGATGAAGGTGCTCGAGCGCGCGCGTGGCTCGGTGTCGGAGGCCGCGCGCCTCGCCGGGATCGATCGCACCAACCTGCGGCGGTTGCTCAAGCGCTACGACATCCAGTCCGGCGCGTATCGCCCCGGCCGGCGCTGAGCGAGCATGCTGCATCGACCCGGTCCGCGATCGTTCAATGGGTACCCGTTCACCCCGCGTGGGGTGCATCCAACCCAGGAGCGTCGTCTCACGATCCGCCATCTGACGCTCATCGTTAAGTGCGTGTTTTTCAAGGTAACCCAAGGCTACCCGGCGCGCAGTGGCACGCCGGACGCAATCAGCTCCGGACGTGAACCACCTCGACCTTTCCATCTGGCGCACGCAGTTCGCACACGAGATCGTCGGAGAGTCTCCCGAGATGATCGAGGCGCTGGATACCATCCGTTGTGTCGCAGCGACGGACTGCACCATCCTGATCACGGGTGAGACCGGAACGGGGAAGGAGCTGTTCGCGCGCGCGGTGCATCGCGCGTCGCCGCGCCGCAATCGCCCGCTGATCCCGGTCAACTGTGCGGCGATCCCGGAGACCCTGCTCGAGACCGAGCTGTTCGGACACGTCAAGGGTGCGTTCACCGGCGCGACCAACGCGCGCGTGGGTCGGTTCATGTCGGCGCATGAGGGCACGATCTTCCTCGACGAGATCGGCGACCTGCCGCTGGCGGCGCAGGCCAAGCTCCTGCGCGTGCTCGAGGAGCGCGTGGTGTCGCCGGTCGGCTCGGACAGCGACGTCCCGGTCGACGTGCGGATCATCGCCGCGACCCACCGCAACCTCGCCGAGATGGTCGAGCAGGGTAAGTTCCGCGCCGACCTGTACTTCCGCCTCGCCGTCGTGCCGATCCACCTGCCTGCGCTGCGCGATCGCCCCGACGACATCCTGACGATCGCGAACCTGTTCGTCGCGCGGGCGCGCGCGCGGCTCGGCCGCAACGTCGAGGGGCTCGACGCGGCGGCGCGCACGGCGCTGACGGCGTATCACTGGCCGGGCAACGTGCGCGAGCTGTCGCACGTGATCGAGCGCGCCGTGCTGCTCGCGCGCCGGCCGGTGCTGTCGCACGCCGATATCCCGGTCCCCAATGTGCGCGCCAAGTTCGCGCGCGCGGCCGACGAGTCGGGACCGTTCCAGATCCCGTCGCTCGCCAAGGAGCTGGGCGACTCCTCGCTCGACCTGCGCTCGGCGCTCGAATCGCTCGAGCGCCAGCTGATCGATCGCGCGCTGCAGAAGGCCGGCGGCAACCGGACCGAAGCGGCGGCGCTGCTCGGGCTCAATCGCACGACGCTGGTCGAGAAGCTGCGCAAGTACGCTGCGTGAGCCGCCCGCCCGGCGGCCGCCGCGGCCTTCAGAGCGTGCGGCCTTGGCCGCGGACACCTCCGGTGTGCGACACGCGCGTGCGGGCGGCTTCCGCATGCCACGAGCGCTGCCAGCGTTGACGTGCACACGCGCGACGCGGCCGCCAACCGGCCGTCGCGATTGCGGCTCGCCCGGCACGGCGGTTGCTGCGAGGTGAACCATGAGCGACGAACCTGCGCCGACCAAGCCAGCCGACCCACCCGCGGCCAAGTCCAGCAAGGCGGTGCTGGGGCTGCTCGTGACGAACCTCGTTGCGACCGGCTTCGTCGTGTTCAAGCTACTGACCGCGGCGCCGGCCGAGGCGGCCGCCCACCCCGCGCATCCCACGCCCAAGGAAGCGACCGCCGAGATCACCGGGCCGGTGGTCCCGCTCGAGCCGTTCGTGGTGAACCTCGACGAGCCCGGCACGTCTCGCTACCTCAAACTCACACTCCAGGTCGAGGTCGCGCCCAAGGCCGAGGAGGCGCTGGTCAAGAGCAAGGAGCTGGTGCGCGACACCGTGCTCAGCTATCTCTCGGGGCTCCACGTCAAGGACACGCTCGGCGCCGAGGCCAAGGACAAGATCCGCAAGGACCTCATGGCCCGGCTCGGCAAGCTCCTCGGTCCGGACAAGATCCGCCGGATGTTCTTTGCCGACTTCGTGATCCAGTGATCGCGCAGACGCCATCGATCGAACGGAACATCGAGGTGACTCGTGCAGGCTAGCTTCGTCATCGGCCGGCCGATCGGCGCCGGTCACCCGCCGTTCGTGATCGCCGAGCTGTCTGCCAACCACCTGGGCAGCCTCGAGCGCGCGCTGGCGATCATCGACGCCGCGGCCGACGCCGGCTGCGACGCGGTCAAGCTGCAGACCTTCACGCCGGATGCGATGACCCTGGCATCGCCCGGGGGCGATTTCCACATCGCGGATGGCCCGTGGCAGGGCCGGTCGCTGTGGGAGCTGTACGAGGAAGCGCACACGCCGTGGGACTGGCACGCGCGGCTGTTCGCGCACGGCGCGGCGCGCGGCCTGGTGGTGTTCTCGTCGGCGTTCGACGAGCGCGCGGTCGAGGCGCTCGATCGCCTGGGCGCGCCGGCGTTCAAGATCGCGTCGTTCGAGCTGGTCGACCTCGAGCTGATCGCGTGCGCGGCGCGGACCCGCAAGCCGGTGATCCTGTCGGCCGGCATGGCCTCGGATGACGAGATCGTCGAGGCGGTCGACACCGCGCGCAGCCATGGCGCCGGCGGGGTCGCGCTCCTGCACTGCGTCTCGGGCTATCCCACACCGGTCGAGCAGACCAACCTGCGCCGGCTCGACGCGATCGCGCGCCACGACACGGTGATCGGGATCTCGGACCACTCGCCCGGCGTGGTCGTGCCGATCGCGGCGGTCGCGCGCGGCGCGGCGATCATCGAGAAGCACCTGACGCTCGCGCGCACCGACGGCGGGCCCGATGCGGGATTCTCGCTCGAGCCGGCCGAGATGGCCGAGGTGGTGCGCGGTGCGCGGCTGGCATGGAGCGCGCTCGGCGACGGCAGCGCCCGGCGGCCCGCGGCCGAGGCGGGCTCGCGCCGGTTCCGCCGCTCGCTGTACGCGGTCGACGACATCGCGCCGGGGGAGGAGCTGACGCGCGGCAACGTGCGCTCGATCCGCCCCGGCTTCGGCCTGCCGCCGCGCGCGCTGCCCGCCGTGCTCGGCAAGCGCGCCCGGGTCGCGATCCAGCGCGGCACGCCGCTGGCGTGGGAGCTGTTCGGATGATCGCGCCGGCCGAGAAGCTGCAGGACGTGGTGGCGCTGCGCCGCGCGCGGCCCGAGGACTGCGAGGCGATCTGGCGCTGGAACTTTGCCGCCGACGTCCGCGCGCAGAGCAAGCGCGCCGAGGCGGTCGCCTTCCTCGAGCATGCGCGGTGGTTCGCGCGCAGGCTCGCCGACGGCGACGCGCCGATCTGGGTGATCGAGGAGTATCACCACGGGGTCGGCGTGGTCCGGCTCGATCCGCCCCAGCACGGCCGGGCGCGGATCTCGATCGCGCTGGCGGCGTTCGCGCGCGGTCGCGGCGTCGGCCGGGCGGCGATCGCCGCCGCATGCCGGAGCCGGCGCCGGCCGATCGTCGCGGAGATCTTCGCAGACAACATCGCGAGCTGCGCCTGCTTCGAGGCCTGCTGACGTCTGGTAATGCACAGCTCACCCTGTGGCGCTCCGAGTTCGGGCGCCAGTACACCGATCGCAACGATCACGACAAGCCGGAGCGCGCCGAAGCGTGGCGGCGCCTGCTGTCGGGCATCGCGCCGCGCCGCGTCCTCGAGGTCGGCTGCAACGTCGGCTGGAACCTCGTGTACCTCGACCGCCTCGGGATCTCCGAGCTGTACGGCATCGAGCCGCAGATCGAGGCGGTCGCGCGCGCCCGGACGCGCCGGCCTGCGCTCAACGTGCTCGTCGGCACCGCGTTCGACATGCCATTTCGCGATCGCTGGTTCGATCTGGTGTTCACCAGCGGCGTCTTGATCCACATCGCGCCCGACGCGCTCGCCGGTGCGCTCGACGAGATCCACCGGGTGGCGCGGCGCTGGATCGTCGCGATCGAGTACGACGCGCCGATCGAGCAGGAGGTCGCCTACCACGGCCACCGGGCGGCCCTGTGGAAGCGCGATCACCGCGCGGCCTGGCAGTCGCGGCACCCCGACCTGCGCCTGGTCCGCAAGCTCGAGCTCGGCCCCGAGCTGGGCTATGACAGCTGCACGGCGCACCTGCTCGAGAAGGGCGGGGCGACCCAGCGGATCGAGCGGTTCTGATGCGCAGCGTCGCGATCATCCAGGCCCGCATGGGCTCGACCCGGCTGCCCGGCAAGGTGCTGGCCGAGCTCGGCGGCGCGACCATGCTCGCCCAGGTCGTGCGCCGGCTGCGCGACGCTCACCGGATCACCGAGGTGGTGGTGGCGACCACGATCGGCGCCGACGACGACGCCGTGGTCCGCGAGGCCGGCCGGCTGGGCGCCGGCGTGCACCGCGGATCGGCCGGCGATGTCCTGGCGCGGTTCGTGGGCGCGGCGCGGTCGTATCGCGCCGATGTCGTCGCGCGCGTCACCGCGGACTGTCCGCTGCTCGACGCGGGCGTGGTCGACCAGGTGCTCGGCGCACTGACGGCCGGCGTCGACTACGCCTCGAACACCCACGTGCGGACCTACCCGCGCGGCCTCGACGTCGAGGCGCTGCACCGCGACACCCTCGAGCGCATCGCGCGGCTGGGCACCACGCCGGCGGCGCGCGAGCACGTCACCGCGTTCGTGATGGAGCAACCGGCGCTGTTCCGCATCGCGCAGGTCACCGCCGAGCCCGACGGGCGCGACGACTCCGATCTGCGATGGACGGTCGATACCGCCGACGATCTCGCGATGGTCCGCGGGCTCTACGCCGAGCTCGGCCTGGGCAGCGCTGCGCGGCCGTACCGCGATGTCGTCGCCGCGGTGCGCGCGTGCCCCGAGCTCGCCCGGATCAACGCGCACGTCGCGCAGAAACCGTGGCAGGTCAGCGATGTCGCTTGAGCTGCTCGTGACCTGGCGGACGCTGCTCGCCGAGATCGGCGAGCTCGGCGGCGCGCTGTGCAAGGCGATCGCCGCCGACGACATGCTCGCGGCGATCGCAGCGATGATCCAGCTGCGCCGCACGCGCGCGGCGGTCGCGCGGGTCGAGGCGCCGGTGCGGCTGCGCGGCGACGCCGCCGAGCTCACCGCGATGGCCGAGGTCACGTCGCTGACGATCGGCGCGCGGGCCGCCGAGGCCGCGATGCAGCGCTGGCTCGAGCGCCCGCTGCCCGGCGACGAGCGGCTGCTGGCCAGCCCGCTCGGCGTCGCGGTGCTCGCCGATGCGCTGTTGCCGACGGTGTGGGACTTCGAGGCCGACGTCGTGGTCCTGGTCGGCGCCGGGCTCGAGCCGGTCGCCGAGCTGCTCGCCGCGCTCGGCCAGCGCCGGATGGTGATCGTCGGCGGCGAGCCGCGCAGCGGCGCCGTCGCGGTGGCGTCGGCCGACGAGGCCGTGGTCGCCGTGCGGATGATGGTGCCGGTGCCGCCGACCCGGATGGCGGTGCGCGCGGTGCTCGGCACCGACCGCGGCGAGCTCGACGCAGTGGTCGGCCGGCTGCGCGAGGTGCTCGCCGACCTCCGGATCCACCGCAACACCGTGCGCGTGTTCTCGCGGACCTGGATCGAGCCGGGGGCAGCCAACCTGTCCGCGATCGCGCGCTGGCCGTCGATCGCGGCGGTCGGCGACCGCTTCGTCGGCGTGCCGATGATCATCGTCGCGCCCGGCCCGTCGCTGGCCCGCAACGTCGGTCAGCTCGCCGCCGCGCGCGGCCGCGCGATCATCGCCGCGTTCAGCCACTCGCTGCGGCCGGTGCTCGCCGCCGGCGTCACCCCCGATCTGGTCATCACCGTCGATCCGCAGGACGTGCGCTATCACTTCGCGGGCTGCGATCTGTCGCGCACCTGCCTGGTCAACGCGGCGACCGTGCACCCCGCGCTGTTCGATCTGCCGGCGCAGCGCTTCCTCACGGCGTCGGCCAACTGCGCGATCGACGACTGGATCTTCGACGGCGTGGGCGAGACGGCGGTGCTGCCGGGCGGTGGCTCGGTCGCGACGTCTGCGCTGTCGCTCGGGCTCGCCTGGGGCTGCGATCCGATCGTGTTCCTCGGCCTCGATCTGTCGTTTCCGGGCGGGGCGTACTACGTGTCGACGTCGTGCGACGGCGCGGCGCGCGCCGAGGTCGATGACCGCGGCGTGATGCAGGTCGCCGGCTGGAGCGACGGGTTCCGGGCAATGAAGGCGGCGGGCGGGCCGGGGGCGGTGGGCGAGCGCACCGTCGAGCTGCCGGGGTGGGACGGCGGCGTGGTCCCGTCGAGCTTCATGTTCAGCATGTTCCATCGCTGGTTCGTCGACCAGCTGCGCGGCATCACCGCCGCCGGCGGCGCGGCCGACCCGTGCGTCACCGTGTTCAACTGCACCGAGGGCGGCGCCCACATCGCCGGCATGGAGCACCGGCCGTTCGCCGAGGTCCTGGCGCAGCTCGACCAGCCGATCGACGTCGCCGTCGAGCTCGACGCCGCGGCGATGACCGTGGACGGCGATCGCGTCGACCGCATCATCGATCACGTGACCGGGTTCCTGCGCGGTCTGCGCCGCAGCCGCCGGCTCGCTCGCGTCGCGCGCCGGCTGATCGAGCGCGGCAACACCGGGCCCCGGCTCGCCGCCGTCGAGCGCGGCCTCGCCGACGCGCTCGCCCCGCTCGCCTTCGTGTCGCTGCTCGCCCAGCGCGAGCTCGACCGCGCGCACGACGTCGCGCGGCGCCCCGGCGCCGAGGCCGACTACCTCGCGGCATCGGCGTCGCTGTTCGATACCCTGATCGGCGTGCTCGATCAGGTCGAGCCGGCGCTGCGCGTCGCCCTGCTCCGGCTCGGTCCGCGGAGGTCGCACGGCCGTGCGGCGTAAGCCGCCGATCCCGCGGATCATCGCCGTCGCCGGCGGCAAGGGCGGCGTCGGCAAGAGCACCGTCGCGGCCAACCTCGCCGTCGCGCTCGGCCGGCTCGGCCATCGCGTCACCCTGATCGACGCCGACCTCGGCGCCGCCAACCTGCACACCATGCTCGGCGTGCTCAACCCGACCACCGGCCTGGGCGACTTCCTCGATCGCCGCGTCGACACCCTCGACGCCCTCAAGACCCCGGTGATCGTGCCGACCCTGAGCCTGGTGTCTGGCTCGTCGCGGCCGGGCGCCGCCAACCTGGGCAAGGCCGACAAGCTCCGCCTGCTCGGCGCGATCGCGCACCTCGACGCCGACTGCGTCGTGCTCGACGTCGGCGCCGGCTCGTCGTTCACCGTGGTCGACTTCGTCGCCGCCGCCGATCACAAGCTGGTGGTCTTGACCCCGCAGCTGCCGTCGCTGCACAACGCCTACGCGCTGCTCAAGGCGTGCGTCCACCGCGTCGTGCGCCGGCTCGCGCTTGATGACATCGAGCAGCGCCTGATCGACGCCGCGCTCGGCCACGACACCCGCGCGCGCACGATCGCGCAGCTGCTCGACGTGCTGCGCCCGCTCGACCCCGTGCTCGCCGGCCGCATCGCCGACACCCTCGCCCGGTTCGGCGTCGCGATCGTCGCCAACCAGCTCGAGTCCGCGGGTGACGCCGGCGCGCTGGCGCGGATGTCGCCGCTGATCCACGACCACCTCGCGCTCCACGCGCCGCTCGTCGCCGCGATCCGGCGCTCGGCGGCCCTCGCCGGCGGCCTGCGCGCCGGCACCAGCAACCTGGCCAGCGGCGACGACACCGCCGCCGCGTTCCGCAAGCTCGCCCAGACCCTGCTGCGCACCGATCTCGCCGAGCTCCGCGGCGCCTAGCGCACCGCGGCCCAGCACACCCAGCCGCTCTGGGTCCAGCGCGACGCCCTGGTCGCCGAGGGCTGAGTCACGGCGGGACCGCCGAGAGATCAGCGTCCTGCTCAACAATCTGACCGACGTCTGCCACTCGCTCGGTGAAAAGCGCGCACGTGGGCGCGGAGTTGCTTGCTCGTCTCGGCCCACGCGCGGAAGCCGGCGCGAGCGACGACAAGGGTACGATGGCACATACCGGCGCCCACGTGGACGCGACGACGAGCAAGCTCGATGCAGCGATCCTTCGCGCGCAGGCGAAGGCTGCGTTGACCGGGCTGGGATGGAAATCGGCGATCGCCCGCGCTGCAGTCTCGGCGGCGATGGCAACGGTGGATGGCGACGCGACGCTCGAGCAATTGATCTTCGAGTCGCTACGGAGATGCCCGGCGCCAAAGGCATGAACCGGGGCTGGAGCACAGGTCGTGACTGCATCGCAGGTGGTGGCAATCACCGGACCCGCCGGCGGTCACGGCGGCAGCTGGGCGCTGTTGGTCTCGGCGACGACATCGACGCGCGCCCCGGCCTCGCGCTGCCACAGGCTCAGGGTGTGCCCACCGGAGGCGAGGGGATAGTCGCGGCTGCTGGTGTTCCAGTGCCAGGTGCCGTCGCCATTGACCTTCAGCTCCTTCGAATCGATCGCGCCGTCGACGGCGTACCAGATCGAGTCGTCAAACCCGGTGTGGGCGAGCATGCGCGTGTGAACGAAGTAGGTGTCTGGCTGCGTGATCGTGAGCTGATACACCAGCGATGGTCCGCACGACTGGGCCTGGCTGGCATCATTGCAGGTACCGTTGGTCGGAAGACACTGCATGTAGCTCGTTCCCGAGAAGCCGGGTTCGTTGGTGATCGAGGTCCAGCGGTGTCCTCCCAGCTCGGTCGTCGACGCGAACAGCTCGGCTTCGCTGATGATCGCGACGGTCGCGGCGGCCGTCGCCTCGCCGGCGTCGGAGACGCCCGGGCCATGGAAGCCGCACGCTGCGACGAACACCACCGGGGCCACGCGTCTCACCATGGCCGGGGACTGTATCGCGGCGGCTGGCAAAGGTGTGGCCCCGGCGAAAACCCGGAGTCATCGTGGTAAGCGTAGCCATGCCCGTCCAGCCCCGAACACCGCCCGGCGTCCTCGAGCTCTTGCCGCCCCAGCAGCTCGCGTTCCAGCACATGCTGGACACGATCCGGCGCGGCTTCGAACGCTTCGGGTTCCTGCCGGTCGAGACGCCGGTGTTCGAGCTGAGCGACATCTTGCTGACCAAGACCGGCGGCGAGACCGAGAAGCAGGTGTACTTCGTGCAGTCGACGGGGGCGCTCAAGCAGGCCGACGCCGGCAAGCTGCCCGAGCTGGCGCTGCGCTTCGATCTGACGGTGCCGCTGGCGCGCTACGTCGCCGAGCACGAGGCCGAGCTCAACTTCCCGTTCCGGCGCTACCAGATCCAGCGAGTGTATCGCGGCGAGCGCAACCAGCAGGGCCGCTACCGCGAGTTCTACCAGTGCGACATCGACGTGATCGGCAAGGACACGCTGCCGCTGGCCTACGACGCCGAGATCCCGGCGGTGATCCACGGCATCTTCCGCGAGCTCGCGTTCGGGCCGTTCACGATCTACATCAACAGCAGAAAGCTGCTGCGCGGCCTGCTCGAGTCACTCGAGTTCGCGGCCGACGAGCACCTGCACGTCCTGCACGAGATCGACCGGATCGGAAAGCAGCACCCGAGCGACATCCAGGCCCGGCTCGCGGATGGCCCGAGCATCATGGCGGGGGGCTCCGACCCGGCGAAGCAGCACGAGCACGTCCAGCGGCTGTTCGGCCTGCTCGTCGAGCAGGGGCGCGACTCGCGCGGCACGCTCGAGGCGCTGCGCCGGTTCGACCGGCCGAGCCCGCTGCTCGCCGAGGGCATCGCCGAGCTGCAGCAGGTGTACGACGGCACGCTCGCGCTCGGCGTGCCCGACCGGGCGCTGCAGATCAACCTCGCGATCGTGCGCGGCCTCGACTACTACACCGGCACGATCTACGAGACGATGCTCGACGAGCACCCCAGGCTCGGCAGCATCTGTTCGGGCGGCCGCTACGACAACCTCGCCGGCCACTACACCCGGTCGAAGCTGCCCGGCGTCGGGATCTCGATCGGCGCGACCCGGCTGTTCTCGCAGCTGGTCAAGATGAACCTGATCGGCCAGGTGCGCGGCGCGGTGGCCCACGCGCTGGTGCTGCAGGTCGACGCCGCGCTGGCGGCGGAGTGCGCGGGGATGGCGGCGGAGCTGCGCGCGGCGGGGCTCAACGTCGAGGTCTACGGCGGCGACGACAAGCTCGGCAAGCAGCTCAAGTACGCCGATCGCTCGCAGATCCCGCTCGCGGTGCTCTACGGTTCGCGCGAGAAGGACGCGGGCATCGTCAAGCTCAAAGATCTGCGCGCGACCGCGGCGACCCGGGAGCACGATGTGCCGCGCGGTGAGCTCGCCGCCCGGGTCAAGCAGCTCGTCGGCGAAATACAATGAGCGACGGAGACCGTACGAAGTACGGTCTCCTGGCCGAGGCGGTGGATCTCCGATCCCGTGGTCGGTCGCACTTTACGCGGCTGGTCGAGGCTGCTAAGACCGCTCACCGATGGATCCCGGGGATCTGGTGCTTCGCGGCGGCCGGGTGTTCGACCCGGCGGCGGCGCGTCCGGTCGATCAGGCCGGCGACGTCCGCATCGCGCACGGCCGGATCGTCGAGATCGGCCGCGGGCTGGTCGGCGGCCGGATCCTCGACGTCAGGGATCTGTGGGTCGTGCCGGGGCTGATCGATCTGCACGTCCACCTCCGCGAGCCGGGCCACGAGTACAAGGAGGACATCGAGAGCGGGACGCGGGCCGCGGCGGCCGGGGGGTTCACCGCGATCTGCTGCATGCCGAACACGCGGCCGGTCAACCACCAGCGCACGGTGACCGAGCTGATCGTGCGGCGCGCGCGCGAGGTCGGCGCGGTGCGGGTCCGGCCGATCGGCGCGATCACGGCCGGCCTCGAGGGCAAGGCGCTCGCCGACATCGGCGACATGAAGGAGGGCGGCATCGTCGCGGTGTCCGACGACGGCCGGCCGGTGATGAACGCGGGCCTGATGCGCCGCGCGCTCGAGTACGCGCGGACGTTCGACCTGCCCGTGGTGCAGCACGCCGAGGATCTCGACCTCGCCGAGGGCGGCGCGATGAACGAGGGCGCGGTGGCGACCCGGATCGGCATCAAGGGCCAGCCGGCGTGCGCCGAGAGCGCGATGGTCGCGCGCGACCTCGAGATCGTCGAGTGGACCGGCGCGCGCTACCACGTCGCGCACGTGTCGACCGCGCGCACGGTCGCGCTGGTGCGCGAGGCCAAGCGCCGCGGCCTGCCGGTGACCTGCGAGGTCACGCCGCACCACCTGGCGCTGTCCGACGAGGCCTGCGCGCACTACGACACGCGGACCAAGGTGATGCCGCCGCTGCGCACGGCCGCCGACCAGGAGGCGCTGCTCGAGGGCCTGGGCGACGGCACGATCGATTGCATCGCGACCGACCACGCGCCGCACTCGCCGGTCGAGAAGGACGTCGAGTTCGAGTGCGCCGCGCCGGGGATGCTGGGGCTGGAGACCGCGCTGCCGATCATCCTGGACTTCGTGCGGATGGGCTCGCTCGACGAGCGGCGCGCGATCGCAGCGCTGACCGGCGCGCCGGCGCGGGCGTTCGGGCTGTCGGGCGGCGGGCTCGCGGTCGGCGCGGTCGCCGACGTCTGCGTGATCGACCCCGAGCGGCCCGTGACGATCTCCGCCGACGAGCTGTCGAGCAAGTCGAAGAACACGCCGTTCCTGGGCCAGACGCTGGCGGGGCGCGCCGTGCTGACCCTGGTCGAGGGTCGCTGCGTGTACGATCTCGACGGGAGGACGCGATGACGGCCGTGGCGGAGACGCGCTGGCCGGCCGCGCTCGTGCTGGAGAACGGCAAGGTCCATCGCGGCGAGGGCTTCGGCGCGCGCGTCGAGTCGGTCGGCGAGGTCGTGTTCAACACCTCGATCACCGGCTACCAGGAGATCATCTCCGATCCGTCGTACTGCGGCCAGATCGTCGTGATGACCGCGACGCAGATCGGCAACGTCGGGATCAACCGCACCGACCTCGAGGCCCAGCGCGTGGTGTGCGCCGGGTTCGCGATCCGCGAGCTGTCGCCGATCGCGGCGAGCTGGCGCGCCGAGGCCGGGCTGCCCGCGTGGCTCGAGACCAGCGGGGTGCCCGGGATCGACGGCATCGACACGCGCGCGCTGACCCGCTGCCTGCGCGACGGCGGCGCGATGCGCGGGGCGATCACACCGCATGTCGGCGAGCTCGCCGCGGTGCTCGAGCGGGTGCGCCGCGCGCCGAAGATGGACGGGCTCGATCTCGTGCCGCGGGTGACCTGCGCCGCGCGCTACGAGTGGACCGAGCCTGTGTGGCGCGCCGCCGACGACGCCCGCGCCGTCGCGCCGCCGCCGATCGCGCACCACGTGATCGCCTACGACTTCGGGATCAAGGAGAACATCCTGCGCCAGCTGCGCGGGGTCGGCTGCCGGGTCACCGTCGTGCCGGCGTCCACGCCGGCGCGCGAGGCGCTCGCGCTCGGCGGCGACGGCTTCATCCTGTCCAACGGCCCCGGCGATCCGGCGACGGTGACGTACGGAGTGG
>VBLP01000259.1 GCA_005887925.1 Deltaproteobacteria bacterium | reverse complement strand
CTGGCCGAAGCTGCCGTTGATCGCGCGGCCGTCGGGGCGCCAGGCGCCGCTGCCGTCGCGCGCGCGCGCGTGGGCGGCCGGGGCCGCGAGCGAGGCCAGGGCCAGCGCGATGACCAGCGCGCCGCCGCGGCGCTGGCAGGATGTCATGATCTGCATTGTCACCATTCACGTCTCCTGATGTGGAAGTCCGACTCGTCGTATCGAGTCCGACTCCACATCTAGCGATCTGCCGCGCGCGCCGACAGCGCATGAACATGCGCCTCCACGCGGCCGCGCGGCCGATCACGCGTGAAAACGCAGGCCGAGATTGCCAGGCGCGGGCTGATAGCGCTGGGCGCGCGCGTCCCAGACCAGGAGGCCGGGGCCGCCGGTGACGTCGAGGCGATCGAGCGCCTGCTTGATCGGCCGGTAGCCGTCGGTCATCGCCAGCGCATCGACGACGCGCAGCCGGCGCGGCCGGGCGTACTCGGGGAGGCCGGCGACGGCGCGCGACAGGGCGTCGAGATCGAGCGCGGCGCCGGGGTAGAGCTGGACGGCGGCGACCGGGACCTGGACCGAGGCGTCGTCGAGGCCGTCGAGCGAGGCCGGGCGGCCGACCGCGGCGGCGAGCGCCACGCCGGGCACGTCGTAGAGCGCGTCCTCGATCCGGGTCGATGCGACGGGGCCGTGGCGGGTCGCGATCATCTGGTCCTCGCGGTCGACGAACCAGTGGTCGCCCTCGGTGTCGACCCGGAACAGGTCGCCGGTGACGAACCAGCCATCGCCGGCGGCGAAGCCATCGCGGACGATGCGGCGCGGGTCGATGTGCGCGAGGTCCGCGCCGGAGGCGGGCGCGGCGAGCGCGGCGATCAGCATGCCGGGCTCGTCGAGCCGGGCGTGGACGAGGCGGCCGGCGCCGTCGCGGATGAAGTCGTGGTGGGCGAGCGACCAGGCTGCGATCGCGACGTCGGGGCTGCCCGGCAGCGGCCGGCCGACCGAGCCGAGCTTTCCGCCGCGCGCGTTGGCGAGCACGGTGTGGGCCTCGGTCGACGCGTACATCTCGAGGACGCCGACCGGGCCGAACCGATCGACCAGCCGGCGCCACACGCCGGCGCGCAGGCCGCTGCCGGCGAACAGGCGCACCGGGTGGTTGGCCTCGCCGAGTACGGGCGGCGCGTCGACCAGGCGGCGGCACATCTCACCGGCGTAGTAGACGACGGTCGCGCCGTAGCGCCGGACCTCGTCCCAGAAGGTCTCGGGCGTGAAGCGCGAGGCGAGCGCGAGGCGAGCGCCGCTGATCAGCGCGCTGCCGGTGGCGACCAGGGTGCCCGACGGGTGATGCAGCGGCAGGCAGCAGTAGACGGTGTCGCGCGTGGTGAGCGTGGCGGCCGCGGCGGCCCCGAGCGCGGAGAACGCCCAGCGGCGGTTGGTGATGCGCACGGCGCGCGGCGGCGCGTCGCGCCCCGACGACACGAACACCATGGCGAGGTCGCGCGCGCGGCCCGGATCGGGGCGATACCACGGCGGCAGCGCGACGGCGTCGGGATCGATCGCCTCGAGGTCGACCACGCCGGGCGGCAGCACGCGGGCCGCGCCGGGCTGCCAGGGGACCTCGCCGACGCCGCCGAGCACGAGGACGCGGCCGGCGAGCCCGGCGCGGGCGCGGGCGGCGCCGTCGGGATCGACGATCACGGTCCCGGCCTCGCCGAGCGCGAGCGCGCGGGCGAGCACGTCGTCGGGTGTGGCCGGCGACAGCAGCACGGCGATCGCACCGATCCGGTTGAGCGCGGTGACCACCGAGAGATGGCTCGGCCGCGACTTCATCATCACGCCGACCTTGTCGCCGGACCGGATCCCGCTGGCGACGAGGCCGCGGACGACGGCATCGACCCGGCGATTGGCGTCGGCGTAGCTGAACGCGCGGCCGCGGAACAGGAAGAACGTGCGGTCGGGGATGTCGCGCGCCTGATCGGCCAGGGTCTTGCCGAGCGAGATCCGCGAGTCGTCCTGGAGGTTGCGCAGCCGGGCGAGCCGCGGCAGCTGCCAGCGCGCGCTGTCGAGGTAATCGCCGAGGTCCTCGGACAGCTCGGCCAGCCGCCCGACGACGAGCTTGGCGGTGCGGCCGATCAGCTCGCGGGCGAGCTCGAGATCGAGGCCCTGGTCGTCGGCGCCGTCGCCGTCGTCGGCGTCCTCCGCATCGTCGGCCGCAGCGGCATCGCCGCGGTCGGTCCTGGCCGCGTCGAGCGCGGCGAGCCGGTCGGTGGTGCCGGCGGCCCGGACGTCGATCGCGCCGGCGGGCGGAGCGCCGTGGCCCTCGCGCCAGCGCATCCAGGTCACGACGGCGGGCCAGGTGACGGCGAGCGCGTTCGAGCCGACGACCAGCCCGAAGTGGCCGGCGGTGAGCATGTGCTCGTACATCACGGTGACGCGCGGGCAGGCGCGCCGGATGCCGCGCACCGCGGCGGGGCGCCCCATCTCGTCGCGGTCGCCGACGAAGTAGAGGATCGGACAGGTGATGTCGGCGAGCGTGACGGTGTGGCCGTCGATCACGAAGCCACCCGACGCCATGCGGTTGACGACGATCAGCTCGTCGACGAACTTGCGAAATGCCGGGCCGGGCCAGGCCACGAAGCCCCCGCCGCCGAGGAACAGCCGCTTGGCCTCGCGCTTCTCGAGCGCCTCGCGGTCGTGGAGGTTCACGACGAAGTCGACGAGCTGCTTCACCTCCTTGCGGGCGGACAGGAGCTTGAACCCGGTCGAGGTCAGGACGCCGGGCAGGCCCTCGATCCGCGCGAGCGGCCACGCCAGCGCGGCGCGCAGCCCGCCGATCAGCCGCTCGGTGGTGTCCTCGCCGACGCGCAGCGTGCGATGCAGATCGACCGGGCTGCCGAGCGTGACGATCGATGCGACGCCGGCGCTGCGCCGGAACGCGGCGGCCTGGTAGCAGAACATCCCGCCCTGCGAGTAGCCGGCGACGTGGACGTCGTGCGCGGTGGCCGCGCGCACGCGATCGACCGCGTCGGCCACCGCCCGGACGTGGTCGTCGAGCGTGCGATCCATGCCGCCTTCCTCGCGCTCGGGCGCGCCGAAATCGACCAGCCAGACGTCGACCCCGGCGCGCGACAGGAACGCGATGGCGCTGACGTCGGGCGAGATGTCGTAGACCTCGGCGGCGACCATGAGCGGCGGGACCAGCAGCAGCGGGGCGCGCGGCGGCGCACCGGGAACACCGGGCATCGCGGCGCCCGCGTCGACCCGGGCGTAGCGGCGCAGCCGGTACACCCGCTCCTCGTGGATCAGCTCGAACGGGGCGCCGTAGGGCGCGGCCAGCCGGCCCGCGCGCGCGATCTCGAGCGCGTTGTTCCACGCCCGGCCCAGCCGGCGCAGCCGCTTGGCCCAGCGGACCTGGCGGCGCCGGCGTTCGGTCGGGTTGCCCTTGCGGAGGTTCACCGTCGGAGTATATGCGGTCGATGACGCCGCCCAGCGCGACATCCTCGATCAGCGCGGCGCCGGCGGTGGCGGTGCAACCGGCGGGTACCGAGGCGGCGGAGCGCCGGGCGGCGGTGCGACCGGCGCATAACTAGGCGGCGGATAGCCGGGCGGCGGCGCATTCCCCGGAGCCGGCACACCGCTGGCCGGCACGAGCGCGATCGAGATCGGCGCATCGTCGAACTGCTTGATGTCGCCGGAGACGACGTCGACGATCACCCCGACCGCGCCGGTCAGGCAGACACTCACCCAGAACCAGCCATTGATGGTCTTCTTGCGCGACAGCGTCACCGGCATGAACCCGGGCGCCTCGATCCGGATCTGCCCCGTGCTGCGCTGGCGATCGAGCGCCACCAGCATCGGGGTCTGACCGACCGGCACGTTGTCGACGAACACGGTCGCCCCGGGTGGATTCGTCGCCACCGGGACGTGATCCGGCCCGCCCGCCATGATCGTGGCGCAACCCGAGATCGCACAGACCAGCAGACCGAGCGCGAAGCCCGTGGAGCGCGTGAACCAGCCGTTCATGAGGCTGCGACCGCGCTCAGCCCGGCTCGCCGGCGAGCCGGTAGCCGACGCCGCGCTTGCTCTCGATCAGATCATCGGCGTGCACGCTCGCCAGCTTGCGGCGCACGCGGTGGACCAGCTCGCGGACGTTCTCGCTGTCGGCCTGCACCGAGCGGAACGACAGCGCATCGGCGATCTCGTGCCACGCGACGTAGGCCAGCTCGGCGTCGCTGACCGTGCGCCGGCGCTCGACGAGCAGCTGCAGCAGGCCGAACTCCATCGCCGCGAGCTCGATCGACGCGTCGCCGATCCGCAGCACGCCGCCGTCGACGCGCTGCCGCAGATCGAGCTGGTGGCCGCGCGGCGTGGTGACCTTGGCGCTGAACACCAGCTCGTCGCGCCGGGTCGGCGCCGTGCGCCCCGAGCCGCGCGGCGGCTCGATCTTGGGCAGCGCCTCGGGCCAGAAATAGAACTTCACGTCGCCGAGCCGGATCGTGCAGCCACCGGTGAGATCTTACTCGGCGATCCGCGCGCCCTCGACCTCGGTGCCGTTGCGGCTCGCGTTGTCGACGATGTGCCAGCGGCTGTTGACGAGCTTGATCACCGCGTGCTCCGCCGATACCGACGCGTGCAGCACCGCGACGTCGACCCGCGGGTCCCGGCCGATGCGACTGCCGTCGGCGATCGCATGAGCGACGCCCCAGGCATCGATCAGCGACGCCGTGGGGTTGGGCACCCGCGAGAAGATCTGCTCGCTGGTGATGCCGGGCGAAGCGATCGCGACACCATGCGAAGTGCACAGCACTCCGATCGAGCGCGCGGACGAGCAGAGCAGACAACTGACCATGCAGATAGACGATCGCCGGTTACCTCGAACGACGCAAGGGACTGGGGTTACCAGCTGCCGCCGGCCATGATCCGGACCCGACCATGCTCCCCGGCGAAAGGTGCGACCGTGACTGCGGGACCCGACACGGATCTACCGAACCGGACATCGGGCGCGGCATCGCAGGGCATCCGAAGGCCCCGGCCAGAACCGCCCCACCTCCCGGGCTGTGATACAGCCTGTGACCAATTCTTCCGCTGGTGCTGTCGCCACTGGCTCGCTTGGTGATCGGGCCTACCAGCAATCTTCCGAGGAAGGTCGCGTCGCAGCCGAGGCGACACCATCTTCGCGCGCTGCATCAGTCGAGATCGTCGCCGATCAGCGCACTGCCGAACACACTGGCATCCAGCCCGAGCGCCGGGACCTGCGGCCGCCGGCCGCCGCGCGATCCGCGATCGCGTGACCGCCGCGATCGCGACCGCGCAGCGGAGTTGCCGACGACGCGCCGACGAGCAATCGCCGCGCAGCTGCCGGCATCGGGCCGGTGGGCCGGTGCGAGCAGCGGCCACGCCGATGGTCTGCCGGGGTGCAGCATATAGCTGCATCCCCTCCAGGGCAACACGGCGGCAGCGCGAAGACAGCGCCGGGATCCGTCAGCGCGCCTTGCGGCGCCGGACCTCGTCGAGGATCTGCTGCAGCTGCGCGGCCGCGTCGTCGCGATCGGCCTGCCTGGCCTGCATCGCGTCCTGGATCTTGAACATCAGCATCTGACTCGTCAGATCGGCTTTCTTGTCCGGCGGCAGCTGGCCGAGCTCGCGCCACACGGTGTCGAACAGCGCCCGGAGCGCCGCCGGTGAAACTCCCGCCGGCGCCCGCGACGCCGCCGGCCGAGGAGGATCCGCCTTGGCGGCCCTGGTCTCGCGCGTTGCGGTCGGCTCGCGCGTCGCGGGTTCCTGCGTCGCAGCCCTGTGCGTCGCGGGCGCGCGCGTCGCTTCGCGCGCCTCGTCGTCGGTGGACTCGCGCGGCCGGCGCGCTCGCCGTCGATCCTGCGGCGGGCGGATCGGCGGCCGATCGTGTGCCCGTCGATCGGCCGGTCGCCTCCGGTGTGCCGCCGCCCGGCTTGCTCGACGCGCGCGACGGCCTCGGCACGCCGCGTCCGTGCGTGTCGTCGACCGCGCGGTGGTTCGTGGCAGCCGCGCTGGGCGGGCCGCTCGGGGCCGCCGCGCGGGTCGGGCCGCTCGGGGCAGCCGCGCTGGCAGCCGGGCCGGTCGCCTCGCGCGCGCCGGCCGGCTCGACGGCGGGAGCGGGATCGTCGCGCCGCGGGCCCATGGAGCTCGCCGGTGGCGCCGCGGCGACCGAGCCAGCGCCGGCATGCCGATCGCCGGCCTCGCCGTCGCGCGTCACGTGCGTGAACGCCAGGACCGCCGCCGCGATGACGGCCACCGCGCCGATCGCGAACCCGCCGATCAGCCATGACCTGCGGCGATTCGGCAGCGACGCCGTCTGCCAGCCGAGCGGCGTGCGAAGCGCGGTGTCGCGATGCGGGTTCGGGTAGCGCGGCCCGTGGTCGCCATCGGCGCGGCGGGCCAGCGGATGCGGCGGGTACACCACCGGGCCGGGTGGGCCGCCCGCGCCGTCCGGCGGCGCGATCGCGTCCGGCGCCGGAACTGGCTCGGCCGCCGCGCCCGCCGCGACGCTGGCCGCCGGCAGCGCCGAGGCCGGCGGGGCGCTCGGCGGCACCACGACCGGCGGTGCGGGCCTCGGCGTCGGCTTCATCGGCACCGTCGCATCGACCCAGGGCTGCGTCGACCCTTGCTCGACGTCGACCGGCTCGGTGGCTGCCGGCGCGCGGCCGCTCCGCGCGAGCGGCACGCCGAGCAGCGTCGCCGCCCGCGCGCGATCCTGCTCGATCAGGTCCAGCAGCTCGCGCGCGGCCCTCGCCGTGGCCGGCCGCGCCTCGCGCCGCTTCGCCATCAGCCGGCGCCCGAACGCCTCGAGCAGCGGGTCGACCTCGAGGTGCGGCACGCGCTGCTTGATCAGCGGCGGATCGAGCAAGAGGTTGGCGCGCGCGACCTCGGCGCCGCTGCCGTCGAACGGCAGCCGGCCCGACAGCATCTCGTAGATCACGATGCCGAGCGCGAACAGATCGATCCGGTGGTCGATCGGATCGGCGACCGCCTGCTCCGGCGCCATGTAGTGCGGCGTGCCGAGCACCAGGCCGTTGGTGGTCAGCCGGCCCTTGCCGTCGACCGAGCCGCTGCCCTCGCGGAGCAGCGCGATCCCGAAGTCGACGATGCGCGGGGTCTCGGCGCCGTGCGCGTCGCGCTCGACGATCACGTTCTCGGGCTTGAAGTCGCGGTGGATCAGGCCCTGCTCGTGGGCGTGGTACAGCCCCTCGAGCATCTGGCGGACCAGGTGGATGATGCGCTGGGGCGGCATCGGCGCCTCGTCGAGCAGCTTCGCGAGGTCGGGGCCCTCGGCGAAGTCCATCACCATGTAGCGCGTGGCGTCGATCTCGCCGACGTCGACCACACCGACCACGTTGGGATGGCGCAGCCGCCCGGCGAGCTCGGCCTCGCGCGCGAAGCGCTGTGCGACCTTGGGATCCACCAGCGTGCGCGGGTGCAGGACCTTGACGGCGAACAGCCGGCCGACCTTGACGTGCCGCGCCTTGTACACCACGCCCATCGCGCCCTCGCCCAGGCGATGCAGGATCTGGTAGCGATCGGCGAGGACCTGGCCGACCAGCTTGTCGGCCGGCTGCGGCTCGGCGCGCATCAGAAGCTCCCGACCGCGGTGACCGCGGCCCCGCCCGGCGTGGGCTCCACGATCAGCCGCGGCTTCTCGGCCGAGCTCGAGTACAGCACCGCGGTGGCGATCGTCGCGCCGATCGCGACCGCCCAGCTGGCATCGGCGAGCAGCGCGAGCCGGCGGATCGAGTCCTTGCGGTTCGTCGAGCACGCGATGCCCATGGGGACCTGGTGCTCGCAGTCCTGGTACCGGCTGCGGGTGGTCAGGCCGAGCGTGACGCCGACGCCGAGCCCGGCGACCGCCGCGCCCGCGGTGACATACGCCGGCAGCGTGAAGTGGCGCGGGATCTCGTCGGACATCCGGCCGATGTGCGGCGCCGGCTTGGGCCGGACCTTGGCGTCGGGCAGGAGCTGCACCGCCGCCGCCGCGAACCGCGCGCGCGCATCGGCGATCGTCGCGATGTCGATCGCCGGCCGCGATGCGCTCCGGTGCGCGACCGGATCGATCCACGTGCTGTCGACCTGGATCGCACCGCCGGTGCCGGTGTCGATCATCACCACGAACAGCAGCTGGTTGGCGTCGAGGCGGTGCGCGACGTCGGTGATGCACGCCTGGTTGGCCACGCAGTCGGGCGGCAGCCCCTCGCGCGGCAGCCGGCGCCGGACCTCGACCCCGCCGGTCGCGTCGACCTCGAGCTCGGTGTGCAGCGCCTCGGCGAGCTCCTGGGTCAGCGCATCGACCCGCGCGGCGTCGATGTTCACCACGATCCCCGGGATCACCGCGACCTTGACCTCGTCGGCGCTCCCGAGGCGAGGCAAGAGGAGGACGGCGGCGAGGACCAGCGAACGCATCATCGGATAGTAGCGATGGCGCGCGGAAGCGTCGCCAGCGACAGCATACACGGCGAAGTTATAATCGAGTTAGGCGCTCTCCGAGCGATTGCGCCCACTGCGCAGCTGTTTCGGTTTGGTGGTCTTGTCGCCGTCGCCCCCGAACAGCCGCTGCCGCTTCCCGGTCCGGTTGTACGCCAGCGCATAGATCACGCCGGCGATCGCCGACAGCGGCATCGCCACCATGAACACCGGCATCATCAGGAACGGCAGGACCTTCCACACCAGCGCCGCGAGGACGAGCCACGCAGTCGCCGCCGGCACCGTTTCGCGCAGCGAGCCTGCGTAGAGCCAGCCGGCGGGACCGAGCGCCAGCGACGCGACCCCCGACACGATCCACGACTTGTCGCCCTTGCGCGGGGTGCGCTGCAGCTCCTGCTTGACGCGGTTCACCTTCGACGCGAGCTCGAGCGCCCCGCCCAGGTTCTCGAGGTGATCGCCGTCATCGCCGCGTGCGCGGCGGCGCACCGGCTCGTGATTCATGTCCGTGTCGGCGGCCACTGCGCGGTTTCGCACGCTCGGCTCACCGCGTGCGGTCTGCGTCACGCGCTGGTCGCGCAACTTGGCGACCACTGCCGCCTTGCGCGCCTGCTTGGCATCCGCGTCGGCCTTCACCTCGGCCTCGAGCGCCGCCAGTCGCTCCATCAAGGCGCGGTCATCGTCAGGCACGGTTCGACTATGGCATGATCTGCGCGAATGTCGTTGCGCAGGATCTCGCTCGGTTTGTTCGCCTCGCTGGTGCTCGCGTGCGGCAGCGACCCGCCGAAGTCCGGCGAGCCGACCACCGCCCGGGAGAAGCAGCGCCGCGAGGCCGCCGCCGCCGGCGAGACCTCCACGACCGGCGGCAAGTGGGGCGGCTGGCGCTACACCGGCGACCGCGACGAGTGCTTCTTCGTCGTCGGCCGGCGCTGCTTCAAGACCGAGGCAGCGGCGTGCGCGGCCGCTCGCTGCGGCAAGGTCAAGTGCGTGACCACCGGCGGTGGCCCCGCCAGCGTGTCGTGCGCCAGGTGATCGGCCGTCCGCGGCCGTGACCCGGGCTACGCCGCCTTGGGCGCGACGACCTTGGGGATCCGGACCCGCGGTCCGACGCGGAACGCCAGCTTCTTGACGTCGCGATAGAACTCGCCGTCGATGATCGGCGCCAGCAGGTCGTCGCCGGTCGCCTCCATCTGCATCTCGCGGCACGGCCGATCGAGGACGTTGCGGCCGCGCATCTCCTCGCCGCGCGCCATCCGCGGCAGGTTACGGATGATGCCCCACGGGCTCGGCGTGCCGACGATCGCGTTCATCAGGCCCGGCTGATCGGCCTTGCCGAAGAACCGCAGCACGTTGCCCAGGTTGATCGACATCGACGCGATGTGGACGCCGGTGAACCGGTCGCCGGGCAGCTTCATGCCGTCGAGCGTGACCCGGCAGCTCGTCGGCTCGAACATGTCCTTCGCGTAGCTCGTCCACGCGCCGAGCGGCAGACGCGACAGCGGTGACAGCGCGATCGGCGCCGACACCACGGTGTTCGCGATCACCTTCATGATCGTCCGCGGGCTGGGATCCGGGTGGTCGTAGTACTTGGCGTAGAACCGCTGGCCGACGCCGCCCGCCGCCGACGCGAAGCCGTACGTGCGGAACGGCACCTCGGCGCCGTCGATCACCTGGACGCCGTCGATCACCATCGAGTCGACCTCGGTCTCCTCGATGTGCGTGTTGCGCTCGACGTTGCGCCGCAGCGTCGCCAGGATGCCCTCGGCGTCACCCTCGATGCCCACGTTGTTGGCGACGAAGTCGATCGTGCCGCCCTTGGTCGGCAGCGTCATGGGCAGCGCCCGGGACGCGCTCGGTCCCTGGCCGAGGAACTCGTCCTCCTGCAGCACTTCCATGCCCATGCGGAGCATCCAGTGCAGCGCGCCATCGCCGCCATCGGCCACCCAGAACCGCGCGCGCTTGCGCAGGAACTCGCGCAGCACCGGCTTGATCGACTCGATCGAGCTGGTCGTGTGTACCTCTCCGAGATCACCCACGATCCGCCGCAGCCGATCCGCCCGGTCTGGCCGGTTTCGGTTCTTCCGGCTGTTCGGGTTGGTGATGACGCCAATTTCCATCTGGCCCGTGCCGACTGCAAGAGCCGGGCGAGACGCGGCGCGTCGTAACTTGTCAAGATCACGTGACACAAACGCCACGCATGCCGCTCAGTGCGTAGCAGCTTACGCAGAGACTGGATAACCGGCTCGCCGGTTCCAGCCGGTTAGCTCACCGTGGTGGCAGTAGCGGTCGGCGCGCGACCGGCGCATCCTTGAGATCATCGAACATGCGCGCGATCGGGTTTGGTCTTTGCCTGGCAGCGTGCGGCGGTGCCGCTCTATCTCCGAAACCCACCCCGGCTCCTACACCGGCGCGGACCATCTCCGATCCTGACCGGCCGACGATCGATCCGATCGCCGCGCTCGCGCCCGGCGATGCCCCGCAGCTGTCATGGGTCGTGCCCGGGCCGGTGCAGCTCGAGCTCGGCGGCACCCTGATCGCCGCCGGCGGCTCCGGCCGGCCGATCGAGGTCGGGCCGATCGATCACCAGGGCAACCTCGAGCGCATCGCCGTCCGCCTCGACCATGCGCGGTTCTCGGTCTGGATCGACCGCAGCCACCTGCTCTCCGTGCTCACCCGCGATCAGCGCATCGACGTGCTCGGCGTGCCCTCCGTCGGCGAGGCCGAGGTCGTGCTCCGCGCCGGCGCGATCGTCCGCCGCCTCGCCCACCGCAACCGGTCGACCCAGGTGCGCTACCTGGGTGCGCTCCAGGTCGAGGGCTGGGTCCCCGATAGCGTGCTCGCCGACCGCGGCCCGCCGCACGACGGCACCGGCCGGATCCCCACCGGGCGCAAGACCCTCATGGTCGTGCCCGGCGCCGTCATCCGCACCGAGCCGCGCTGGACCGCCAGCGAGCTCGCCATCATGGCCAACGGCTACTTCCTCGACACCATCCGCGAGCTCGACGACGCGTGGACCGAGGTCAGCTACCAGGACGGCGACGTCGCCGTGCACGGCTTCGTGTCCAAGCGCGATCCGCCCGGCCGCGTCCACCGCTGGCACGAGAGCGAAGGCACCACCACCGTCACCGCCAACACCACCGTCGCCAGCGGCACCTGCCTCTACGCCCGCCCGCGCGGCGAGGCCATCGGCTACGTCGTCGGCAACCGCCCGGTCGATCTCGACGACACCAGCTCCGGCTGGTGGTCGCTGACCATCGACACCCCGTGGGGCCCGCTCGGCTTCGCGGCCCGCGGCCCGAGCAAGACCGAGCTCGTCAGCTGCGGCCCACTCGACGCCCTCCCCTCGGCCACGCCGTAGCCGGCATTCCGACCGCGAGCTCGATGCAGGGGAGGACATTGTGCTGCGCTGTGCGGTCGATAGTCCTGGGGCCCACTCGGCGCGAAGCCCCCTCGCAACCCGCACAGTGACATCAGCAACCTCGCGGCTCGCCGCGGAACCACAGAACGATGCCGGGCCAAAGTCAGCGGATTGGCGCGCGGCCCAGGAGGTCGGCCAGCGTGACGATGTGCACCGATGCGATGGACTTCGGCGTGCGCGCCGTGACCGCCGGGACGAACAACGCCCGCACGACCTCGCGATCCCGGATCACCGCGGGGAGCGGACGCGCGGCGAGCCGTTCGGCTTCGCGGGCCAGCGCCGCCGCGGTGGCGGGTCGCGCCGAGAACCAGGATTCCCCGACCAGCACGCGCTTGCCTTCGATCGCATCAGCGACGAGATCCCATTCGGGTTCCGCGCCGTGCCAGTAGCGACTCGGCGGTCGCCAGGGCCCGCGGCGCGCCAGCTCGCCGCGGACCGCAGGTACGCCGCGTGCGCACAGGTCTTCCCAGGCCTGGCCGAGGAGCAGATGCCAGTGCTCGTCGAGAACGGCGCGGCGTGACGCAGGCGTTCCGGCCGTCAACGCGGCGCGGTTGGGAGCCACCACGCGAAACCACAGGCGCATGAACGGATCGTCGATCCGGTACAGGCTGCGCTTGCTGCCCCTGGCGGACTCGCCATAGGGAACCTCGCGCCGCACCAGGGTCATTCCGATCAGCCGATCGAGTGCGTGGCCCAGCGAGGTGGCAGGACGGCCGAGCCGACCGGCGATCTCCGACAGGCGATGGGCCCCCGCACCGATCGCATCGAGCACGGGGCGGAGTTCGACGGCGGGTGGGCTCTCCTCGAGGAGGAGCCGATCGGGCTCCGCGAACAGCGGCCCCAGCGGGTCGAGCGCGAGTGCGATCACGCGATCGTGGCCGGAGCCGCGGCGCTCCGCTGCGAGCTCCCAGTAACGCGACGGCGGCCGGGGTCAGACGCCCGAACGCGTCGCGCAGATGCTCCGGAGACAGCGTCGCGAGATCGAGGGTGACGCGGGCGCGACCGTAGAGCGGCGCCTCGTGCGACAGCACCAGGCCCTGCATCATGCGCTGGCTTGACCCGGCGAGCGCCACGCGTAGCTTCGCCCGCCTGGCTTCATGATCGATCCAGCGTTGCAGGATGCTGGGCAACTCGGGGGATCCGGCGACCAGGTACGGCAGCTCGTCGATCACGATCGGGCCGGTGAACTGCACGGCTGTGGCATCGCCGGCGAGCCGGGACAGCAGCCGCTCCCAGTCCGGGTAGGTGACATCCGCGAAACCCGGCAGGGCCTGCGAGATCGCACGTGCGAAGTACGCGCGTTGCAGATGCGGCGCGGACTGGTCGGCGACGGTATAGACGCCGCCGGCCCGCTCGCACCACTCCAGGAGCAGGCGAGTCTTGCCGATCCGGCGACGACCCCAGACCACCGCGAGGCCACCACTGCCGTCGAGCCTCCCCAGCGCCGCCAGCTCTTGCCTCCGGTTCCAGAACATTATGGCGCCAACAATAATTCTTGGCGCCATTATGTTCAAGCTCGCCGGTCGGCGGCGGGCGGGCTACGAGCCGGTGAACCTGGGCGGGCGCTTGGCGAGCAGGGCGGCGATGCCTTCCCTGGCGTCGTCGGTGGCGAGCGACTCGGCCTGGGCATAGGCCTCGAGGCGGGCGGCGTCGCGGACCTGGAGGTCGAGGCCGCGCTGGATCGCGCGCTTGGTGGCGCGGACGGCGAGCGGGGCGTTGTCGGCGATGGTGCGGGCGAGCGCGAGGGCCTCGGGGAGGACCTCGTCGCCGGCGACGGCGCGATTGAGGATGCCGATGCGCTCGGCCTCGACGCCGTCGACCAGGCGACCGGTGAGCAGGAGCTCGCTGGCGCGGGCGAGGCCGATGAGGCGCGGCAGGAGGTAGCTGATCGCCATGCCGGGGGCGAGGCCGAGCTTGACGAAGTTGGCGCCGTACCTGGCGTCGCGCGCACCGATGCGGAGGTCGCAGACCAGCGCGAGGCCGAAGCCGCCGCCGACGGCGTGGCCGTTGAGCGCGCCGATGACGGGCGCGGCGATGTCGAGCAGCGACAGGAACGGCTCGTACATCGCGTAGGACCGCTCGTTGGGCGCGCGCTGGCCGGTGGCGCGCTGGGTGTTCGACTTGAAGTCGGCGCCGGCCGAGAAGCAGCTGCCGGTGCCGGTCACGACCAGGCAGCGCAGGTTCGCGGTGCGGGCCTCGGCGGTGGCGGCGACGAAGCCGTCGAGCAGCTCCGGCGTCATGCTGTTGCGGTTGTCGGGGCGGTTCAGGGTGAGGACGCCGACGGCGTCTTCCACCGAGAACCGGACGGCCGGATCGGTCATGGACGCGAGCCTACATCGGCTTATTCAGCGCTGCGGATCCCGCAGGCAAAGCTGCTGCTCCCGCAGGAGGCAGATGTGGTTTCCAGCGTGATTTCAGATGGTTAGACGTGGCACCGCCGCTGCATTATCCCGGTTCGAAGCCAGACGGCAAGTCAACAAGGAAAAGGTCATGAACATCAAAGCCATCATCGCGTCGCTCGTTCTCGGTTCTTCGTCGATCGCCATGGCGTCTCCGAGCGTCACGTTCTCGGCGAACGCGCAGGCCCCGTACGGCACCACGGTGGTGCGTGATCACCGCGCCGACGACTGGAACCGGCCCGCCCCGATCGTCGTCCAGCCCGTCGAGCCCGCGCCGAGCAACATCTACTACCGCAACGGCTGGCACCGCGAGCCGATGCCGCCGGTCTACCGCCCGGTGACCCTCGCGAGCGACATGCACTTCGCGCCCGACGGCAGGACGTCGATCACCGTCGGTGGCCAGGCCGGCCGGTTCAACACGCTGCAGATCAGCGCCTGCGCCGGACCGACCTTCATCAAGCAGGTCTACGTCCAGTTCGACAACGGCCAGGAGCAGGTCGTGCGCAACCTCAACCGCACGCTGCGCGGCAACCAGAGCCTGACCCTCGACCTCGATGGTAACCACCGCGCCATCCGCCGGATCGTGGTGTACGGCGGCTCGAACGGCTGGGGCTGGCGGCGCGCGAGCGGCACGTTCACCGTGACCGCGGCCTAGTGCGCACGGCTCACGGAACCAGAGCGTCGAGTCACCGGCGAGATGCAGCGCGTCTCGCCGGTCGGCGTTTTCGGCGCGGCCGATCCGCCCTGGCCGGCCGGTCAGTTGCCGAGCTCGTCGAGGAACTGCTGGGCGTCGGAGAACGCCGGATCCTCGCGCAGCGCCTTCTTGGCCCACAGCTCGGCCTTGGCGCGGTTGCCGCGGAAGTGCTCGATCTTGGCCTCCCACAGCAGCGCCATCGGCCGCGTGATCGGGGACGGGT
>VBLP01000257.1:1677-4262 GCA_005887925.1 Deltaproteobacteria bacterium | reverse complement strand
GGAGTCCGGGCGCCATCTGGATGCCAGAATCGATCAGGCGGCGGCCGCGTTCCTGGGTCGACGGGGACGTCACGCCCCTAGCATGCCGGGCGCCGCAGGGTCGCGCGGCCTCGCTCGACATTGCGGGACGGTGCCATCGATTGACACGTCAACGAGTCTCGGGGTACACAGGAGCCTCGCGCCGCGCACCGAACCGGAGAAGAACGATGACGGAAGCCCTGATGGTGGACCAGACACTCGACTGCAAGGGGCTTCTCTGTCCGATGCCGATCGTCAAGCTCGGCAAGGCGATCCGTGAGCTGGATCCCGGCCAGGTCCTCCTCCTCGAGACGACGGACCCGGGATCGATCCCGGATGTGGCCGTGGATCCAGAAGACATGACGGCCGAGACGATGGCCAGCCCGGAGCTGGACGAGCTGATCCGCGACCGCGTCGACCGCCTGGTCACGGCGCGCGTTGACGAGCTGTTCGCGGCGAAGGAGGCCGAGCGAGCGCGAAAGCCGAAAAAGCTCGCGATCATCGCGACGAAGGGCACGCTCGACTGGGCCTACCCGCCGCTCATCCTCGCCACGACCGGCGCGTCGCTCGGCTGGGATGTCGGTGTCTTCTTCACCTTCTACGGGCTGAAGATCCTGCAGAAGAATCGGAACCTCGAGATCGGCACGACCGGGAACCCGGCCATGCCGATGCCCGTACCGATGCCGCAGCTCCTGACGGCCCTGCCGGGCATGACGCCGATCGCAACGACGATGATGAAGCGCCAGTTCAAGGCCCACGGCGTCGCCTCGATCGACGAGCTGATCGAGCTGTCGATCGAGCTCGGCGTCAAGCTGTCGCCGTGCGGCATGACGATGGACGTGTTCGGCTTCCCCGAGTCGTCGTTCATCGAGGGCATCGAGCCGGTGTGTGGCGCGACCCACTTCCTGACCTGGGCGGCGGACGCGGACATCGCGCTCTTCACCTAGGTTGGGGCCCGCGGCGGGGCGTTGCCGCGGCGGCATCCGGGAGGGCCTCATGACGAACCTCGCCGATCTGGCCGACCTCACGCCGATCCAGGTCTGGGACGGCGTCGTCGCCCGTCGAGTCCAGGGTGAACGGTTGACGATCGCGGTCGTCGAGCTGGCTCCGGATGCCATCGTGCCGAGCCACCGGCACGCGAACGAGCAATGCGGGCTCGTGATCGAGGGAGAGGTAACGTTCCGGATCGGCGACGAGGAGCGCGTCCTCGGCCCCGGCGGGACGTGGCGGATCATCGGTGACACGCCACACTCGGTCGTGACCGGGCCCGGCGGCGCCGTCGTCATCGATGTCTTCGCGCCGGCGCGCGATGACTGGGACGACCGGCCGACGGTCGGTACGGACGCCGAACCCGCCCAGCTCGTCTGGCCGCGCGCCCGTTGATGACGGCTAGAGGACGGTGCGTCCTCTAGCCATCTCCGGCGCGAGCACCGTCGTCGCGACGATATGGCGCCGATTCAAGAGGGCAAAGGTGTAGCGCGCGATGATCCGGCGGTCGGCGAGGGAGCGCGTCCGCGCCTCGCTGAGCGCGATGAACTGCGGATCGTTCGACTCGATGAAGGCGGCGAACTGGCCACCCTCGACGATGTGGACCTGCCCCGTGAGGGTGTGGCCGGGCGTGACGAACACGAGGTCGAGCGGATCCTTGCGGATGCGGAACTCGGGTGGCGCCTCGGGCGGGGTGCCACGGGACAGCTCGCCGATGAGCGTCACCTCGGCCGGGCTGACCCAGATCGTTGGCGCGGTGACCCGCGTCGCCGTCCCGTTGCGGCGCAGGATCGTGGCGTTCCGCAGGCCGATCAAGCCGTCGTGGTGGTTGACGAGGTCCGAGAGCCGGCGGAAGCGGCCGAGGCCGATCGTGCCCGACAGCCGGAGATGCGGTCCGACGAGCTCGACGTCGACCCCCGTCCCGAGCTCCGGGACGACGTCGACGGATGGCAGAGTGCCGTTGATGAGCTCTTCGAGGTGCGCCGAGGCGTCGCCGTCGATGAACGGCTCGGTCGGCACCTGGAGCGGCATCGAAGGCATGGATGCAGTCATTGCGGGCCGCCTATTTGATCAGGCCGTAATCCTTCGGCTTGGCGAAGGAGTCGGATTGATAGAAGAAGTGGAACCCGATGTTGCCGTTGAACGACAGGTCCCAGCTGACGAACTGGAGCGTCACGTCGACGGTGCTCCCGCCCGCGCCGCCGGAGTTGCCACCCATCTGGACAGCCGCAGAGGGCGCATACAGCGTTCCGGACAGGCTGATCTGGCCGCCGCCCGACAGTGAGAGGGCCGGCTGCGAGCACGAAGCGCTCGGCGTTGGGGCCGCGTCCTGCCAGAGAAGCAGGTTCTCGTATGACGATTCCTTGATCCCCGTGCCGTCAACGGTCGGCACGTAGGGCCGCAGCTTGAGCGTCGCGCCGGCGCCGACCGAAATCTGGTCCTTCGGAGATCCACTCGCACACGCTTGGCCGACTGTGTAGATCAGGACGCCACAGTTGGTCGAGGTGCAATCCGTGGCCCAGGTGGCATCCGTCGTCGAGCTCAGGCTGGCCGGGATTGTGTAGACCTTGTTTCCCGCA
>VBLP01000257.1:0-1625 GCA_005887925.1 Deltaproteobacteria bacterium | reverse complement strand
CAGGAGGGTCGACCCGCCGCTCAAGGTCGTTTGGCTGCTCGCGATGGTAGTTGTCCCTGGGATTGCCGTGATCCCGGAGTACGCGACGGCCGGCAACCAGGCGAGGGGATCCTTGACGTACGGCTGGCCTGTCAGCGGTGTCGGCGAGATCGTCAGGGCCCCCGGCGTGTAACCACCGACGAGGCTGATGGTCGCGCCGTTGTTCACCTGGATGTTTGCCGAGTTGCCGTTCGAGCTGAGGGCCCCGCCACTTCCGGCCGGGCACGCGGAATCGACCTGGATCGCGCCGTCGAAGATCACGGTATTGCTTCCGGAGAACAAGACCGACGGACAGCCGGTGTAGCCGTTCGGCCAGGCGGCGTTGTACGGATCAAGTTCGACGACCGAATACTTGATACCGCCCGTGCTCCCGTTGATGGCCTGGCTCGTCGTGCCGATCGCGAAGCCATTCATTCCGACGACGCCGCCGAAGTAGCCCGGCGATCGCCCGGTGATATCGACCTGCACCGTGAAGTTGCCGGTCGCGCACGTTACGACGATGTTCGCGTCCGGGACGTTCGGAAGGCTCGCGTGGACCGCGGCCCGCGCCGCGGCAATGACCGATGCTCGTGGGCTGCCCACGGGCGGACCGGCTGTTGCGCTGCACCCTGAGCTGGCTCCCGACTGGACGAGGCCGTTCGCCGCTGAGAGTGCGGCGGCGTCGCCGGCGTCCTGGTACTGGCGCCGGATGGCCAGGGCGTGGCCTCCGTCCAGCAGCAAACCGAGCATGGAGAACATCGCGACGAGGGCAATGACGAACAGGACCAGGATCTGGCCGGTCTGCCGCTCGCGAGTAGGTCGAAGCATCAGTGATTGACCACCATGGTTGCGCTGCCGGAAAGGTTGAAGCCCGACCGTCCAAGGAGGGCCGGCACGACGAGATTGACCTGGCTCGTGACGGCGACCGTGATCGAGGTGCCGCGGTCGTTGGTCGCACCGGCCACGTCGGTGTTGCCGCTGCAGCCGGCGCCATAGCAGACCGTGACCGTGACGTTCGAGCCGCCTGCGATCGCGGCCGCAGTTGCCGCGTCGACGATCGATTGCTTGGACGGCGATGGGTAGGGGCAGGAAGAATCCGCGACCGGGATCACGGCATTTACGCCAGGGGGTCCGACCGGACACGCCGTGTTGGCGTTCCCGCCATGCACGATCGCAAAGCGAGCGGCCTCACGGGCTGCCGAGGCGAGGCTCGTCGTCGCCCAGACCGCGCGACCCATGTCGACGATGCCGAGCAGGAGCGCGAGGAAGACCGGGAGGATGAGGGCCGTCTCGACGAGCGCCTGACCGCGGCTTCCGTTTCGAGAGCGCTTGAGAGCCGGCATCTCAACGACCCTGGAGGATCGAGTAGGACTGGCTGGACCCGAGGTTCCATGCGCCGTTCTGCGTGAGGAGCGGATAGGCGAAGAGTGTTCGGAACGGGAGCGTGGTCGTGACGGTGACCGTGACCAGCGGGTTATTCGTCGAACCCGGCGTGGCCGTGCTTGTCGCCCACGTCGTCACGATGGAGGGACTCGTACACGCCGTCGGGTTGCCCACCGGGGCGACGAAGCCGACCGAATTGGCCAGCTGGGTGCAGACGATCGTCT
>VBLP01000256.1:3362-4382 GCA_005887925.1 Deltaproteobacteria bacterium | reverse complement strand
AGAGGTACTTGCCCATGTCGCCCATGTCGAACTCGCCGAGCCGCTCCCAGTTCGCGATCTTCTGATAGAACGCGAACCCCGCTTCGTGGTCGCTCGTGTACAGCTCATGCCGCGAGAACTCGCCGGGCTTGGCGATGTCGTGCGGCGCCATGTCGCCCTGCGGCGTGAACACCGAGATCGTCGCGCCCTGCGGATCGGCGATCACCGCGAACCGGCCGACCGTCGGCACGTCCTCGACGACGTAGACCTGGCCGCCGAGCTGCTTGACCTGCTCCACCGTCTGGTCGACGTTGGCGACCTGGACGTTGGCCTGCCAGTGCGGCGGCGCGCCCATCTTCTTCGCGGGCTCGGGCAGCTGCGTCACGCCGCCGAGCGGGCCCTGGCTGCCGACCCACATCGTGTAATTGCCGGTCTCCCACGCCTGCGTCTTCCAGCGCACGACGTCGGTGTAGAACGCGATCGCCGCGTTCACGTCGGTGGTGAGCAGCTCGTACCAGACAAAGCGGCCGGTGTTGGCATCCGTCATGCGCGCAGGATGGCGGCGCCGGATGGGAGGCGCAAGGCGAGGCCGGTGACATCTGCAGCTTGCTCGGTGAGACGTCGATCGCGCCTGCAGACCGGCCGGTAGCTCGCACGGACGGCGCGGCGACCTGAGGACCGATGCAGCGGGTGCCGGCTCAGTTGAGCACTGCCGCGCCCGCGCCGCGCGCCATCAAGCTCGCGAGCGACTGCGCGATGTTGTCGAGCGCGGAGCGGTCGGGCAGGGTCAGCGTGAGGATGGGACGGCCGGTTGCATCGGTATCCAGTGCACCCGCGAGCTGCTCGCGCAGGACACTGCTGACCTGGGCTGGCTGCGCGCCCTCGGAGCGTGGCAGGAGCTCGCCCAGGAGCTCGAGCGCCGCTGCGACGAGCCGGCCGCCGGCCTCTGCCAGCCGCTGCTTGCGGTCGGCGGCGCGCTCCACTTCCTGCTCCTTGCGCGCTCGCTCGCTCTCGTCGACCGGCGCGTCCGGCTTCGCACCG
>VBLP01000256.1:0-3146 GCA_005887925.1 Deltaproteobacteria bacterium | reverse complement strand
AAGAATGTCTCGCCCGCGTACTGCGCCGCGCACTCGGGCATCGTGCCGAGCACGATCTGGCAGCTGCGCTGCGAGAACCGTTCGATCTCGCCTCGCCACTGCGCCTTGACCGACGCCGGGCACACGATCAGCACCTTCTTGATCTCGGCCTCGCGCGCGAGCAGCTCCGCGACGCCGATCGCCTGGATCGTCTTGCCGAGGCCCATATCGTCGGCGAGCACCGCGCGGCCGGCGCCGACCGCGAACGCGATGCCGTCGAGCTGGTACGGCAGGAGCTCGGCGCAGAGCAGCTCGCGGCGCAGCGGGTGGTTCGCCGGATCGGCGCGGATCTCCTCGACGCGTGCGCGGATCCGGTCGCGGAACATCTGGCTCTGGATGTACTCCTCGGCATCGGGGTACACGGTGACGGTGTGGCCGGCGCGCTCGAGGCGCGCGACGCGCCGCACGAGATCCCGCACGTCCGAGACGGGATGACCGAGCACGGGGGACACGATCGCAGCCGCGTCGGCGGGCAGCTTGGCGGGCGTGCTGATGCGCAGCTCGACCTGTTCTCCGTAGCGCAGGTGGACCGAGATGTCGCGGCGCACGTACGGCTTCGCCCGCACCGCGGCCGGGAACCGCCGGCGGATCTTGTCGAGGACGTACAGGATGTGCTTGCAGGTGCCGAGCGTGTTCTTGCGGAAATCGGGACACGAACAGTACGAGTCTCCGCGTTGCTCGCTGCGCAGCGCGACCCGGTAGGTCCGCCCCGATTCCGCGCTGGTCACGGTGTAGTCGGACCACGGCCGCGACGGCTCGACGGCGCGAATGGTCATCTTCTCGGTACGCGCGCGCTCGGTTCGCTCGGTGAACGCGCGGGCGACCAGATCCTGCGCGCCGTCCGCGGTTTCGGGCGGTGGCTCCGCCAGACCGAGCGCGACCTTGTCCTCCAGCACCACCGAGAACGCAGCGCCGACGTGATCGCACGGACTCGCGCATGCGGAGCATCGCCAGCGCAGCCGGCGCGGGCGATCGTTCGCAAGCCAGAACGTCACGATCGCCGTGCCGGAGCGCGGCACGGGAACCGTCAACGAAAAGCGCTCGGCATCGGCCGGCATCCGCGGCAGGACATCGACCTCGATCGCGCCGCCGCGCCGGATCAGCACCTCGCCGCGTGCGCCGAGCAGCTTGGATGCCTCCACGAAGGTGAGCTGGCTCAGGCGATCGTGCAGGGTCAAGGCGTGGTCCGGTTTGCGATTGCTCGAACGGTGGGGCGCTCGGAGCCAGGCTGCGGTACTCCGACAGCGGCGGCTACACCGCGGCGGCCTGGAGCGCGGTCGACCACCGCTTCACGTCCGGGCTCGTCGGGGCGTGCAAGCACTTCGCGGCGACGTGACGACGTAGCGCGGTCGGCGCCACTCAGCCCGATGGCCAACGCATGCTTACGCTCGGTGCCGCCCCATCGGCGCAGTACCATCCCTCGTCGTCGCTAGGTTCACCGCACGCACGTCATACGGTCGCGACCAGCAGCACGGCCAGCTCGCCGATCGCGGCGGCAGTGGCGACGGTGGGCGAGGACAGGCCGCCGCCCTTGCGCTGGGCTTCGAGGCCGAGGCCGAACGCGGCGATGGCCGCCAGCGCCATGGCGAGCAGGCCGAGCTTGCCGAGGGCGAGGACGACGAGCACGGCGACGCCGAGGCTGATCGCCGCGGCGAGCCAGGCGGGCGCGGGTGCGGCGACCAGCGAGCGCCGGGCGCCGTCGGGATCGATCGGATCGCCGATCGCCTGGAGGAACATCGCCGCCCACCGGCCGACCAGGGCGGTCGAGACCAGGACGGCGAGCCACTGCGAGGACGGCAGCGCGGCGATCGCGGCCGCGCGGATCAGCGTGGCGAAGACCAGCGCGAGCAGCGCGGCGACGCCGGGAGAGCGGCTGCTGCCGTCCCAGTGATCGATCCGCTCGGCGAGCCCGCGCTCGATCAGGGCGGCGGAGGCGAGCGATAGCGCGGCCAGGCCGAGCAGCGCGGCGATGCCGGCGGGCAGGCCGGCGGCGTGCGCGAGGGCGGCGACCACCCAGGCGAGAAGGCCGATCGGCAGGCCGAGCACGACCAGCCAGCCCGCGGTGCGCGGATCATCGCCGACCTCGGTCGGCCAGCGCCACGGCGTCGAGTGGACGAGCGCGACGGCGCCGCCGTAGAGCGGCCCGAGCCTGCGCTGCCAGTCGTCGCGGGTAGCCACGGCGGCAGTATATCGCCCGGCGGTGCTACGTTCCCGGCGATGTCGCGCTCCGCCAAGCCGTCCTATGATCTGGTCCTGCTCCCCGGTGATGGTATCGGCCCGGAGGTGATCGGCCACGCGCGCCAGCTGCTCGACGTGATCGCGAGCGGTACCGGGGTCGGGTTCGCGATCGACGAGGTCCCGTGCGGCGGCAGGTTCTACCTCGAGCACGGCAGCCGCGACTGGCCGGAGGACGCCGAGGAGCGCTGCCGCGCGGCGGATGCGATCCTGCTCGGCGCGGTGGGCTGGAACGGCCCGGACGGCGCGCCGGTCACGATGCGCGATGCGGAGGGACGCGAGAAGATGGCGGGCTGGTCGCCGGTGATCGGCAACCGGATCCGGCTCGACCTGTACGCCAACATCCGGCCGGTGCGCTGCTTGCCGGGCACCAGGCACGGCCTGTCGGGCAAGTTCCGCGAGGTCTGGTCGCCGGACACCGTCGACATGGTGATGGTGCGCGAGAACACCGAGGGGCTGTACGCGGGCATCTCCGAGCGCACGGCGGATCGCGCGACCGACCTGCGCGTGATCACGCGGCGCGCGTCCGAGCGCGTGACCCGCACGGCGTTCGAGCTGGCGCGCCAGCGCGACCGCGGCGCGCCGGGCGACGGCAAGCGCCGGGTGACCTGCATCGGCAAGCACAACGTGCTCGCGGGCTGCCGGCTGTTCCTGGAGGAGTTCCGCGAGGTGGCGCGGCAGTATCCGGAGATCGAGCCCGACGTCGCGATCGTCGACTCGTTCGCGATGTTCGTGCTGACCCAGCCGGAGCGCTACGACGTGTGCGTCACGACCAACCTGTTCGGTGACATCCTCACCGATCTGGCGTCGGTGCTGCAGGGCGGCATGGGCATGGCGGTCGGCTGCAACGTCGGCGACGACCACGCGATGTT
>VBLP01000255.1:3472-15268 GCA_005887925.1 Deltaproteobacteria bacterium | reverse complement strand
GGGCGCCACGCTGGTCCGGACCCAGAACGACTTCGTGTCGAGCGTGTCGCACGAGCTGCGCACTCCGCTGACCTCGATCCGCCTGCTGATCGAGTCGCTGCGCGACGGCCGGCTCGACAGCGCCGACCGTCCTCAGGTCCTGTCGCTGCTCGCACGCGAGACCGAGCGGCTCGACGCGCTGGTCAGCCGCGTGCTCGAGCTGTCGCGTCTGCAGTCGAGCTATGCGTTCGCGCGCGACGTGCTCGACGTCGCCTCGGTCGTCGATGAGACGATCGCCGCGTTCGATGCGCTCACCCTGACCCGGCCGACCCCGATCGCCCGCCGGGTCCAACCCGACCTCTCGGTGATCGGCGACCGGCCGACCCTGGTGCGCGCGCTGGTCAACCTCCTGACCAACGCGTGGAAGTACACCGGCGACGACAAGCAGATCGAGATCGCGGCGGTCGAGAACCGGCGATGGGTCGAGATCACCGTGCGCGACAACGGCGTCGGCATCGACCGCGCCGAGCAACGCTCGATCTTCGAGCAGTTCCAGCGCGGCCGCGCGGCCGATGCCAGCGGCGCCGGCGGCGTCGGGCTCGGCCTGTCGTTCGTCAGCGCGATCGTGCGCGGCCACCGCGGCAAGCTCGACTTCGAATCCCGCCCCGGCGAGACCACGTTCCGGGTGCGGCTGCGGCGGCGGAGCGATCGGGTCAACGCGGTCGAGCCGGTCACCGCCCGCAGGTTGAGCTCGTGAGCGGGCGGATCCTGGTCATCGAGGACGACGACGCGATCGCGACCGGCCTGGCGCTCAACCTCAAGCTCGCCGGCCACGCGACCACGATCGCGCGCGACGGGATCGAGGCGCTCAAGGCCACCGAGGCCGAGGACTTCGCGCTGATCCTGCTCGACATCAACCTGCCGCGCAAGAACGGCCTCGAGGTGCTGACCGCGCTGCGCGCCGCCGACAACCTGGTGCCGGTCATCGTGCTGTCGGCGCGCGACCGCGAGTTCGACAAGGTCGCCGCGCTGCGCCTGGGGGCCGACGACTACGTGACCAAGCCGTTCGCGCTCGCCGAGCTCCAGGCGCGGATCGACGCGGTGCTGCGGCGGAGCCACCAGGTCGCGCACGTGCCGGTGCCCGCGCCCCCGAGCGAGCACCTCGGGTTCGGCGAGGTCGCGATCGACCTCGGCCAGCGCCTGGTCACGCGCGGCGGCGCCGAGGTCAAGCTGACCCACCTCGAGTTCGAGCTCCTGGTGTTCTTCGTCGGCCACCCCCACCAGGTGTTCTCGCGCGACCAGCTGTTCCATCTGGTGTGGGGCCAGTCGGCCGGCTCGGTGCGCACGGTCGACAACTTCGTCGGCCAGCTGCGCAAGCGGTTCGAGGCCAACCCGGAGCAGCCGCGGCACTTCGTCACCGTGCGCGGCTCGGGCTACCGCTTCGATCCGTAGCGCGATCAGACGCTCGGCACGAGACTGTGGCACGGTCCCGCCGATCTGCTGGGACAGCGCTACACAGGGACGCACTGACCTTCGGTCAGCGTCCCTGTTCCGCCTCGATCGAGACGGGGCGATTTCCCGCCGGCCGGCGGCTGGCCCGGCAAAGCCGGTCGGATCATTCACGACTGGCGACCGCGCGTCGCGTCGCGCGGATCTTCTTGGCCATCACCTACACGACTATGTTTAGATCGAGGCACAGCGCATGCTCGAGCGTAGGCGTGCTCGACTCGCTGCGACGCGAGCGCTGCATGGGCGAGACGCAACCAGACCTCGGCGGCCTCGGGGTACTGGCTCGACAGACTGCGCAGGCGAACATAGCGTTCGTCGGCACTCGGCTCGCGCTCGATACTCGATAGTTCCTGGTCGACCGTGAGTGGCACGTGCCCTCCTCCGTGTCCAAGATCGTCGTGGAGTACCTGGCTCGCCACCTACCCGCGCAGCCGAGCCCAGTAGGCGCGCACGGCGTCGTCCTGGTCGGGCATGGCGACGTGCTCGGCGAGCACGGCGAAGTCGAGCTCCGGGAAGAACCGGCTCGCCGATTGAGGCGCGTAGCCGTCGGGACCTAGCCGGTAGACACAGAAGCGGCCGTCCTCGTAGACCCAGACCTCGGCGACACCGAGCCCCGCGTAGACGTCGAGCTTGTTCATCCCTCGGGTCACGACGACCTCGATCGCGAGGTCCGGGAAGTCCTTCTTGGTGTCGACGCAGTAGCACTCATCGGGTTCGAGCCCCCGCTCCCGGTCCTCGCGCCGGTAGGTCGCCGAGCCGAAGCCGAGGATCCGCACGCCCCGCACCAGCGCGTGGAGCTCGACGAGGCGCGCGATCAGCTTCTTCAGATGCTCGTGGAGCGGCGTCGTCGTCGTGATCTCAAGGGTCCCGCGCAGGTAGGTCAGGCGGAGTCCGGGCCGGTGACCGAAGACATCCGAGATGAGCACGTAGTCCTTGTAGGTGATGCCGCCGAACACCAGGCGCTGCTCGCCCGGTTCGGGGCGATCGGGCTCGAGCGGCACGGCGACCATGAAACCAGTGTAGCAGTCGCGGTGCGCCGTGCGCGTAGGCGACGAGCTCTGCGGGCTACCTCAAGAAGGCTACGACGGCGCGGCCCCGCGCGACCAGAAGCTCGCCGCCAAGGCCAGGACGTCCGCGCCACGCGCGGCGGGTACCCTCCCACCCTCTGTCGCGTGGAATGCGACAGCAAAACGCCTGGCAGTTCCCGGGTTTCGGTCGCTTCGGATGACCGATTGCTGGCGCTTGGGTTGCAGCGGAGTCGGCCGATGATGAGCAATCCTTGGTTTTGCGCTACGCAAGCGTCCGGCCGTTCGACGACCATGCGGCCCATGACGACCTCGGCATTCGCGCGCGCCGCGGCGGTGCTCGGTGCGCTGCTGCTCGCCGGGTGCATGACCGTCGGCGATACCCCCGCGCCCGGCGACGATGACGGCACCGGCAGCGGCGGCAGCAGCGGCACCGGCAGCAGCGGCACCGGCAGCGGCGGCACCGGCAGCGGCACCGGCACCGGCACCGGTGGTCCCGCCGGCCGGCTGCGCATATCGGGCAACAAGATCGTCGACGATCACGGCGCGCCGGTCCGGTTGACCGGCGTCAACTGGTTCGGCCTCGAGACGCCGAACTATGCCCCGCACGGGCTGTGGCAGCGACCGATGGGCGCGATGCTCGACCAGGTCAAGGCGCTCGGCTTCAACGTGCTGCGCGTTCCGTTCTCGAGCCAGCTGTTCGACGCCGGCTCGACCCCGAACGGGATCGATCTGACGCAGAACCCCGACCTGGCCGGCAAGACCGGCCCCGAGATCCTCGACCTCCTGATCGCGCGCGCCGGCGAGCGCGGCCTGCGCGTCATCCTCGACCGCCATCGCCCCGACAGCGGTGCCCAGTCCCCGCTGTGGTACACGGCGGCGTACAGCGAGCAGCGCTGGATCGCCGACTGGGTGATGCTGGCGCAGCGCTACCAGGGCAACCCGACGGTCGTCGCCTTCGATCTCCACAACGAGCCGCACGCCCAGGCGACCTGGGGCGACGGCAGTGCCGCGACCGACTGGCGTCTCGCCGCGCAGCGCGCGGGCAACGCGATCCTCGGCGTCGACCCCGACGCGCTGATCCTCGTCGAGGGCGTCGAGGTCGTCGCCGGCAACTACTACTGGTGGGGCGGCAACCTGCGCGGCGCGATGACCGCGCCGGTCCAGCTGTCGGCGCCTGGCCACGTGATCTACTCGCCGCACGAGTACCCCGCGAGCATCTATCCGCAGAGCTGGTTCTCCGCGCCCGACTACCCCGCCAACCTGCCGGCGCTGTGGGACGCGACGTGGGGCGGCCTCGCCGCGACCGCGCCGGTCCTGATCGGCGAGTTCGGCACCAAGCTCGCGACCGCTGTCGATCGCAAGTGGCTCGACAGCCTGACGCACTACATCGCGGCCAAGGGTATGTCGTTCACGTTCTGGTCGCTCAACCCCGACTCCGGCGACACCGGCGGCATCCTCGCCGACGACTGGGTCACGGTGAACCAGGACAAGATGGCCTACCTCACACCGATCCTCGCCCCGCTCCTGCCGGTTCACTGAGCGATCTCAGGTTGGGCGCTATGCTCGCAGGTGCAGGGCCGCGCGACGCGACGCGCGGGGTGAATGGGCCGGCTTGCCGAACCCGCCGCCGGCCGGCCGGAATATCGGCCCCCTCTCCATAGACCGCTTGCGTACCCGCGCGGATCGCGGGACGCTCGCACCGCCGGGCGACCGCAGATGGCATCGTCCTCCGATTTTCAGCCGACCGACGCGGTGGAATCGCGGACCTTCGAGCGCGCGCTGCGCGACGGGTTCCGCGTCGTCGTGAGCGACGGGCCCGATCTCGGCGCGACCGCGCTGTCGACCGGCGCGGCGATGACGCTCGGCACCGACCCGTCCTGCGACCTCGCGCTGCGCTGCCGGGCGACGTCGCGGTTCCACTGCGAGATCGAGCTCGGCGAGACCGGCGCGCTGATCCGCGACCTCGACTCGACCAACGGCACGCGTGTCGACGGCGTGCGCGTCGTGATCGGCTATCTGCGGCGAGGCGCCGAGGTCGAGATCGGCCGAAACCGGCTGCGCTTCGAGCTGGCGAGCGAGCCGGTCGGCATCGAGCTGTACCCCGGCGAGCGGTTCGGCGCGATGGTCGGCAGGTCGCCGGCGATGCGCGCGGCGTTTGCCCGCATGGCGCGCGCCGCCGCGAGCGACGCCACCGTGCTGCTCGCCGGCGAGACCGGCACCGGCAAGGACACCGCCGCCGAGGCGATCCACGCCGCGAGCGCGCGGGCCGCGCAGCCGTTCCTCGTGCTCGACTGCGCGGCGCTGCCCGCCGGCGTCGCCGACAGCGAGCTGTTCGGCCACGTCGCGGGCGCGTTCACCGGCGCCGACCGCGATCGCGCCGGCGCGTTCGAGGCCGCCGGCGGCGGTACCGTGTTCCTCGACGAGATCGGCGAGCTGCCGCTCGCGCTCCAGCCCAAGCTCCTGCGCGCGCTCGAGCGCCGCGAGATCCAGCGGATCGGCGAATCGCGGCCGCGCCCGGTCGCCGCCCGCGTGATCGCGGCGACCCACCGCGACCTGCGGCGCGACGTCAACACCGGCCGGTTCCGCGCCGACCTCTACTTCCGGCTCGCGGTCATGCCGATCCATCTGCCACCGCTGCGCGAGCGCCTCGACGATCTGCCGCTGCTCGTCGAGGCGCTGCTGTCCGAGCTCGCCAGCGACCCCGAGACGCGCGACCGGCTGCGCCGCCAGATCCAGCCCGCCGCGCTCGCCCGCCACGACTGGCCCGGCAACCTCCGCGAGCTGCGCAACACCCTCGAGGGCCACCTCGTCGTCGATCACGCCGTGCCGTCGGACGCGCCCGACGCGGCGCTGCCCTACGCGGTCGCGCGCGAGGCATGGCAGCGCTGGTTCGATCGCCACTACCTGAGCGACCTCCTGCGGCGCCACGGCGGCCAGGTCGCCGCGGCCGCGCGCCACGCCGGCATGCACCGCGCCCACCTCTACCGCCTGCTGCAGCGCGCGGGTCTGCCGTGACCGCGGCGCACCGCTACCAGATCCTCGCGCCACTCGCGCGCGGGGGGATGGGCGAGATCTTGCTCGCCCGCCGGCTCGGCCCCGCCGGGTTCGAGAAGCTCGTCGTGCTCAAGCGCCCGCTGCACGCCGCCGGCTCGCGCGCGCTGGTCACCGCGCTGATCGAGGAGGCCCGCCTGCTCGCGCGGATCAACCACCCCAACGTCTGCCAGATCTACGACCTCGAGCAGGCCGGCGACCAGTTCTTCTTCACCATGGAGTATCTCGAGGGCCTGTCGATGTGGTCGATGCTCGGCGCAACCGAGCGCGCCGGCCGCGGCATCGAACCGCGCATGGTGTGCGGCCTGTTCGAGCAGGCGTGCGACGGCCTCGACGCGATCCACGCGATGCGCACCCCCGATGGCGGTCGCATCATCCACCGCGACGTGTCACCCGGCAACCTGTTCGTCACCGAGCGCGGCATCGTCAAGGTGCTCGACCTCGGGATCGCCAAGTCGAGCGAGTCCGAGGATCACACGCCGTTCGGACGCGTCAAGGGCAAGCTCGCGTATCTCTCCCCCGAGCAGGCCGCCGGTCAGCCGATCGATCACCGCGCCGATCTGTTCTCGCTCGGCCTGGTGCTCCACGACATGATCCTCGTGCGCCGCCCGACGTCCGAGCGCATCGGCGCGCTCGCGGCCGGCGCGCTCGATCTCGCCGCGGTCGCGCCGCCGCTCGACGACGTGATCCGGTGCGCCGTCGCCGCGCGCCCCAACGACCGATTCGCGACCGCACGCGACATGGCCGCCGCGCTGCGCGACGCCGCCAGTGCCTTCGGTGGCGCACCGAGCCACCGCGAGATCGCGTCATGGCTCGCCGACCAGTTCGCCACCGAGCTCGCCCGGCGGCGCACCCGCGCCGACGCCGCAGCCACGCCCGACGGCACCGCCACGCGGACCCAGATCCTCAGCCTGCGATCCGCGAGCGCCGGCTCGGTCGACGAGATCCACCGCGCCATGCTGCAGCCCCGCGCGACCGAGCGGCTCGACGTGCCGACCCGCGAGCGGCTCGACATGCCGGTGTACGATCGCGTCGACTCGCCGACGCGATACGCACGCGATCGGTCCACGCACGAATCGATCGGCGCGCTGGGCCACAACGTGCTGGACGCGCCGGCGCCCGCACTTCCGGATCTCCCGACGCCCGAGCGGCTCCACCCGACCGCCGGCGGTGAGCCGCTCGATCGCCGCGCCTCCCCACGGCGCCACCGCGCCGCGACCCTCAGCGTCGCCGCCGCAGCGGTCATCGCGATCGGCATTGGCGCCGCCGCCCTCGCACGCACCGGGCGTGGTCGGAACGCATCGCCGACGTTGGCGTCACCCACCGTAGCATCATCCACCGTTGCACCACCGACCGCCGCACCACCTACCACCCCACCACCTACCGCTGCACCGCCGACCGCTGCATCGCCGACCGCTGCATCGCCGACCGCTGCATCACCGACCGCTGCATCACCGACCGCTGCATCACCGACCGCTGCATCACCGACCGCTGCATCACCGACCGCTGCATCACCGACCGCCGCGCCATCGAAGGTCATCGCACCGACGGTCGCTTCGCGAGCCCACAAGGTCAGGCAGACGGGCGAAGCAGCGTCTGCCGGTCAGCTCACGATCGACTCGCAGCCATTCGCCGTGATCCGGATCGGCAAGCGCGAGATCGGCACCACCCCGCTGTGGCGGCTCTCGCTGCCGCCCGGGCGGCACGAGCTCCACGCCGCCACGGCAGACGGCCGCACGCAGGATCTCATCCTGCGGATCGAGCCCGGCCGCGAGCGCAAGGTGATGCTCGACTGGAGCCATCGATGATCGCGGGCCGATGCTCCGCGCACGGCGCGCTCCGTGCGATGGCCGCGATCCGCCCGATCGCGGTGTCCATCGTCCTCGCCGCGCTTGCAACCACCGCGGCCGCCGAGCCAGCGCCGCCGCGCGCTGAGGCGGCCGAGCTGCTCACCAGCGCGACCGTGGCGTTCGCCGCCCTTCGCTACGACGAGGCGCTGGGGCTCGCCGATCAGGCCTGGCGCAGCGGCGGGAGCGACCCCGAGCAGGTCCGCCGGATCTTCGCGCTCGCCGGCCGTGCCGCCGGCTCGATCGGCGACGATGAGGCCGCGCGGCTGTGGTTCCGCCGCTGGCTGTATCTCGACCCCGCGGCGACGCTGCCCGAGGGCACATCGCCCAAGCTCACCGCGCTGCTCGGTGACGCCCGCGATGCGCTCGCCGGCGCCGCGATCGCCGCCCGCATCACCGCGCGTCCGGGCGAGATCGCCGTGACCGTCGCCGACGATCCGCTCGACCTCGTCGCCGCCGTGCGCGCCGGGGCGACCAGCGTCGCGCTGCGCGATCACGCCGCGGCGCTGCCGGCATCGACCGCGGCTCGCCGCATCGAGCTCGTCGATCGCCACGGCAACACCCTCGCCGCGATCGCCGTCGTCGGCGTCGCCGTGGCGACCACCGCGCCGTCACTGCCCCCGTGGTCCGCGCGACCCTCGACCTGGATGATCGCGAGCGGCGCCCTCGCCGCGGTCGGCGGCGGCGCGCTGTGGCTCGCGCTGGACGCGCGCAGCTCGCTCCGCGACCTCGATCGCGACAGCACGCACCACGAGTACACCGAGGCCCGGGCGATCGAGCAGCGCTTCGATCGCGCCCAGCTCGTCGCCGGCGTCGCGATCGGCGGCGCCGCGCTCGCAGCGATCGCCGGCACCGTGCTGTGGCTGCGCGGCGGTGGCGAGCCATCCCTGCGCGCCTCTGCCGGCGGGGCGAGCCTGACCTGGAGCGTGGCGTTTTGAGCTGCGCGGCCCGGCTGGCGAGCCGGTGTGCCCGGACGGCTTGTCCTGCACCGCCGGCGTGTGTGTGGCCGCGCCGGGGCAGGTCGGCGACCTGATCGCATTCCCGCGCAAGGCGTTCGACATGGGCTGCGCCGGCGGCGCCGGCTGCACCTCCGACGCACAGCCGGTGCACACCGTGATGCTCGGCGGCTTTGCGATCGAGCGCTCCGAGGTCACCCAGGCCGCGTATGCGCGCTGCCTCGCCGACGGCGAGTGCACGTTCACCCCCGCGAGCTTCACGCCCGGCTCCGCGCCGGACCTGCCGGTGCGCGGCATCGCCTGGGCCGAGGCCGACACCTACTGCCGCCACGTCGGCCGCTGCCTGCCGACCGAGGCCGAATGGGAGCGCGCCGCCCGCGATCTCGCCGCCGGTCCCTACCCGTGGGGTGCCACGCTCGACTGTCAGCACGCCGACTACGCGACGTGCGGCCTCGGCGCGCCGGTCGCATCGGCCGCGCTGCCCGGCGGCGACACGCCGAGCGGCGTCCACCACATGGCCGGCAACGTGCGCGAGTGGGTCGCCGACTGCTTCCAGGCCGACTACTACGCGCACTCGCCGCCCAGCGATCCGGCCGGCCCGCCGTGCACCAGTACCCGCGTGCTCCGCGGCGGCAGCTTCCGCAGCCCCGCCGATGCGCTCACCGCGTGGCATCGCGAGGCCGAGGATCCACTGCACGTGCTCGACGACGTTGGTGTGCGATGCGCCATCACGCTGCCGTGACCGCGGCGGCCACGCCGCGCCCGAACCACGCTACGCTCGCGGCATGGCCGACACCGTGTTCACAAAGATCCTGCGCGGCGAGATCCCGTGCCACCGCATCTACGAGGACGACGCCGTCCTCGCGTTCCTCGACGTCAACCCGCTGTCGCGCGGCCACACCCTGGTGATCCCCAAGGAGCCCGCCGAGACCCTCGACCAGCTGTCCGACGACGCCGCCGCCGCGATCGGCCGCGTCCTGCCGCGGATCGCCCGCGCCGTGCTCGCTGCGACCGGCGCGCGCGCGTACAACGTGCTGCAGAACAACGGCGCCGATGCGCACCAGGCCGTGTTCCATGTCCACTTTCACATCATCCCCAAGCTCGACGACGGCAGCGGGCTCGGCATCGGCTGGAGGGCGGGACGGCTCGGCGACGGCGCCGAGCTCGCGAAAGCGATCGCCGCCAGGCTATGATCGGACCTCGCGAACGCGATCGGGCCCGCCCGGCGATCGGGTATCTCGGGGCTGCCGCATGCGTCGTCGCCGCGCTCGTCGTCGCGCCCGGCTGCCTGATGACGCGCTACCTCGCCCAGGCCGCCCATGGCCAGCTCGATCTGCTCGGCAAGGCGCGGCCGATCGAGCAGGTCGTCCGCGGTCCCAGCACGCCGGTGCGCACCGCGGCGCTGCTCGCCGAGATCCCCGCGATCAAGCAGTACGGCCGCAGCTACGGCCTCTCGATCCAGCGCAACTATTCGACCTACTCGGCGCTCGGCCGCCCCGCCGCCGTGTGGTTCGTCGGCGCCGCCGATCCGGTCGCGTTCAAGCCGCTGCGCTGGTGCTTCCCGATCGCCGGCTGCTTCGCCGGCCTGGGCTGGTTCGACGAGGACGACGGCGTCGCGCACAAGCTCGAGCTCGAGGCCCAGGGCTACGACGCGATCATCCGGCCCGCCGCCGCCTACTCCACCGGCGGCTGGTTCCCCGATCCCGTGCTCTCGACCATGCTCGGCGGCGGCGACGACGCCCTCCCCGGCCTCGCCAACGTGATCCTGCATGAATCCGTCCACGCCACCGTGCTCGTCCCCGACGAGCCGTTCTTCAACGAGAGCTTCGCGTCGTACATCGCCGACGCGCTCACCGACCACTGGATCGACATGCGGTTCGGCCCCGGCTCGCCCGAGGACCTCGCCTGGTCGCTCGGCCAGGCCATCCGGCTGCCGCGCACCGCCCGGCTGCTCGACGCCTACGAGCAGCTCAAGAAGGTCTACGACGGCACCGCCCCGCGCGACCAGAAGCTCGCCGCCAAGGCCAGGATCATCGATGATCTCGTCGCCGATCTTCACCTCCGCCGCCGGCCCAACAACGCATCGCTGACCGAGACCCGGGTCTACAACGGTGGCCTCGCCCCGATCGCGGACGCCCACCGCGCGTGTGGCGATGTGCGCACCCTGGTCCTGGCCGGCAAGACCTTGACCCGCGCCGACTTCGCCAGGACCCTGCAGGACGATCTTGCCCCGATCGGCAAGCTCCTGGCCGCACGGTGCAAGACCCCATCAGGTCGATCCGCGAGCCGCCCGCCCGGATGACACGGCGCCCGCGATCGCCGCGCTCTGCCACGCGCGCCGCCGGCCCTCGCCGGGCCCTCGCCGGCGCGCCGAAAAAATCATGAGAATGAAACTGGCGCGCGACCCGGCGATTGCCTCACCATCGCAAGTCTGATGCGTGTGCTCGTCGGTCTCGTCGCCATCGGCGCCATCATCTCGGCCACCTCCCCGGCCGACGCCAGGCCCCAGCGCCGGACTACCAAGCATCAGGACCAGAAGTCCAAGAAGCGCGCCGCGCGCATCCACACCCTGCGCGAGCACACCCGCGTCGAGCTCCGCGAGCTCGCCCGCGGCCAGAGCGTCGGCGCCCCGTGGGCCGGTCGGCTGCAGCACGCCACCGAGCTGCCCTCCGGCGACGGCTATCACATCCGGCACCCGTGGCGCGCGTTCGGCACCCAGACCACGATCGAGCTCACCCTGCGCGCGATCGACCAGACCCTCGAGGCGTTCCCCGACCAGCACGTCCTCGCGATCGGCGACATCTCCGCCGAATCCGGCGGCCGGATCACCGAGCACCACTCCCACCAGTCCGGCCGCGACATCGACGTCGGCCTGTTCTACCTCGACAAGCCCGCCGGCTACCCCGCGACCTTCATCCACGCCACCGAGGACAACCTCGACTGCGCCGCGACCTTCAAGCTGCTCGAGAGCTTCCTCGCCACCGCCGACGACGACGGCGGCGTCCTGATGATCTTCCTCGACTTCGACGTCCAGGGCATCCTCTACGACTGGGCCCGCGACCAGGGCATCAGCGAGCGCCGGCTCGATCGGATCTTCCAGTACCCGCACGGCCGCGACTCGTCCGACGGCATCGTCCGCCACGAGCCCAACCACGACAACCACATGCACGTCCGCTTCACGTGCCCGAGCACCGACTCGGGCTGCCACTGATCCGCCGTCGAGCGCGAAGTCACCAGGCCGTAGCATCAGGCCGTGGTTCGCAACGAACGGCGTGTACACGTGTCGCGGCGTGCGAACCTCACCGGCACCGCGCGATGGTTGGGGCAGTCAGCTGCTCATGCGAGAGCGAGAAAAGCGGCCTCGGGATCGGCGAGATATACGCCGATATCAGCGTGATGGTCGCGAAGCATGCGCTCGATGACCGT
>VBLP01000255.1:0-3406 GCA_005887925.1 Deltaproteobacteria bacterium | reverse complement strand
GCGTACTCCCAAACGGCTATGTCGTCGGCGCTGGCGACCCAACGTCACGGACGTGCACTGAATCCGGGTACAGATCAGCCAGCGAACGCACGAGCCGCGAGGCAAGATTCTGGTCGAAGAGCAGTCTCACGTCGTCATCGGGCTCAGGCGGCAGGAATGGAAATGAGCCTGCGCTCGCGATCCGCGGCGAACGCAAGACATGCGCGAATGTCGTCGAGATTCAGGTCGGGGAAGTCCGCGAGAATCTCCTCATCGGACATGCCGGATGCAAGGTACTCGAGGATGTCATACACGGTGATCCGCAGGCCGCGGATGCACGGTTTTCCCCCGCGCTTGCCAGGCTCGAGCGTGATCACGTGTCGATAGTCCATCCCGTGAGACTATGGGTAGGCAAGCGCTCGGTCAAGCATCCGGATCTCGGCCAGCCTCGAGATCGGTGACACCGCGATCGATCGCAGCCGCGACCCGGTTCTCGTAGCGCACGAAGTCGCGCAAGGCATCGTTGGCCAGCGCGCCCAGTGGACGGCCGGAGCGTTCCGCCAGCTTGCGCAGCTCTTCCCCCACATCCTCGTCGAGCTTCACGCTTCCGGCGTCGATCTCCATGACGATGCACCCTCGCGACGGCGGCGTGCGGTCAGCTGCGCAGCTTGCGGAACCAGTCGCTGGCCTTGGCGACGACGCCGCTGCCGTAGAGCTGCTTGATCATCTGGCGCAGCCGGCTCGGGGCGTCCTTGGGCTGGCGGAACGACATCATGTTGATCGGCAGGGACATGACCTGCTCGGCGGTCGACTTGACGCGGGTGAACTCGCGGATGCCCTCGTCGCCGTGGATCCGGCCGAACCCGGAATCGCCGACGCCGCCGAACGGCAGCGAGGGAATGCCGGCAAAGCTCATGACGGCGTTGATCGAGGTCATGCCGGCGCGCAGCCTGGCGGCGACGGCGCGCGCGCCCTTGCCGGCGAAGATCGACGAGCCGAGGCCGTACCTGGAGTCGTTGGCGAGCTTGACCGCCTCGTCGAGCGAGCCGACCCGCTTGATCGGGATCACCGGGCCGAAGGTCTCGTCGGTCATGACCTTCATGCGGTGGTCGACGTTGGTCAGGACGGTCGGCTGGATGTAGCTACCGCTGATCGCGTCGGGGCCGCCGGTCAGGACCTTGGCGCCCTTGGCGACGGCGTCCTCGAGGTGGTCCTTGACGATCGCGACCTGGGCGGTGCTGGTCATCGCGCCGAGCTGGCCGTCGTCGCCGCCGACCTTGAGGGTGCGGACCTGCTTGACGACCTCGTCGACGAACCGGTCGTGGACGGCGTCGGCGACGTAGACGCGCTCGACGGAGATGCAGGCCTGGCCGGCGTTGGTGAGCGCGCCGAACACGCAGGCCTCGGCGGCCTTGGCGAGGTCGGCGTCCTCGGCGACGATCATCGGATCCTTGCCGCCGAGCTCGAGCAGGACGGGCGTGAGCCGCTCGGCGGCGGCCATCATGACGCGCCGGCCGGTGCCGGGCGAGCCGGTGAACGCGATCTTGTCGACGGCGGCGCGGGCGAGCGCGGCGCCGGTGGGGCCCGCGCCGGTCACGACCTGGAGCAGGTCGGGCAGCGCGAAGGTCTGCTGTGCGATCTCGGCGATCTTGACGGCGATCAGCGGGGTGAGCTCGCTCGGCTTCCACACGACGGCGTTGCCGGCGGCGAGCGCGTAGGCGATCGAGCCCATCGGCGTGAACAGCGGGTAGTTCCAGGGGCCGATCACGCCGACCACGCCGAGCGGGTGGTAGCTGATCGTCGCGCGGAAGTTGGCGAGGATGCCGGCGGAGACCCGGCGCGGCGCCATGGCGGACTCGGCGCACGCAGTCGCGTGCTGGACATGGCTGAGCGCCATCATCACCTCGGTCAGCGCCTCGATCTCGGGCTTGCCGTTCTCGCGGTGGAGCAGCTCCGCGATCTCGTCGGCGCGCGCCGCGAGCGCCTTGCGGAACGCGGTGAGCTCCTCGCTGCGGGCCTGGAACGACAGCGCGCCCCAGCGCTCGGCGGCGACCCGCGCGCGGGCGACGGCGGCGTCGACCTCCGCGGGCCCGTGGATCGGCACGGTGCCGATCAGATCGTGAGTCGCCGGGTTGTAGCTGGACAGACGCTCGGAGGGGGTCGCTGCGGTCGCCATGCGCCCACCATGGCACCGGCCCGGGTGCGCCTCAAGCGCGATTGACGCGCGACGCGGTCGCGAGAGCTGAACGGCCTACGCGTGAGCCGGGCCGCACGTGCGCTCAGGTCTCGACGATCAGGACGACCATCGCCGCGACGACGAGCACGAGCAGGATCGCCACGATCACCCAGCCGGTGTTGGATCGGATCCGGATGTTGACCTGCTCGCTGACGAGCCGCGTGGAGCTGCCGTTGCCGGGGGGCATGAGCTTGACCGAGGTGTTCCAGCCGAGCTTGGGATCGGTGACCAGCGGCCTGGACCCGACCTGGCTGATGTCATCGCTGCTCGCGGTCAGCCGGGGCAGCCCGCTGGGCGCCAGCACGATCGGCACGGTGGGCATCCCGGCGGCCCCGGGGACGCCGGCCGGCGAACCCAGCTTCATCGGCGGCACTGTCGCGGGCGGCATCATCATCGGCGGCACCGGCATCGACCCCGAGCTCGACACCGGCATCGACGCCGAGATCGGCATCGGCATCGCCACCGCGAGCGGCACCGGCGGCGGATCGGGCGTCACCGGCACCGGGCCGATCAGTGTCATCGCCAGGTTCGGGCTCGATGGAAGCTCGCCGTCGGCGATCGGGGTCGGCCCCACTGCGGCGGGCACGGAGAGCGACGCGGAGGCGCGCTCGGCGGGTGGCGTGGGGCTCGCGAACGGCAGGCTCGGCCGCTCTCCGGCTCGCCGCACGCTCGGGCGCCGGGAGCGCTCGGGCATCGGCCGGGGCTCGGCGGGGGGGTGCGGCACCACGGTCATCTGGGTCGGCGCATGCGGCGACGCGGCGGGCGACGACGGCGTCATCGTGCGCGGAACGACCGGCGCGTTGAGCTCGGCGAGCACGCGGTGGACGTCCTGGCGGTTGCCGAGCACCAGGGTCTCGTCGTTATCGTCCTCGTCCTCGTCCTGGACCTCGTCCTCCTGCTCGATCTCGGCCGGCGTGACGAGGGTGTGATCGGTGCTCTGCAACGTGGCGTCGATCCATGGCTCCTTCTTGGTCCCGAACAGCTGGAGCATGAAGCGCCCCATCGCGGTGTTCGTGCCGGTGAGCTTGGCCCGCACCGTGAACGCGTCGAGCGCCTCGATCAGCTCCTGCGCGGACTGGAACCGCGCGCCGGGGTCGGTGGCGAGCGCGGTGAGGATGATCGCCTCGAGCTCGCGCGAGAAGCCGGGGATCACCGTCGAGGGCAGGACCAGATCGCCGGCGACGATCCGCT
>VBLP01000769.1 GCA_005887925.1 Deltaproteobacteria bacterium | reverse complement strand
GTGTGCGGTGTGATGGCGCGGTTGCGATCGACATCGAACATCAACCAGAAGTAATCGCCGTCTCCCGGCGAGTTCCCCATATCGCGCGTGATATCAAGTGCGATGTAGAGAAACTGGGCATCGTTCTTCATCATCACGGTGCCGTAGTTCACGCCACCCGCGACGAGCGGCATGGTGCCGGCCCCCGCCCATTCGGTAGCACCCAGGTTGCCGTCCACAGGAAGCGGTGTCGCCGTCCAGCTACTTCGTAGAGTTCCCATTGCCCTATCCTCCTTCGTCACGGCGTGACGCCGCATCGACTCTGACAGCCAGCGCAGCGCACCGTGCAGATGGTCATGTAAGACCTCGGCATGAATACCGCCAAGTAGAGAATAGACAATACGGAAACGACAATATCGTCATTTCACGGTGCGCCGCGCAATCCATGCACATGACGCCAAATCTGCCGGAAACGGAGAATTGGTCCGAAATACGCGCGATCGGCTCAGTGATCTCATGAAGCAGATGATGTGCTGCGAGTAGCCGCGTAGGTCGGCGTGGCGCGGTCCGTCGCGACGTCGAGCGCGCCCGGCCCGCGGCGATCGATCTCGAACGGTTCGAGCGCGGAGGTCGCTGATCGCGCGACACGGGCTCCGGTCTTCATCGCCAGCAGTCTCCGCGACGGCGATATCGACGAGCGAAACCTGCGCGGTCGGTGCCATCCAGCTGGTAGGATCGGGCATGCGCGCAAACCTCGTGATGCTGGTGCTGTGCCTCGCCGCGGCGCCGGTGGCGGCGGACTCGAGGACCAGGGAGCTCGCCAAGGGCTACGACAGGGAGCTCGCTGCATGCCAGACGCGCGTCAATGGCCTGACCAAGGTGGTGACCGGAACGCAGTCGCTGATCGATGATGGCCAGAAGCAGTACGAGGCCGATCTCACCGCGCTACGCGCCGGGCTGGCGCAGCTGCAAGCGTACAGTGCCGAGCTGACCGCGACGCTCGAGATCCTCAATGCCGATCCGAACGCGGCGTACCGCTCGCTCGAGCGCAAGCTCGACGAGCAGGACAACAAGATCCGCAAGCTGCGCCAGACCAGCAAGAAGCTGTCGGACGAGCTGGCGCCGGTGACCTCACGGATGATCCCCGTGATCAACGCGCGGGTCGGCACCGCCGCGCCGGTGACCAGGAGAGTGCACATCAAGTTCTCCAGCGGACGCGCGATCGACGCGCCCGTGCTGACCGGCACGTACCGAGCGGCCGGCTCGGAGACGGTCGACATCGTCGAGTACGACGAGGCCAAGGCGAGCGTGACGATCACCACGAAGCTCGTCCCGAACATGACCTGCGAGCAGCAGCGTCAAGCGATCGCGCCAAGGGACGCGACCGGCATCGCCGCGACCGACGCCACCACGCCGCTCGGACTCGCGTGGTACATCGCGTATGCCAAACCCGAGCGCAAGCTGCGCGTGGCGTGCCGGCCGAGCAAGGCGGGCGCACTGGTCGCGACCCTCGACGAGCCGGCCGCCAGCGCCTTGCCCGATTTCGAGCCGGTGTTGATCGCGATGATCGCGGCGCGGTCGTGATCGGGGCGCTGTCACCGCGCGAACACGAGCTCGCCCGGACGAATCTTGCCACCCCGAACCACCCCGAACCCGGCGCCCTCGCCGATCACCTCACCAGCGATCGCTCGCTCAACGCGCGGAACCGCTCGGCTTGCGCCCGATCGCGATGATCGCGTCGGGAGCTGCGGCGAGCCTGCCCTCGGAGAGGTCGATCAGGCCCGCCTCGGCCAGCCAGGCGCGCAGCTGCGATGCCGGGTAGGCATCGCCAGCCTCGGTGTAGATCGCCATGTTGAGCGCGAACAGCAGTCCCTCGATCGGGCCCGTGCGATCGTCATCGACCCGCATCTCCTTGATCACCACCACGCCACCTGGGGCGACGGCGCGCGCCGCCGCCGCGCACAACCGCGCGCACATCTCCGGGGAGTGTATATGCAAGAGATTTGCAAGCAGAGCAGCGCCGTGACCGTCGCCCGCGTCGACCGTGGTGGCATCGCCGTCGACGAACCGCGCGCGGTCGATCAGCGGGCCGAGGTGCACGGCGGCGAGCGCGAGAACGTCGCGGGAATCGACCAGGGTGGCACGCGCGGCCGGATGCGCGGCCAGGAACGCCTGGCTGTACGTGCCCGCCCCGGCCCCGAGATCGAGCAGCGAATCGGCGTCCAGGCTCGCGGCCAGCTCGTGCGCTGCAGCCGCCCCAGCGCTGGCCAGGTGGTCGTGCAGCGGTCGCGCACCGGCGCTGGCGATCTCCACCGGCAGCGGCTGGTCATTGCGGATCACCTCGGCCAGCAGGCCCCAGCCGGCGCGTGCCACGACGGGACGAGCCGGGACCGCGGCCGCTGCGGCAACCCGGGTGGGCGCGCTCGCGGCAGCGTGCTCGCGGCTGAGCACTCCAATCGCGGCGAGCACGTCGAGCAGCGCGCGCAGCCGGCGGCGGCCTGGAACCACGCCGATCCTGGCCGCAAGCTGCTCGACCGTCGCCGGGCCGGCGTCCGCCAGCGCCTCGAACACGCCGAGCTCGTGGCCGGCCGCAACCGCTGCATCGCACAGAAACCCACGGGCTTCGACGGCTGCACCGAACACGTCCACGGAGGTCGCCTCGGCTCGGCAGCATACCCGAACTCCGTCGGGTCTTTCGCGACCCGCGCGTGCTAACGTGGAAGGGTGGTTGTCCCGGCGAGCAGCACGATCGATGTCGACGATCTTCGCATGACTGTCGTGGCTCGATGGCGCCATCTGCCGATGCGAGATACCGAGCACGTCATCGAGCTGCGCGGTGATCCCGAGCTCCCGGGCCTGGTTCTCGATCTGCGCTCGATCTGGTGATTCGGTGGACCTCGTCCTGGTGTGCCCCGGCTGCCGAACGCGCACGGCTGATCGGATCGATCTGCGGACGCTCGAGCCGCGCGGCGATGTCCTGATCTGTGACTGCGGCCGGCGCTACCCGGTGGTCGCCGGCGTGCCGATCGTGATGGCCGACCCGTCGGGGTATCTGCGCGCCGAGATCGCGACGGTGGTCGAGCGCGACCTGCCGACCGATGTGGTGGAGCTCCTGGTCTCCGGCGGGCCCGACGATGCGTCGTATCCCCGGCTGGTCGAGCACCTGTCGATCTACCTCGATGCGCACTGGGGTGACCGGGCCGCGCCGCCGCCCGATGGCCCCGGTGCCGGGTTCGGCTTGCGCGCGATCGCCGACAGGATCGCCGAGCGCGCCGGGCAGCCGGTCGAGCTCGCGGTCGAGCTCGGCTGCAGCACCGGCCGGATCGTCGCCGAGCTCGCGCGGGGCGCCGAGCGCGTGTGCGGCCTGGACCTGTCGTTCGGCGCGGTCCGCCGCGCGCGCCAGCTGCTCGACGGCGAGCTGGTCGAATATCCGCGCCGGATGATCGGGCGGCGATACGCGGCGGCGCGCGTCGCGGCCGGCGACCGCACCGTGGCCGCCGAGCGCCGGCTGCTGGTGTGCGGCGACGCGCTCGACCCGCCGCTCGTCCCCGGCGTGTTCGGCCGCGTGGTCGCGCTCAACCTGATCGACTCGGTGGCGAGCCCGCGCGGCCTCCTGTCGGTGTTAGACGGGCTGTGCGCGCCGGGCGGCGAGGTGATCCTGGCGTCGCCGTACGCCTGGCAGAGCTCGGTGATGGCCGACCACGAGCGGCTCGCCGGCGCCGATCCGGCGGCCGAGCTCACCGCGATCCTGCGCGACGGCACGGGGCTCGGCGCGCGCTACCAGATCGAGGACGAGGCCGAGCTGCCCTGGACGCTCCGGCGCGACGCCCGCAGCGCGGCAAGCTACTCGATTCACTACCTAAGGGCGCGAAAAATGTGATGATGCCAGGGAACCCCCGGCCCCGCCGGACCGTATAACGGCAGCCAGAGGAGCCCATGCCCGCCCCGCAAGCCAGTGCGATGCAGCAGTTAGCGAGGTTGAAGTTCACCTCGTTCAACCTGAAGGTTACCCAGAACTGGAAGGATCCGCAGGGGGACCCTGCCGGCGACCACTACGGCCGCGCGTTCAAGCCGGACGAGAAGGCATCGGCCCCGGGCATGCCGCCGCTGTTCCAGCCCGCGTCGCTGAACAAGTACCACACCGATACGCAGAAGATGCACATCGGCAAGATCGGGTCGTTCATGGACGGCACCTGCTCGGCGATCTGCTCGGCGTGGAGCCAGTGGCAGACCGCCGCGACCATGGTCGGCATCGTGATCAACGCGGTGACCGCGGTCGGCGGCCAGATCGTCGGCCCGCCGTGGACGCCGCTGATCCTCGCCTCGGCGCCCAAGTCGACGCCGATGGAGATGAAGTACTCCAACGTGATCGCCCAGGTGATCGGCACGGCGTGGCTGAGCTTCACGGCGACGGTCAAGGTCACCGGCATGCCCTGGTACCCGGCGTTCGCCGCGGTGCCGAGCCCGGTCGCGCCGCCGGCCCCCAACGTCCCCTGCCCGTTCGCCGCGCTGACCCAGGTGCCGATGTCGATCTCGTGCAACGTGCTCAAGATGCAGATGGTCGGCCAGCTCGGCGATCCCAACGCGCCGTTCCACCAGGAGCTGTTCGAGGCGATCTCCGATGCGTTCGAGAAGACGTACAATCTATGGAAGGTGAGCACGATGGTCACCAACGTCCTCGGCACCGGCCCGGTCCCGACGTTCGCGCCGCCCTACGTGCCGGTCGGCCCCGTCGTCGGCGGCGTCGGCACCATGACCCCCGGCGGCTTCACCTGATCCGCACCTGCGCGAGGAGCTCCCATGCCCGGCCAATGTCGACTCGGCGATAAATCCAACGTACCGGCGGACGCGCACGGCTGCCCTGCCTGCCCGCACCCGGCGGTCGGCCCCGCGATCGTCGGCTCACCCGACGTCAACGTGAACAAGCTGCCCGCGATCCGCGTCGACGACACCGGCATCCACATGGCGTGCTGCGGCCCCAACACCTGGACCGCCAAGGTCGGCAGCGGCACGGTGTTCATCAACAGCAAGGCCGCCCACCGCATGGGCGACCAGGACCAGCACTGCGGCGGGTCCGGCCAGATGATCGAAGGCTCCACCAACGTCGTCGTCGGCGGATAGAGTGCGTCACTCGGAATCGCGCGAACGGCGCCAGGCAACCTCGTCGCAGTAGCGCTCGAGCTTGTCGACCGCGTAGGGCCCGAGGTGCTCGGATACGACTGCCCGGGCACGCTCGAGATCGACGCCACAGTCGCCGATCAGGAACTCGAGATCGCCATCGTCCTTCGGGCGGCCTGCGACCATCTTCATCGCGATCAGATATTCGCTACGGACGACGAGAACCGGCACGCCATCGATCCGCGTCGCGTGATCGACCGCCGCCTCGTACAGCGCTCGGTACTTGTCGTCGCGGAGGACCAGATCGACCGGCACGCCGCTCGGAGTCGTCGCCTTGATCCCGCCGAAGTCGAGCGTCCC
>VBLP01000035.1 GCA_005887925.1 Deltaproteobacteria bacterium | reverse complement strand
TCACGATGAATCCGGCGATCCCGATCGAGGTGAATGGAGTTGCGATTGATTACCTATCGCCGCATCCCGGGGAGGACCACCTCGGCGCGGCCCTCGCGGCGCCGCCCGGCAGCTTCATCGATGTCGCGCGCCTCATCTACCTGAAGTTGAAAGCCTCGCGCTTGCAGGACCGTGCCGATGTGGCCAGTCTGGTGAAGTCTGGTATCGACGTCGACGTGTGTCGCGACTATCTGGTCGAGCACGCGCCCGGACTTGTAGCAGCGCTGGACAAGCTCGTCGCGCAGGCCGCGGCAGAGGAATGACGCGCCGTCACTCGACGCCCTTTGGGCTTCTTTTGCGCAACGAAGAATATGAGGAAGCGTAAGCCGCCCGAGACCTCCATTGCTCGCTACGACTGGTCGCGTGCTCGCCGCGGCCACTGGGCTGGTCGGTTGCGGACCGCAAAGGTAGTGCTGCTCCGGCCCGAGGTGTACGACCTGTTCGGCAGCGACGAGGCGGTCAACGCGGCGCTCACCCTGATCGCGCAGCTTCGCGATATTGTCTCGCCTCGTAAGCGCCGCGCCCGCGCTGCGTAGCGGGCAGCGAGCTGGTCACTTGCGGCGCTTGGGCTTCTTGCGCTCGCCGTCGCCGTCGTCGCGCGGGCCGCGGTGCGAGACGCCGAGGCGGAGCTTGCCGCCGGTGCTGGCGGCGCGGCGCGGGGTGGCGCCGGACTCGGCGTGGGCGCGGGTGGCGCGCTCGACCTCGCGGCCGGCCTTCTTGCGCCGGGCGAGGCCGATGTGCGGCGCGGCCTCGGGGGCGGTGGCGCGGCGGGTGCGGTCGGCGGCCTTGCGCGGCTTCCGGCCGGCGGTCTGCGCGACGACGAGGGTGAAGTCGATGCGGCGGCGGACGACCGAGACGTTGTTGACCTCGACGGTGACCTTGTCGCCGAGCGACAGCGTGGTGCCGGTCCGCTGACCGGACAGCCGCATGTGGACGCCGTCGAAGCTGAACTGCTCGTCGCCGAGCGACTCGAGCTTGATCAGGCCCTCGACGTAGGGCTCGTCGATCTCGACGAACGCGCCGAAGCTGGTGACGGCGGAGACCACGCCGTCGAAGCGCTGGCCGATCTGGTCGCGCATCAGGTAGGCGCGGTACATCGCGACGGCCTCGCGCTCGGCCTCCATCGCACGGCGCTCGTGCTCGCTCGAGGCGTGGGCGAGCGTGGACAGGTCGCTGACGGCCGGGGGCGCCTTGGTGTAGCCGCCGCCGGAGGCGTGGCCCTCGCGGTGGAGGTGGTACTTGAGCAGGCGGTGGACGAGGAGATCGGGATAGCGCCGGATCGGCGAGGTGGAGTGGAGGTAGTCGCCCGACGCCAGGCCGAAGTGGCCGATCGGAACGGTGTCCCACACGGCCTGGGTCAGGGTGCGCAGGACGAGGAACGACAGCGCCTGGGCGCCGGGCTGCTCGGCGATCTGGTCGAGCACGCGCTTCATGCCGAGCGGCGTGGCGGCCTGCTCGACGTCGACGGTGATGCCGTAGGCGCCGAGCAGCTCGGCGAGGGTGGCGACGCGGTCGGCCTTGGGCGGAGCGTGGACGCGCCACACCGTCGGGGCGCCGCGCCGGCGGAAGAAGTTGCCGACCGCCTCGTTGGCGGCGATCATGAACTCCTCGACGAGCTGGTACGCCTGCTTGACGGCGGGGTCGCCCTTGGCCTTGACGACGTCGCGGACCAGGCGGGGGTCGTCGGCGTCGAGCACGACCTTGGGCTCGGACAGCTCGAGCTCGAGGGCGCCGCGCGCCTGGCGCTTCTTGCGCAGCTGGCGAGCGAGCGCGTCGAGCCGGGCGAGCTCGCCGGCCCACTGGCGATACTCCTCGCGGCGGCCGCGGAAGTCGCCCTCGAGGGCGGCGGCGACGCCGGGGTAGTCGAGGCGGGCCTTGCTGCGGATCACGGCGGCGGCGTAGCCGACATCGACGAGCTCGGCGTCGTGGTTGTAGTCGAGCCGGACCACCATGGCGCAGCGGTCGACCATCGGGTTGAGCGAGCAGATGCTGGCCGACAGCTGGTGCGGCAGCATCGGGATCACGCGATCGGGGAGATAGACCGAGACGCCGCGGATCTGTGCCTCCTTGTCGAGCGCGTCGTCCCACCGCACATAGTGCGAGACGTCGGCGACGGCGACCCACACGCGCGGCCCGCCGTGCAGGCCGTCCTCGATGCACAGCGCGTCGTCGAAGTCGCGCGCGGTCTCGGGGTCGATGGTCGCGAACCGGCGGTCGCGCAGGTCGATGCGATCGGCGAGATCGGCCGGGCCGAGGTCCTGGGCGGTCGCGCGGGCCTGCGCGGCGGCCTCGTCGGGGAACTCGATCGGGATGACGGCGCACGCGAGGATCTTCTCGATCTCGGTGCGCGGATCCTCGGGATCGCCGAGGACCTTGAGCAGCTTGCCGCCGAGCTCGCGGCGCGCGGCGTCGGGGTAGCGCGTGATCTCGATGACGATCGCGTCGCCGTCCTTGCCGAGCGGCGCGTCCTCGAGAGCGACGCGGCCATAGTCCGACGAGATCCGCGGATCGTCGGGCTCGAGGTAGACGGCGCGGCCGGCCCGGCGCAGCACGCCGGTGAGCCGGGCGCGACCGCGCGCGAGCACCTCGCTGACCCGGCCCTCGGTGCCGCGCACGCCGGGCCAGGTGTCGACCGCGACGCGATCGCCGTCGAGTGACGTGCCGCGGAACTTGGCGGGCACGAACACGGTCTCGCCTTCCTCGGTGGCGACGAAGCCGTAGCCCGCGGGGTGGACGGTGATCCGGCCGATGATCCGGTCGTCGGCGCGATCGGGCCGCTCGCCGGGCCTGGCGACGCCAGCGGAGATCGTGTCGCCGACCGGGCGGACGTCGCCGGTCTCGGGATCGTACTCCTCGCGCGGCAGCCGGGGCGGCGCGGTCGGGCGACGGACCTGCCGGGCGGGCCCGGCAGCGGGCGCGGCGCCGTCTCCGGTAGCGCGCGCCGCCTTGTCCGACGGGGGCCGCGGGGCCGCGGACCACGGCGTGCGCGCGGTGCGGGCCACGGACGCCGGCTTCGGCGTCGGCGGCTTGTGGCTGCGCACCGGCGCGGCTCGCGGCGCGGGTATCGGCTTCGCGGCGGGATCGCCGGGCCGGCCGGACGGCGCGAGCGCGAACGCCCCGCCGGGCAGGACCTGCACGGTGCCGTCCTCGACGAGGTCGAGGATCACCTCGCGCAGCGCCGCGTACTGGGGCTTGCGCGCGCCGATCTCGTCGGCGAGTGCGGTGAGCTTGATGCCTGGGGTGACCAGGCGAGACAGGGCGTCGATAATTGCCTGTCGATCAATCGTAGACATTGGGTTCCCTCAGAGATCAGAGATCAGAGATCGACGAGCACAGGGCTCGCAGGTGCAGGGCCGCGCGACGCGACGCGCGGTGGGGTGAATTGCCCGGCTTCGCCGGGCAAGAGGGGACGGGAAAGTCCCCTCGGGATCAACGCCTGGGGTGACCAGGCGAGACAGGGCGTCGATAATTGCCTGTCGATCAATCGTAGACATTGGGTTCCCTCAGAGATCAGAGATCGACGAGCACGGGGCTCGCCATGAGTTCCTTTATCACTTATCGAAATGCATGGAGGTGGGCGTCGTCGCCGGCGACGTAGATCGTCCCGTCGCGCGCGATCGCCGGCGTGGTGTCGATGTCGCCGGGGAACGCGAGCAGCCAGAGGAGCGTGCCGTCGGGGGCGATCGCGTAGAGATGTTCGTCCTCGGCGCCGACGAGGATCGTGCCGTTGCTGGCGATGCCGGGGGTCGCGACGATCTTGTCGGCGGTGGCGAGCTTCCAGCGGACCTGGCCGGTGGGGGCGATCGCGTAGAGCGCGCCGTCGAGCGAGCCGACGTAGATCGTGCCGTCGCCGCCGATCGCGGGGGTCGACGCGACGTGCTCGGGGGTGGCAAGCTTCCAGCGCAGCGTGCCGTCGGGCCAGACCGCGTGGATGCCGTCGCCGCCGACGTAGATCGTGCCGTCGGGGCCGATGGTAGGGCCGCCGTCGACGTCGCAGCGCGACGACTCGGGGCCGAAGCCCTGGGGATCGCAGGCGCCGAGCCGGAGCTTCCATCTGAGCGCGCCGGCGGAGCTGACAGCGTAGAGGTGATCGTCGTCGGA
>VBLP01000768.1 GCA_005887925.1 Deltaproteobacteria bacterium | reverse complement strand
ATGACCGGCAGCCTGTCGTCGATCATCTCCAACGTGCGCGGCCTGGACAAGGCGCAGCTGCCGACCAAGCCGGTGTCGCCCAACATCAAGACCAACGTGTCGCTGGCCGCGATCATGGCCCTGGTCGTCGGCGTCGGCATCATCTTCCTGATCGTGTTCCTCGACCGCTCGATCAAGAGCATCACCGACGCGACCCAGGCCGCCGACGCCCCCGTGCTCGGCGTCATCCCGCAGCTCACCAGCGCCGACCTCGACGGCAAGAACGACGACCGCACGCGCGACATGTACATCCACGAGAACCCCAAGTCGTCGATCGCCGAGTGCTGCCGCTCGCTGCGCACCAACATCCTGTTCAGCGCCGCCGACCGCGACCTCAAGTCGATCGTCGTGTGCAGCGCCAACCAGCGCGAAGGCAAGACCACCAGCGTCATCTACCTCGGCACCACGATGGCCCAGAGCGGCCAGCGCACCCTCCTGATCGACACCGACATGCGCCGCCCGCGCCTCCACAAGTCGACCAACGTCGCGCTCAGCCCCGGCCTGTCCAACCTCCTGATCGGCGACGAGGACTACGACGCCCTGATCAAGCCGACCGAGGTCGAGAACCTGTTCATCCTGCCCTGCGGCCCGACCCCGCCCAACCCCGCCGAGCTCCTGCTCACCAAGCGGTTCGAGACCGTCCTGGGCGAGCTGTCCCGCCGCTTCGACCGCCTGATCCTCGACTCCCCGCCGATCCAGCCCGTCACCGACGCCATCGTCCTGTCCAAGCGCGTCGACGGCGTCGTCCTCGTCGTGCGCGCCAGCAAGACCATGCGCGACGAGCTCCGCCGCTCCGCCCGCATGATCCGCGACATCGGCGGCTCGATCGTCGGCGTCATCGTCAACGAGCTCGACGCCCGCGACTCCTACTACGGCGGCTACGGCTACGGCGGCTACTACGGCCGCTACTACGGCCACGACGCCGACAGCGACAGCGACAAGAAAGGCGCCGCCTGATCGGCCGTTGCGAGCGATACGGCGCAGGTGAGGATCACCTGGGTTTCTTCTTGAAGTCGTGCGTCGCCTTGATCACGCGAACCGTGCCTGACTTGGAACGCATCACGATCGACTCCGTCGTTGCGCTGTCGCCGAAGAACTTCACGCCGTCGAGCAGATAGCCCTTGGTGACACCGGTGGCCGCGAACATGACATCACCTTGCGCGAGGTCCTCGGTCGTGTAGATCGTGTCCTCGGGCTTGACGCCCATCTTCTCCGCGCGATCGCGCTCGGGGTTGCTGCGGAACCGGAGCCGGCCCTGAAGCTCGCCTCCGATGCACTTGAGGGCCGCCGCTGCGATCACTCCTTCCGGAGCGCCCCCCGTACCGAACAGGACATCGATGCCGGAATCGGGATTCGCCGTCATGATGGCGCCCGACACGTCACCGTCGCTGATCAAGCGGATCCGCGCCCCGGCGCCACGGACCTCCTCGATGAGCGTGTTGTGGCGGATGCGTTCGAGAATGATGACCGTGCAATCCTGCACCTTCTTGTGCTTGGCCGCCGCAATCCTCTCGAGGTTCCAGGTCCACGATTGGCGCAGATCGATGACACCCCGGGCCTCGGGCCCAACAGCAATCTTCTCCATGTAGGTATCGGGTGCGTTGAGGAACTGGCCATCATCCGCGATCGCGATGACGCTGATCGCATCGGGCGCTCCCGTGGCACACAGATTGGTGCCCTCGAGAGGATCCACTGCGATGTCGACCTTGGGCGATGCCCTGGGGTTGTTGCGCCACCCCCCGCCGACCTTCTCACCGATGAACAGCATCGGCGCCTTGTCGCGCTCACCCTCGCCGATCTGGACCGTTCCGCAGATATCGATCGCGTCGAACGCCTGGCGCATCGCCTCGACCGCGACGTGATCGGCCAGCTTGCGATCGCCCTTGCCCATGAGTCGGGCAGACGCGACCGCAGCGGCCTCGGTGATGCGCACCACCTCCAGAGCGAGATTTCGATCTTGCATCCACCAAATGTAACGCCGCCATGACTCGCGATCAATACGAATGTCTCACGGCCGCGCTGGTGATCGCGTTCTCACGGAAGATGACCAGTTGCATTGAATGTCGCCAACACCCAGGTCACGTCGCCCTCATCAGATCACGTCTCATGATGACGTGATCGAGCGGAATGTGAAGCTCGGGCGGAAGGTCCTCCAGCAGCGGTGGCGGTGGTACGTTGCACCGATCGCACAGTTCATCGAGCATGACGATGGAATCATCATCGAACAGCAGATCGCCCCGCACGTAATACTGAAGGCCCCACGACAGCGGCGGAGCGCAGTTCTCCGGGTGGCGAGCCAGGTTCTCGAGCAGCGCACGCTCTACGGGCTCCGACCGTCGGGCCATGTGGCGCGCCAGCGCCGGCCACAGCGGATGCCCCGGAAATGCCGCACAGGATCGCTGGATCGATTCATCGAGGAAATTGGACCCCGGCTCGAACGACGCCTGGCATGCCAGCTTGAACAGACCGAGCAAGAACATCTCCTTCGGAAACGAGCCATGCGCGAGCGCCACGCGCGGCGTAGCGCGTCCGACAACCGAGCTGGCTTCCAGGAACGCCAGGGCCGGGAGCCACGAGGGCACCACCACCTCTGACCTCGAACGCTGCAGTGCTTGCTCGAGCTCTCGAGTGAAATGCAGCGCAAAATACTGGCCAAAATCTCGGGCGAATTCTCGGCTGAAGTATCTGGGGAACTCGTCGGCGAACTCCCGTGGGTAGTCTCTAACAACGCCTCTGATGTAATATAATGTAAAATCACGAATGAAATCCCGTTCGAACCGCTCGGCAAATTCGCGGACAACCGTCCGCACGAACAGGCGCCCGAACTCCTGCACGACACGATCCATCATTGCCTGTTCGGACTCCAGAACCTCCTCGTGCAAGGGCACGGCGAAGTAGCCGAACAGGTATCGAACGGTATCGCGGACAAAGTCCTGGACAAAACTCATGCCGAATTCGCCAACCTGCTGCCGGATCAGCGTGCCGTCAGACCCTTTGATCCATCTCCCCACTGACCCTTCGAGCAACGCATGGTCCTTGCCGGACCACAACCGATTCGCCCGGACCAGCAACGTGGGAAGCATCGGCAGCAGGTCGGCCGGTCCTGCGCCCAGACTGATCGCGCTCTGCAGTCGGATCCCGATCGCGACGCGCGTCGACGGCCAGATCCGGAGCACGGCTAGCTCATCGCCGTCGGGCCAGCTCGCCGCGCCGCCGAACAGCACGCGAGAGCGCGCCACGGCCTGGGGCGTGTTGATCGGCGGCTCGACCGCCCGAAACTTCGCTGCGCGGGGTACATTGAGGTTGGCCAGCTTGCACCAGTGCGCGTGCCTGCTGCCGTCGAGCCAGTGCAGACTCGTGCACGCGGCTGCCAGCGTGTCCCTGAGGATCGCGAGGCGATCGGATTGCTTGCATGATCCCCAGGCCACCGCGCAGTCGTCACTGGCATCCGATGGATCGCACAGCCGGGATGCGAGCTCTGCGCACCAGGCGGCGAAGTCGGACGCCCTTCCGGTCCCGTCGGCAAAGATCTGGCCTGCCAGCCAGTAACCATCAGGTTTCGTGCGCAGCTTATCAAACACCGGTGTGAGCTTCTCCGGCCGCTGGTCGCCAATGAGAGCTGCCCATTGTCGCAGCGTCTCCCACCAGCTTCGATCCGCCATGTGCTCGAGCATCATCGTGATCCGCTGGTCGCCTTCGCACGTGGTGAACAGATGATGAGCCACCAGGTGCTCCTGGAAGCTGAGATGCGAGAACTGAACCGAGCCATCGGCGCGATCCACGAGAACGCCCGCACTCGCGATCAGCCATCGCAAGAAATTCTCGCGTTGCGGCCACTCCGTCTTGAGTAGCTGTACTGCCTCGTCCCACGGACAGATCAAGAGCGTTCGATGGAATGGCTTGCCGTCCTTGGTTTGCAGCCGGTATGCCAGCTCTGCCACCACGCGAAACAGCTCCTCGTCGTCATCCGGACGCCACTGCCGGTCGCGCTTCTCCTCACTGAGCCGGGTCACGCGATAGATCAGCATGTTGCGCAGACAGGCGTGGTAGAGCCTGTGCCCTCGCCCCGGCAACGGCGCCTGGTGCCACAGGAGCAGCATCATGGTCAGGAGCAGTGCAGTGCTAGCGAGCGAGCGGGCGTTGGGCGCAAGGGCGAGCGCGACCATGAATTCCTCGGCGCGTGCCTCGTATTCGCGCGGCTGGGCGAGCCCATGCGCGTGACGCTGAAACCGCTGCGCGAGCATCCTGATGTCGTCGTCGGATAGCGGCTGGATGTACTGGGCGCGGAACATCTCCGCGCGCGCCGGATACGTAGCACCGTAGGGACGGCTCGATACCACGATGGCGACGCCGGGGTACGCGCCGCTGAACTCGAGCAAGCGCTCCCGCAGCCGGTCGCCCTGAGCGTCCCCGAGCTCGTCCCAACCATCGATCAGGACCACCACCTTCAGAGACGAGTCGGCCAGCAGCGTGCCGAGGATAGCGCCCGGTCGCGCGATGTTGCATTCGGCGAGCGCACCGGCCAGGTAATGATCGAATGGCTGCTCGGCGCCGAGCGAAGATCGCCAGGTGGCGGCGATCGCACGCGCCTCGAGAAAGACTGGTAGTACGCCTGCTTTCTCTATCAACCTGCGAAACGTCGATCGCATCCAGGTGGTCTTGCCGCTGCCGGCAACGCCGATCACGACCCACCGTCGAGGCAAGGCGTGAGCCTCTCGCAGGGCGTGATCTCGTCCCGCGCGGCGAGCACTGTCCAGCTCGTGGCTGGCAAGCGGCGGCGGTTGAAGCAAGTCTTCCGCCACGATGGAACGCGCAAGCGGACTTACCTTGAAGGGGTCGAACCTCGGCGCAAATCGCAGCGGAATGTACATGTCATCGAGCCGGGTCTGCGTCGGTCGACTGTCGGTTGTCGGTGCTGGCCCAGCATTGCGCAGGTCCCAGCGCACGAACGCCTCGCTCTTGCGTGCACGATACGATTCCACCGCGGTGGTGGCGTCCCCTCGGCGCGCGGGCTGCACCAAGTCCTCGAGTTCGTCTCTTAGGCCGTTGTCGGTGGCGTATCGAATCACCTCGATGGCACGGACCGCCTGTGGCTCACGTACCGAGAGGTACGCCGGCGGGATGCCGAGCAGGAACACGACCTCCTCGAACTGGGAGGACAGGAGCCCTTTCAATAGCTCCAGCAGCTCTTTGTCGGTCATCGATCGTCCTCCCGCGCCGCTCGTCGCTTCGCACTGCGAGATCGCATCGCCGCGTCCTGGTCCCCGGCCTGACCAGCGTCGAGATCGTCCAGCTGTGACGCGCGGAGCGCGTGCCATCGATCCAGCAGTTGGTTCCGGTCCACGTCCCCACGTCCTTTCCGCCAGCGACCATCGTAACGGAACCGTCGACTGCCGTCGATGGCTCTGGTGTTGTAGCGTCTTTCCCTGGGGTCCCAAGCAGCGGACGTCGTATGTCCTGTTACTGCGGCGCCAGTAGCCTTGGGTGATGTTGTCTGATGAGGGATACTGAACCGGCACTCAGCCTCTCCGCATGATCGCGTCGCCAGGCGGGCCGGATCGGTTCTGGCGGTCGCAGAGTCGCGCGTCTTCAACGACCAACCGCTCGGTCACCGTGAGCCTCGGAGGGAGACTCCATCGATTCCGTAGCTCGCAGCGATCACGCAGTGCTCTCCACCGCGCACGGCGAGCCCGGCGGTGTCGTGGAATTACCGGTCTCGCGACACACCGCCACCAGGACCCACCTTCACGGTCGCCGGATCCACGGCGGGCCGGTGCAACAGGATCGGCAGAGAAGCGCCGGTCAGCCCGCTGAGATCGATCTGGTTACAGCCGAGGTCGAACGCCGCCTTGGCGCTCTCGCCGTATCCGAGCGCCAGGTAGAACGAGCTCGCGAACGCGACGGCAGCTGGGTCGTCGATGAAGTCGGTCATGCCCACCACGCAGTCCACGTGATCGCGGATCGCCTCGGCCTGCACCTGCGAGTAACACGCGTTCAGCACCACGCAGCGGATGTCTTTTCCGAGCACCTCGAACAGCCTCGCGATCGTGGAGACGGCGACGGTCCTCGCCAGGCCGGCATCGTCTTCGAAGCAGAGCTCCCCGACGCGGCTGCCATGACCGCTGAAGTGAACGATCTGCGGCCGGTAGCGCAGCAGGACCGTCTGCAAGTCCCTCGCCCGCACCGCCCACTCCTGGACGAGATCGAAGCGCCTCCCTGCGGCCGATTCCCGCAGGTTGCGGTCGATCGCGCGCACTTCGGTGCCGAGCGCAAGCCGGACCTGATCCGATGGACTGGCGCCGAGGAACAAGATCTTGATCCGCACCTCCACCGCCTGCGCCGCGATGCCGGCGGGAACCTTCAGCTCCACCTCCACCGCCGGCGCGCCGCCGGCGCTAGGGCCGCCGGCGGGCGGAGGGGCTTTCGCCGACGCCCGCGTGAGATACGCCTCGAGATCGGCGAGGCGCTCCTGCTGGCTTATGAAGCGAATGATGGCGATCGCGGTCTCGATCGGAGCCCTGCCGGGTAGCAGCTCGGGGGGAATCCCCAGCCGGAATATGAGCTCCTCGAGCTGTGCCGCGCTGAGTTTCTGCAGACAATCGAGCAGCTGGTTCTGGTCCACGGTTCCAGGTCCTTTCCCACCAGCGGCCATGGTAGCGAGAAACGGCTGCTCCTCGCACCAGGCGGACCGTCTTCATTGGAGAACTGATCTTGATTTCAGCAAGCGTGAACTTGGATGTCGCATGCCGGCCGTCACGGCGCCATTCGCCTTGGTGGACTTTCTCCGCATGCGTCCGGCGCTGAACCGCCGCGTGGTGCGTCTGCGTGATCACGTCGCTATCCCACGGCTCGGCTTGTTCTTGCGGTTGTACCGCTGGGCTTGTTCTTGCAGCGACGAGCTCGGCGATAGCATCCCGTCACGTGGTGAAACGTTGACCGTCCAGATTTCGCCACGCGGCACCCGTTATATGCTTGCCGCATCGCGGCGACAATGGCAGTCAGTCGAGCTGCGCCCGACACCTTTCGCTCGTGGGAGGGCCCTATCCAGGCAATGGAGATGAAGATCATCGCGCGGGGCAAGCGGTGCCGGTCCTGCGGCGAAATCCTGTTCGACGGCGATGAGCTGGAGCGCCAGGAGAAGGACATCGCGAGTGCGCTCGTCGCACGAGGCATCCGTACCGGCACGGAGTTCAAGCTCGTGCGCAAGGTCGCAGGGTTCCGCGCCAACGAGGTCGCCGAAATGTTCGGCGTGAGGCCCGAGACCGTATCTCGCTGGGAGCGCGGCGAGGTCGAGCTGCCGCGCACCGCGGCCTATGCACTCGGCGAGCTCTACGAGCACCCCAAGATCACCCAGCAGAAGCTCGCAGCATTCGCCCAGTAGTTGTCGCCAACGACCGAGTTTCGCATGTAGGCGCCGCAATTCGACGACGTTCGGCCGCACTCAGGCGGGTGGCCGACGACTACCTGGGTTTTCGCTCGGCATTCGCCGGGCGCGCCTTGGCGCAACCATCGGAGATCTTGCTCGGATCGGCTTCCTTGAGATCCGGCGCCGCCCGACAGCGCTGCCTTCAGCATGACGTCGCTGGTCATTTGGTGGCGAGCGTGTTGAGCTCGTTCTCGTGGGCGGGCTTGAGATCGGCCTGCTCCGCGCCAGCTGCCTGGGTTTGCCGGCCGGCCAGCCCGTCCTTGCCCGCTCGCACGGAGTGCATCACGCGCCGCGCGGTCGGTCGCGAGGAAACGGGCGTTCGATCCGCTGCGCGCGCGATACTGCGGCCATGCGGCTGATGACCGGGGTCGCGCTGGCGATCGCGTTGATGACGACAACGGCACAGGCGTATCCCACGCTGCACCTGGCCCTGCGCGTCTCGGCGCAGCACACGCAGATCGACAAGGACGACGGGGCACCGGATGCGTGGGGAGGTCGCTACGAGATCAGCGCCGGGGTGCAGCCGACCGGGCTGATCTCGTTCTGGGCGTTCGCCGCGACGTCGTCGTACAGCGCGTCGAACTTGGTGTGCGGCGTGCGGCGGAGGACGTACAGCCTGGACGTGAGCGACGACTGGATCGGCGTGCGCGTCCTGCTCCATCCGCACCCGCAGCTGTTCCTGGGCCTGGGCTACACCCAGATCTCGACGAACGAGTCGTCGGATTTCGGATCGGACTCGTTCGACAACACGAGCTGGGAATTCATCGGCGGCGCCAACCTGATCCAGACGGCGTACGGCGACGTGCAGGCCGTCCTGACGTTCGGCCACTACGATCGGTTCGGAAACCTCGAGCACGCCAGCTTCCTGTCGATCGGCGCGGGCGTGCAGTTCTGAGCTATCGCGCACGCCGGTGCGCGGGCGCGCGGGCCCTCGCCGGCCTGCCGGCCACGTCAGCCTCCCATGACCGACGACGCGCCGTTGCCCCGCGCGGTGCGCCGCAGGAACAGCCGGGCGGCGAGCGGGATCGTCGACGCGAGGCCGATCGCGAACAGGGTCCAGCCGACGGTCCGTCGGCGGTGCGAGGCCAGCCGCTCGGACAGCAGCAAGCCGAGACCCACGCCGAGCATGCCGCGCGTACCTGCGATCAGCGCGAGCTCGGGAAGGGTGACGCGATGTTCTTGCATGGTGCCTCCTGCGCCGAGAGGCTGCAGATCCAGTGCCCGCGCTCGACGTGCGCGGGCGCGCAGGAGGCGCACCAGCAGGCGCGGCGCGGCGCGGGTCGCGTCAGTTGAACGGCGAGGCGTAGCCGGGTGGCTCGATCTGCGTGCCGCCGAAGCCCTTGCTCGGATCATCGGGGATGGTCGGGCCGGTGAACGAGTTGGAGGTCTCGCCGCCCGAGGTGGTCGGCTCGCCGATGCACTGGTCGGCCTCTTCGCGCAGCCGGCGAACGCTCTCGGCGGCGACGGAGATGGTCTCGAAGATCGCGGGGCGCTCGGCGTCGCGGGCGGACTCGAGCTCGGCCTCGCCGGTGTCGGCGATGTTCATCTGCGGCTTGACCTGCACCAGCTTGTCGTTGACGCAGTTGAGCTTGATGACGTCCTTCTCCTTGCGCGCGAGCTGCTGCAGGTGCTGGATGTGCCGCGCGTCGGCGCGGGTCTGCTCGTGGAGCATGCGGACGCGGGTCTGGAGCTCGACGAGCGACAGCGAGACCGAGCCGGTGACACCGACGGACGCGGTGCCCGTCGAGGCGGTGCTACCGCCGCTGACGCCGTTCGGGCTGAGCCAGCCGCCGAGCGGATCGCCGTAGACCAGAGTGGCGGTCGCTCCGCCGCCGAGGGCCAGGAGGCCCACCAGTCCTAATTTTGCTAGCAAATTCATGACTCTCCGAGCGCGCTGTCAGCCTACCGGCTGCGGTGGGAGCTGTCAACGTTCGACCAGTTGGTGGCTCGGAGCGGCCCGGCCGTTCATGACGAGTCGATGAACCTCGCCGCCGCCGGCGGCCACTTACCCGTGCGCTCTGCGCACAGCCTCTTTCTCGACCGACCATGCGCCAATTCCTCTTGGTTCTCACCACGTTGGTCTGCGTCTGGTCGTCGTGCCACGACGACCCACCGGTGATCTACCCGACGACGGCGCCGCTCGACGTCAACAAGCTCGCGCTCGGCCCCGGCGACAAGCTGGCCCTCACGGTGTTCTACGGATCACACTCGTTCCAGGCGGCGTACGCGCTCGACAGCTCGGGCCAGATCTCGGTGCAGTACATCGGCGCGGTCGCGGCCAACGGCAAGACCGTCGAGCAGGTCCGCGACGACATCAAGAAGCGGCTGTCCGACGGCATCTTCAACGAGCCGATCGTGTCGCTGACGATCGCCGAGCTCAACTCGCTCACGCTGTCGGTGTCGGGGATGGTCGCCAAGACCGGCGCGGTGAAGTTCACGCCGGGCATCACGATCACCGAGGTAATCGCGCAGTCGGGCGGGTTCACGCCGATGGCGCGCAAGAACATGGTCAAGGTGACGCGGCTGCTCAACGGCGTGAAGGAGACCTACAAGCTGCCGGTCGAGCGGATCGCCGAGGGCGAGCGACCGAACTTCCCGATGCTGCCGGGTGACGAGGTCTTCGTGCCCGAGCGGCCCTGGTGATGCGGCCGCGCGACCGGATCTCGCTCGCGATCGGCGGCGCCGCGCTGCTCGCCTCGGTGCTGGTGATCGGCGGCGCGCTGCGCTGGACGCAGGCGATCGTCGCGGCGCTGATCGGGCTCGCCCTGGTGATGCAGATCGGCTCGCGCCGCAAGCTCGATCACGTCTCGCCGCTGATCGTGCTGATCGGCATCGCGATCGCGCTGACCGCGGTGCAGCTGATCCCGCTGCCGGCGTCCGTGCTCGACGCGCTGAACCCGCGGGGCAACGAGCTGCGCGGCGACGGGGCCGCGCTCGCCGGCACCGCGCCGTGGCAGGTGATCTCGCTCGATCCGGCCGGGACGCTGCGCGGGCTGGCGTGGCTGATCATCCTGCTCGGCGTCGCGCTGCTCGGCCTGCGGATCGCGAGCTCCGAGCGCGGCCGCTACCTGGTGCTCGGCGGCGTCGCGGTGACCTGCGGGCTGGCCGCGGCGGTGACCGGGATCCACACGCTGGTCAACGCCGACAGCCTGTACGGCGTGTACCAGCCCCAGCACGCCACGCCACCGATCCTCGGCCCGCTGCTCAACGCCAACCACCTCGGCGGGCTGATGGCGATCGGCGCGGTGCTCGCGGTCGGCCTGGCGTTCTACCAGCGCCAGGCGCCGCAGCTCCGCGCACTGTGGGTCGTGATCGCGATCGGCTGCAGCGCGACGGCGCTGACGTCGCTGTCGCGCGGCGCCACGCTGGCGCTCGGCCTGGGCGTCGCGACGGCGATCGCGCTCATGGCCGCGAGCCGGATCGGCACCGCACACGACGCCGGCGCGCGGCAGCACCGCGCGCTGATCAACGAGGTGCCGATCACGATCGTGATCGCGTTCGGCCTCGCGGTCGCGGTGTACACCAGCGCCGGCAAGGTCGCCGATCAGCTCGACAACACCTCGCTGTCCGAGCTGAGCCAGCCGCTCAGCAAGTACGCCGCCTGGCGATCGTCGTTCGATCTCGTCGAGGAAGCGCCGTGGCTCGGCATCGGCCGCGGCGCGGTCGAGCCCGCGTTCACCCGCGTCCACGACCCCAGCGCGTACGTCACGTTCTCGCACCTCGAGAACGAGTACATCCAGGCGGTCGTCGAGTGGGGCGTGCCCGGCGCGGTCGCGCTCGGCCTGGCGCTCGCGTGGTGCATCGTCATCGCGGTCAAGCGCTGGCGCGACGGACCGCTCGCGGCGGCCGCGATCGGCGCGTGCGCGGCGATCCTGTTCCAGAGCAGCGTCGACTTCGGCGTCGAGCTGCTCGGCATCGCGGTGCCGGTAGTGCTGATCGCGACCACGCTGCTCGGCGTGCGGCTGCGCGAGTCGCGCTCGCTCGGCGTCAGGCTGACGCGCGGCGGCGTGGCGCTCGCGCTGGCGGGC
>VBLP01000767.1 GCA_005887925.1 Deltaproteobacteria bacterium | reverse complement strand
TGCGCGTCGGGCAACCAGGTGTGGAGCGGGAACAGCGGCACCTTGATCGCGAACGCGAGCGCGAACGCCGCGAAGCACCAGACCTGGGCCTGGTACGGCAGCGCCACCTTCAGCACGGCGACGAGATCGGTGGTGTAGCCGCCGAGCACCGCGCCGGCCTGGACGTAGACGTAGAAGATCGCCACCAGCATCAGCAGCGAGCCGACCATCGTGTAGATCACGAACTTGATCGACGCGTAGAGCCGGCGCTGCCCGCCCCAGATCCCGATCAGGAGGTACATCGGGATCAGCATCACCTCCCAGAACACGTAGAACGCGAACAGATCGAGCGCGACGAACGCGCCGAGCATGCCGGTCTCGAGCACGAGCATCGACGCGATGAACTCGCGCACGTTGCGCTCGATCGCCTTGCCGGTGCACAAGAGCGTCAGCGGCATGAGCAGCGTGGTGAGCAGCACCAGGAACACCGAGATCCCGTCGACGCCGGTCTTGAAGTGGGCGCCCAAGACCGGGATCCACTCGACGTCGTAGACCAGCTGGAAGTCGGCCTCCTTGGGGTTGTACCAGCGCAGGATCAACAGCGACACGAGGAACGTCACCAGGGTGAACGTCAGGCCGAGCCCGCGGTGCAGCGCAGTCTCCGCCTTCGGCGTGCACATCACGAAGATCGCGCCGAGGATCGGCAGCGCGAGGACCAGCGGAATCACATAGGGGGCAAATCCCAGATCGGGCATGGCTACTTGCCCCCCTTGTCATCACCGGGCCGCTCCGGCGTCCCGGGCTCGGGCGGCGGCCAGAACGTGCGGCCCTCGTTGAGGTTGATCGTCTTGGTGACCTTGAACTCGCGGTGGGTCACCGGGTCCTCGACCCACATCGTGATCGGTCCGTCGTAGCCGGTCACCGTCACGGAGCGGGCGTCGAGCAGCTTGTCGGGATGGTCGGGGTCGCGGTCCTTCTCGCCGTCGCCGTTGAGGTCCCAGTACACCTTGGCGTTGGCGCCGCCCAGGCCCGGCCCCGGCTCCGCGCGCAGCTGGATCTTGTTCCCCTCGATCGTGTAGTTGAACGTCGCCTTGCGGTGGCAGTCGGTGATCACGAACACGAGCGCGCCGCCGATCACCACGCCGACGAGGTAGCGCTGGACATTGCCGTTCTGGAACCACCGCGAGATCCGGCCGAAGATCCCGATCACGAATGCCGAGCCGTCGACCGCGACGGTGTCGACCACGAAGCGATCGACGATCTCGAACAGCCCACGCGCGAGCACCTTGAACGGCCGCACCAGGATCACGTCGTAGAGCTCGTCGAACCACAGCTTGGCCTTCGACGCGCGATAGATCGATGCGAACCCGCCGTGCTCGCTCCAGCGGTTGATCGTCCGCGACGGCCCGCGGTGATAGAACAGGTAGGCGCCGGCGATGCCTGCGATGCCGACCAGCGACGCGGCGACCATCAGCACGGCGATCGTGCCGTTCGATGCGTGCCCCGCGATCTCCGCCGAGCCCGGGACCCCCGACGCGTACCACTCGGCGGTCACGCTCGGCGCGAGCCAGTGCGCGAACGCGTGCGTGAACGACGGCAGCTCGACGCCCTCGAAGTGCGGCAGGCCGATGAAGCCGCCGACGAACGCGAACACCGCGAGCACCACCAGCGGCATCGTCATCGACGGCGGCGACTCGTGCGCGTGGCGCGCCGGCTCGGTGCGCGGCTCGCCGCTGAACACCAGGAAATACAGCCGCCACATGTAGAACGCGGTGCCGAGCGCGCCGACCAGGAGGCCGAACCACAGGATCTTGCCGTAGCCCGACGGCCAGCCCGGCGGGTGCACCGCGAACGCACCGGCGAGGATCTCGTCCTTGGAGAAGAACCCCGAGAACAGCGGGAACCCCGCGATCGCCAGGCACGAGATCGCGAACGTCGCGTGGGTGATCGACATCCGGCGGCGCAGCCCGCCCATCGTCATGATGTCGCCCGGCGTCGCCGAGCCCTCGTGCTCGAGCGCGTGCATCACCGAGCCGGCGCCGAGGAACAGGCAGGCCTTGAAGAACGCGTGGGTGCCGAGGTGGAAGATCGCGGCGGTCCAGTTGCCGGTGCCGGCGGCGACGAACATGAAGCCGAGCTGGCTCACCGTCGAGTACGCCAGCACCTTCTTCATGTCGGTCTGCGCGAACGCCATGAACGCGGCGGCGAGCGCGGTCAAGAGGCCCACCGTCGCGACCACGATCAGCGCGGTCGTCGACGACGCGTACAGGAACGACAGCCGGCACACCATGTAGACGCCGGCGGTCACCATGGTCGCGGCGTGGATCAGCGCCGAGACCGGCGTCGGACCGGCCATCGCGTCGGGGAGCCACACGAACAGCGGCAGCTGCGCCGACTTGCCGCACGCGCCGATGAACAGGAGGATCCCGGCGGCCGCGGCGAGCCGCTCACCGCCCCAGAACCCCTCGACGTACGCCTTGCCCACCACCGGGCTCTTGAGGCTGGCGAAGTCGAGGCTGCCGCCGTCGCCCAGGCTCGTGTTCTTGGTCGCCCAGAACAGCAGGAACATCCCGATCAGGAACGCGAAGTCGCCGATCCGGTTGACCACGAACGCCTTGCGCCCCGCGCTGGCGAACGCATCGTTCTCGAACCAGAAGCCGATCAGCAGGTACGAGCACAGGCCGACGCCCTCCCAGCCGATGAACATCACCGGCATGTTCGCGGCCAGCACGAGGATCAGCATCGAGCCGGTGAACAGGTTCAGGTAGCCGAAGAACGCGCTGTAGCGCGGATCGTGGGCCATGTACCCGGTCGAGTAGACGTGGATCAGGAACCCGACGAACGTGACGATCAGGATCATCACCGCCGACAGCGTGTCGAGCCGGAACGCCAGCTGGGCCTTGAACGGGCCAGCCTCGATCCAGGTGTAGGCGATCTGGACCAGCCCGGCCCCGCCGTGGCCGTCGTGGAACTGCGCGAGCAGCGGGCCGAACACCTGGAACGCCGCGATGACGAACGCTCCGCCGACGGCGCCGATCGTCAGGACCAGCGGCCACGGGCCGGATCCGCCAGACGATGCGATTGATGCGTCCATGCTAGTGCCTGAGCGTGGTGAGGCGGTCGACGTCGACGTTGCGCCGGCCGCGGAACACCGCGACGACGATCGCGAGCCCCACCGCCGCCTCGGCAGCGGCGACCGCGATCACGATCAGCGCGAAGGTGTGTGCCGACAGATCGCCCCACATGCGCGAGAACGCCAGGAGCGTGACGTTGGCGGCGTTGAGCATCAGCTCGACGCTCATCAGGACGATCAGCGCGTTGCGGCGCAGCAGCACGCCGGCCACGCCGATCAAGAACAGCACCGCCGCGAGCACCAGGAAGTGCCCGTAGCCGATGTTCCACACGACGTCGCTCATGGCGCACTGCCTTCCTGGCGTGTCCGGGTGGGCTCATCGACGACGCCCTCGCCGGCGTTGTCGCTTCCCTCGCGCAGCGGCCGCGCGATCGCGATCGCGCCGACCACGGCGACCAGCAGCAGGATCGAGATCGCCTCGAACGGAAACAGCCCGGGACCGAACAGGTCGGTGCCGACCGCGCCCACCGAGCCCCAGTCGTAGCCCTGCTGGATGGGCGGCGGCGCGGCCATCGCGGTCTCGAGGTTGGGCGGCTCGACCCGCGTCAGCATCATGATCAGCTGCACCACGAGATAGAGGATCGCCAGGCCGCCGATCACCTGGCCGGCGCGCCCCGACGGCGCGACCGGCTCGTCCTCGGGGCGGTTGAGGATCATCACGACGAACACGAACAGCACCATGATCGCGCCGGCGTAGACCAGCATCTGCACCACCGCGAGGAACTGCGCGTACAGCATCATGTAGATCGCGGCGATGCCCACGAAGCTGCCGACCATGCCCATCACCGCGGCGATCAGGTTGCGGCGGGTGATCACGAACACCGCGCCGGCCACCGCGGCCAGCGCGAACGCCCAGAACAGCAGCGCCATGCCCTTGCCCGACGAGCCCACCAGGTCCGAGTGGCGGTAGGTCGTGCTCCGCACCCGGCCCTGCGGCGAGACGTCGACCGTCGCGACGCGGCCGTCACCGAGCGCAACCTCCGCGTTGATCTCGTCGACCGCCCCGGCCGGGGTGCCATCGACCTCCGCCTCGGTGCGATGGACGTAGCACTTCACCCCCGTGGCGGTCGGCAGCGTCGCGCGGATGCCGGTCACCACCGCCGGCGGACACGGCGCCAGGACCAGCCCGGCGGCCGACGCGGGCGCGGCCGCGGCCGCGAGCACGACGGCGATGACGCACAGGATGGCCCTCATGCCGCCTTGCCTTTCCTGGCGATCTTGGCCTCGAAGTCGGCGCGGAACTTGGTGAGGAAGCCGAGCATCGGCCACGCCGCCGCGTCGCCGAGCGCGCAGATCGTGTTGCCGGCGATGTCGAGCCAGCCGCAGCCCTCGCGGCACGGCGTGCACTGGCCGCACGACTCGTGCGCGAAGAACTTCATGATCCGCCAGACCGCGCGCGGGATATCGGTCATGTCGTCCATGACGACGATGCCGCCCGAGCCCGCCATCGTGCGCAGCTGGCGTCCGCCGCCGACGTCGAACGGCTGGCCCGGCCGCACCATCACCGGCTTGATCCGCTCGTCGGTCTGCAGCGCATCGAACTCGCACGGCACGTCGAGCTCGCTGGCATCGAGCGGCGGCATCGACACGCCGCCCGGGATCACCGCCTTGACCTTGCGCCCCTTCCACACCCCGCCGCAGACCTTGTCGATCATCTCGGTGAACGTGATGCCCATCGGCAGCTCGAACACCCCCGGCCGGTTGACGTGGCCCGACACGCACACGATGCGCGTGCCGCCCGAGCGGCCCATGCCGAGCGCGTTGAACCACGCGCCACCCTTGTCGATGATCGCCGGGACGTTCATCAGCGTCTCGACGTTGTTGACGATCGTCGGGTTGCCGAACAGCCCCTTGACCGCCGGGAACGGCGGCTTGAGCCGCGGCTGACCGCGCAGGCCCTCGAGCGAGTTGAGCAGCGCCGTCTCCTCGCCGCAGATGTACGCGCCCGCGCCGCGGTGCACGGTGAGCTGGACCTCGATGCCGGTGCCCAGGATGTTCTGGCCGAGGTAACCGCGCGCGTAGGCCTCCGCGACCGCCTTCTGCAGCACGAGGTACTCGCGCATCATCTCGCCGCGGATATAGATGTAGTTGTGCACCGCCTTGAGCGCGTGCGCCGAGATGATCATGCCCTCGATCAGGAGGTGCGGATCCCAGAACATGAGCTCGCGGTCCTTGCAGGTCCCGGGCTCCGACTCGTCGGCGTTGCACACCAGGTGGACCGTCCTGGCGTCCTTGGGCACGAAGCCCCACTTGACCCCGGTCGAGAACCCGGCGCCGCCGCGGCCGCGCAGGTTCGACGCCTTGACCTCGGCGGTGATGTCCTCGGGGCGCATCGCGAGCGCCTTGCGCAGCTGGCCGTAGCCGCCGGTACGCTCGTAGCCCGGCAGCGTCCGCGCCTCGTTGTTGCCGAACCGCGCGGTGACGATCTTGGTGCCGATCTCGGCGGGCATCTACACGACCTCCGACTCGGGGTGCGGCCGCGCCTTGAGCCGCTCGATGATGTCGCCGACCTGCTCGGGCCTGATGTCGAGCAGGTACTCGGTGCCGACCACCGCGCACGGCGCATTGGCGCACGCGGCGATGCACTCCTCCTCGACCAGCGTGAACTCGGCGTTCGACTCGCCCGGCTTGAGGCCCAGCTTGGCCGAGAACGCGT
>VBLP01000034.1:12550-26134 GCA_005887925.1 Deltaproteobacteria bacterium | reverse complement strand
GCGGATCGCGCCGACCAGGACATCGGCGCAGTCGGCGCCGGTGAAGCGCTCGGTCTGGTGGTTGCGGCCGCCGCCGGCCGAGCCGAACACCTCGGGTACCAAGAGGTAGCTCGACAGCCAGCCCAGGAAGTCATCGCCGCGCCGGATCGACACGCGATGCACCGCCGGCAGCACGCCGAACGTGTCGGTCGCCTCGGCACCCGGGCTGGCGGCCGCGCGTCCGGCGACCTCGACCTCGACCTTGAACCGCACCGTGCCCAGGCCGGGCAGCTGCTGCGCGCCGTCCTCGCCCGAGCTCACCGCGGCGGGGATCCGCGCCGCCGCGCCCCACGGCGCCACCACCCGCTCGAAGTAATCGATGTGGTCGAAGCCGAGCCAGTGGCCGAAGGTCTTCGGCTCGGTCGACACGTTGGAGTAGAACTCGCTGGTCGCGCCGTTCGTCGCCGGCGTCTTGCGAAACCCGTGCGGCTCGACCGTCGACCACTGCACGCGCACCTCGCCGAGCGGCTCGGCCGCGACCGACCGCCCGTCGAGCGACACGCGCGCCACGCCGTCCGGCGCCAGCACCACGCGCCGCCTGCCGCGATGACCGATCACCACCGCCGCCAGCTCGGCCTTCTGATCGATCCTCGCCTCCGTCGGCGCATCGCTCCACGGCCCGTCGTCGACCCGGCCGACCACCACCGCTCGCTCGGCGACCAGCTCGGGCTCCGCCGCGGCCGGCGCAGCTGCGATCGCGATCCAGACGAGGTTCAGCGCGTACGCACGCATCCCCTGGAGATGCGCGATCGCGCACTGGCGCGCCAGCGAAATGATCAGCGGCACTCACGCGTTATTCCAACTCGCCAGCGATGGATCGCCCAGCACGGGCGCTCGGCCTGGCCGGGTCTTGATCGGTCGAGCGAGCGACGCCAGCGCGCGGCGCGGCGTGGGCGACCGCGAGCGGATGGGGTCGGCGGCCGCGACCGTGACCAGGATTGGCCGGGCCTTGCTCCGCACATACCGCGCGACGCCCGGGCGTCATGCTACATCGCCGGCGCTCGGCACTCAGCACGGACGTCTGCGCTGGCCAGATCTTGATCGGTCGTGGGAGTGACGCCAACGCGCGGCGCGGCGTGGGCGACCGCGAGCGGATGGGGTCGGCGGCCGCGACCGTGACCAGGATTGGCAGGTCATGCCCCGCACGTACCGCGCGACGCCCGGGCGTCATGCTACATCGCCGGCGCTCGGTTCACTCAGCACGGACGTCTGCGCTGGCCAGATCTTGATCGGTCGTGGGAGCGACGCCAACGCGCGGCGCGGCGTGGGCGACCGCGAGCGGATGGGGTCGGGGCGGCGACTGTAACCAGGATTGGCAGGTCATGCCCCGCACGTACCAAGGACCGTCCGCGCATGCGAGCCCACGGCGCGCCGCGCGTGTCCGCGTTCTCCTCGCGCTCCGCGCTACCCGCGCTAGCCGAGGTCGATGGTGCCGCGGCCGAGCTCGATCACCGCGCCGGTGACGAAGATGCCGCCGTCGGCGTCGACCCGCAGGCCGAGCCGCGACGGTCGACCGACGGCATCGCCCTGGCGCAAGGTCGCCGACATCGGCGCGCGGCCGCGGGCGAGGTGCCAGCCGCCGAGGTTGGCACACGCCGAGCCGGTCGCCGGATCCTCGAGCACTGCGCCGTTGCTGGTGAAGAAGAACCGCACGGTCCAGGTCGGGCCGTCCGCGGCCCAGAGGTACGCCATCGCCTCGTCGCGCGTCGTCGAGAAGCCCCACCGCGCGAGCAGATCGGGCACCGGGCGTGCCGCGCGCACGAGCTCGGCGGAGGCGACCGGCAGCACCAGCTGCTCGACGCCGGTCGACACCCAGAGCGGCTCGTCGCAGATCGCGCCGTCGGGCAGGCCGACCATGCGGGCCAGCTCGGCGCGTGTGGCGTCGACTGGCCGGGTCTCGGGCGGCCGGGCGGCGCGCAAGGTCCACGCATCGCCGGCGCGGGTCACCGGCACCAGCCCGGCGGCGAGGTCGAGCACGACGCGGTCGCGGCCGGCGCCGACCACGCTCGCCGTCCCCAGCGTGGGATGGCCGGCGAACGGCAGCTCGTAGCCGGGCGTGAAGATCCGGACCCGCGCATCGCCGCGCTCGCTGGGCAGGACGAAGGTGGTCTCCGACAGGTTCATCTGGCGCGCCAGCGCCTGCATCTGGGCGTCCGTCATGCCGCGGGCGTCCTCGAACACGCACAGTGGATTTCCGGAGAAGCGATCGCCGTCGATCGTGAACACGTTGACGATCCGGAACGAGTGCATGGCAGCGATGTACGCCGGCGTGCGCGCCGCAGCAAGCACAACGGCGCGCCGGGCCGAGCGGCACAGTCGATGCGCGGCCCGCGCTCATCGACCCACACCCGCTGCCCGAGCGCAGCTCGGCGCACGCGTCGGACGGCCGTGAATACCTCGCACCTACCTCGATCGCGGGACGCGGCGGCCGACTCCCCGGACATGCGGTGCATGCGGTTTGTGGTTCTGCTCGTGGTCGCCGGCTGTCATCTGCGGACCGGCCTCGACGCGGCCTCGCGCGTCAACGGACCGCTCGGCCCCGTGATGACGCGCTCGTCGGTGTCGCGCAGCGACGGCGTGCTCAACCTGCCGCAGACCGGCGGCCGCAACTACGCGCTCGAGGCGGGCTTCGGCAACGCCGCGATCACGCTCAACGGCCTCGTCGCCGTGCACGATGTCACCTCGACCAGCTTCACCGCGGGCGCGGGCTATCTCGCCACGACGCTCGGCGCCGACGTCCGCTGGGCGGTGCTGCGCTGGAAGGGGCTGTCGCCGACGATCGCCGCCGGCCCGGCGCGCATGATGCTGCTCGATCGCACGACCGGCGAGCGCACCTGGGGCAACGCCGTCCGGTTCGGCGGCGGCGTGCAGTACAAGCTCGGCGCCATCGCGCTGTACGGCGACGTCTACCGCGAGGTGGTCGCCTTCGGCGCCGGCGCGGCGCAGGGCACCACGACGCTCGATGGCATCACCTTCGGCCTGGCCCTGCAGCCGAAGTGATGCAGCGGTAGGCGCGCGCTCGAGCCCAGGCCTCACACGCCCGCGTTCGCGCTGCCCTCGCGTCGCAGCCGTGACACGTCGGTGGGTCGCACGGCCCGGATAGCTACCGACTGTTCGGGATCACGCGGCGAAGCGGCGCGATCGTGAAGTAGTGTTACGCAGGTCCGCGATCGGCTGTGTCGCGAGCGCACGCTCGTCGAGGATCGCGGCGGCGCGGCGGTGATCGGCGCGTGAACGGGCGCCTCAACTCGCGCGCTCCGGGGTTAGGATGCCGGCCCATGAAGCGCTGGTTGCTCGGACTCTCGGTGTTCCTTGTCTGTGGCCTTGGCTGTGGATCGACGACGCCGGCGGTGACGGTGCCGGCCCCGGTCGTCAAGGCAGAGGCGCCACCGGCGACGCGGCCGCCGCCGGTGCCCGAGGGCCTCGTGCCGCCCGAGCCGACGCTGCGCCTGCCGCGCAACTTCCTGCCGACCGGCTACGCGGCGCGCCTGGACGTCGATCCGGCGAATCCGGGCTTCGAGGGCTCGATCCAGATCACCGGCAACGTGTCGGAGAAGTCGCTGGTGCTGTGGCTCAACGCGCGCAAGCTGACGGTGCACAAGGCGGTCGCGCAGCGCGCCGGCCAGGCCGAGGTCGCGCTGACCGCGACGCCCAAGGGCGACGACTTCCTCGAGCTGCGCGCGGCGACGCCGCTCGATGCCGGCGCGTGGACACTCGCGATCGACTACGCCGGCGGCTTCGACCAGATCAACACCGCCGGCGCGTTCAAGCAGACCGTCGGCGACGCGTCGTACGTGTTCACCCAGTTCGAGGCGGTGTACGCGCGGCGCGCGTTCCCATGCTTCGACGAGCCCGACAGCAAGGTGCCGTGGCAGCTGACGCTCGACGTGCCGGCCAAGCTCACCGCGGTCACCAACTCGCCGCAGACCGCCGAGGCGCCGCTACCCGGCGGCAAGAAGCGCGTCGAGTTCGCCCAGACCAAGCCGCTGCCGTCGTACCTGGTCGCGTTCGGCGTCGGCCCGTTCGACATCGTCGACGCCGGCAAGACCCGGCGCGGCACGCCGGTGCGCATCGTCGCGCTCGCCCACCGCGCCCCCGACGCGTGGTTCGCCGCCAAGACCTCCGCGAAGCTGATCGACTCCCTCGAGGACTACTTCGGCGCGCCGTATCCGTACGCCAAGATGGACATGCTGACGATCCCGATCACCGTCGGGTTCGGCGCGATGGAGAACGCCGGCCTCATCACCTACTCCGAGACCGGCATCCTGATGGACGCCAAGGCCTCCAAGGAGCGCCAGCTGCGCTGGATCTCGGTGGCGTCGCACGAGCTCGCCCACCAGTGGTTCGGCGACCTGGTCACGATGGCGTACTGGAACGACATCTGGCTCAACGAGGGCTTCGCGACCTGGATGGCGAACAAGAACGTGCAGCGCTACGAGCCGGCGTGGCACCAGGAGCAGGCCGAGCTCAACACGCGCGACACCGCGCTCGACAACGACAGCCTGGTCAACGCGCGCCAGATCCGCCAGCCGATCGAGCGCCAGGACGACATCTTCAGCGCGTTCGACCGCATCACCTACGACAAGGGCGCGAGCGTGCTCAACATGTTCGAGAGCTACCTCGGCACCGAGACGTTCCAGCGCGGCGTGCGCGACTACATCGCCGCGCGCGCGTTCGGCAACGCGACCTCGACCGACTTCGTCGGAGCGATCAGCAAGGCGGCCGGCAAGGACGTGGGCCCGGCGTTCGCCACCTTCCTCGAGCAGGCCGGCTCGCCCGAGATCACCGCGACGGCGACCTGCGACGGCGGCAAGGCCCAGGTCGCGCTCACCCAGCAGCGCTACGTGCCGGCCGGCGCGGCGATCGCCCCGGCGACCAGGCCGTGGATCGTGCCGGTGTGCGTCGCCTACGACCGCGGCGGTCAGCGCGGCGAGGCCTGCGCGCTGCTCGATCAGCCGACCGGCGCGATCGCGCTCGACACGAAGAGCTGCCCGCGCTGGATCATGCCCAACGTCAACGGCCGCGGCTACTACCGCGATGTCTACACGCCGGCCCAGGTCGCCGCGCTGCGCGACGAGGGCTGGGCGCAGCTGTCGTGGACCGAGCGCCGCGCGCTGTTCCGCGATGTCCGCGAGGCGGTCGGCGGCGGCAAGCTGCCGCTCCAGCTCGCGCTGTCGCTGGTGCCCAAGCTGCTCGCCGGCGGCGACCGCTTCACCGTCGGCCCGGCGATCGCACTGACCACCGGCCTGTCCCGCACCGTGCCCGACGAGCTGCGGCCCAGGTACGAGGCGTGGCTGCGCCAGACCTTCGGCCCCGGGGCCGCCAAGGCCGGCTTTCTGCCCAGGGAGGGCGACACGCTCGACGTCGAGGTCACCCGCAACGAGCTGATCGGCGCCGTCGCCTGGCGCGGCCGCGATCCCAAGCTCGTCGCCGAGGCGGTCAAGCTGGCCGAGCACTGGCGCGACCTGCCGCAGCCGGCGCGCGGCGAGATCCTGCGGATCGCCGTCGATGCCAGGCCCGAGATCTTCGAGCGCACGCTCAAGGAGGTCGCGAGCGAGGCCGATCGCAGCCGGCGCCAGGAGATGCTGCGCGCGCTGGCCAGCGTGCGCGATCCCAGGCGCCAGGAGACCGCGCTCGGCCTCATGCTCGACGCCAAGCTCGACCCGCGCGAGACCCTCGGCCTGCTCGGCGGCGGCGGTGGTCGGCGCGGCGGCGGTGGGGGCGACGACGGAGACGCCAACCTCAAGGTGTCGCAGGCGTTCTTCCGCGCGCACCAGGCCGAGATCATGCAGCGGATGCCGCAGGACGGCACCGCCGGGTCGTTCGCGCGGCTGAGCGGGCTGTTCACCTCGACCTGCCGCGCCGATCAGCGCGACGCGATCACCGAGTACGTCAAGGCCACGTTCGCATCGCTGCCCGGCGCCCGGCGCGTCATCGCGCAGAACCTCGAGCAGATGGATCAGTGCATCGCGCGGCGCGCCGTCGTCGAGCCCGAGATCCGGGCGTGGCTGACCGGGACCAAGGTCGCGCCGGCCAAGGCCGCGCCCGCAGCAAAGCAGACGAAGCGGTAGGCCGCATCGCGGGATTCGTCCCAGCGCCGCGCGATACGAAAGACCACGGTTCGTACGGGCGGCTGCGGTCGCGCCGCAGACTCCGTCCCCAGCTCGTGCCGGATCGAGAGCTCAGTGATCAGTCGTCGATGATCGGCGGGGCGAGGCCCTGCTGATCCGGTGCGATGCACTGCTTCACGTACTGCTGCAGGGCCGGCACCAGCGACGCCCCGCACACCGGCACTCCGCTGGGCAGATCGAAGCGCACTGTCTCCTCGCCTGTGAACTTGAACGAGGCATTCACCTTGTTCGCATCGTTCTGGCCCACCACCGCCAGGAACGAATAATGGCGATGGCCATCCTTCTTGCTCAGGCCCACGAACCTGAGGAGCACGCTCGCGCGGAACCCGCGCGGCGCCACGAGCGGATCGACATCGGCGGTGAGCCGCTGGAACTTGATGTCGCGTACCGGCTTGTCCTCTGCGGTACGGGTCTCTTTGGCCGGGATCCGGGGAGCCGACTTGCGCATGGCAGATGTGCTTGGCATTCGTAATCCTCTCTAATCTCCCTGGGAGCTCGTTGCGGGGCGTGCGTCTACCGCATTCGACGCACATCGGAATCCGAGGTTCTGACCCATGACGGATGGGGGCCGCTGGGCGCGACCGGTGCTGCGTGCGCCGACCGACGACGCCCACGATCCGCCGCGGATCACCCGCGGCGCGTCGCGCCCGGGATTGACCGGCTTGCCGGTGCGCTGTCCGTCGACAAAATACGAGGACGTCCACTCGGCAACGTTGCCGCCGAGGTCGTGTATTCCATCGGCGGTGACATCCTGCGTGGCGATGCCGACCGGGTGCGCCTCGCCCGGCCCCGGGGGACACGCCGGCGACATCCGGACTTTGCCATCGCTCTTGATCACCACCTCGCCGCAGCGCGGCGGAGCATCGCCCCACGGATAGCGGCGGTTGTCGCGTCCGCGCGCGGCGGCCTCCCACTCGTCCTCGGCCGGCAGCCGCTTGCCCTGGGTCTCGCAGTACAGCTTCGCGCCGTACCAGCTGACCAGCGATGCGGGCAGGTGCTCGCGACCGGGGCGGGCGCGGAAGCCGCGGTAAGTATCGAGGTACTCGATGCCCCGAAACTCCTTGTAGAGATCGATCAGCAGATCGGGCTCCCCGGCGACCTTGGAGCGGTGCACGTAGCGCGGATAGTGATCGGTCTCGTCGCCTTCGACCTCCAGGATGCCCTTCATGTGAGTGAGCATCCGGGCGAATTCCTCGTTGGTGACCTCGAGCTTGTCGAGGAAGAACGCCGGCACCGTGACCCGGGTGCGCGGGCTCTCGCGCTTCATCTGCTGGCGATCGCAGCCCGAGCCGATCTCGGCGCACTCGCGCTCGATCTCGTCCGGGTTCTCGCCGACGTCGATCGTGCCCACGTCGATGCGCGCCATGCCCGGCGGTGGCGGGGCCGGCGGCTCGTGCTGCGCGTGCCGCGCCCACGTGTAGACCAGCGCGGCGGCGGCGGCGACCACCGACGCGCGCGCGACATGCCGCGAGATCCGGACGCGGGGCCGGGTCGCCGCCTGCAGCCCCGGCTGCGTCGGGGCCCTGCTCTGCGCCATCGCCGCGGGCAGCGACGAGCGGTGGTGCGCCATCTCCGCGGTCAGCTCGCGCAGCGCGGCGAGCGCGCGGCCGCCGTCGGGGAACCTCGCCGCCGGATCGCGCTCGAGCATGCGCGCGATGTGATCGCGCAGCCGCTCGGGCACGCGCTGCCACGCGGCGTCGTGCAGCGCCGGCGCGCCCTCGAGCGTCGCCGTCATGATCGCGCCGGCGGTCGTGCCGCGGAACGGCGGCACGCCGGTGACCAGCTCGTAGAGGATCACGCCGAGCGAGAAGATGTCGACGCGCGCGTCGAGCGGCTGGCCGGCACACTGCTCGGGCGCCATGTAGCCCGGCGTGCCCGACGCGGTCGCCACGCTGCCGCCCTCGAGCATCGCCGACCGAGCGGGCGGCAGCTCGTCGCCGCCGATCACCGCGTTGCGCGCCAGCCCGAAGTCGACGAGCTTGACGCCGCCCTGCGCCGTCAGCATCACGTTCTCCGGCTTCAGATCGCGATGGATCACGCCCTTGGCGTGGAGCTCGGCGAGGCCCTCGGCGATCTGGGTCGCGATGTCGACGATCTGCGGCACCGGCACCTCCCAGCCCCGCATCCGCTGGCGCAGCGTGCCGCCGGGCACGTACTCCATCGCGACGAAGGCGAAGCCGTCGTGCGTCCCGACGTCGTACACCCGCGCGATCCGCTCGTGCTCCATCCGTGCGGCGATCCGGGCCTCGCGCAACAGCCGCGCGTGGTGGGCCGCGTCGCGATCCGCGTCGGTCGTGTCGAGGATCTTGAGCGCGACGATCCGGTTCAGCATCGTGTCGGTCGCCGCGTAGACCGTCCCCATCCCGCCGCGGCCCAGGCGGCGCTCGATCAGGTAGCGCGACGACGGGCCCCACGGCGTTCCCGGCGCCACCGCGCTGCGCGGCCGGCGCGGCGGCGCGTGCGCCACGGCGCGGAGCACGGCCTCGGCCTCGAGGTCGGGCTCGCTGGCGCGGTTGCTCGGTATCGACTCGGTCTCGCGCTCGCTCGGGCCGAGCGCAACCGGATCCGCCGTGCAGACGTTGCCGGCCCGGGTGGGCGCGTTCGCGGCGTTGCCGTCGTCTTCTTCCGGCTTCACGTTCGACAATCTCCCGCTCTCGTCTCTGGGAGCGCCAGCCCCTCCGCTACTGGTGCGCTGCCACGAGTGCGTTCCTCCAGACAGACCCCCACATGGCAAGAATGTGAAGGAGCAACGGCAGAAATTCGCGCGAGGTAGGTCAGAAAAGTACGTATGCCACCGCCGGCTCCTCCCGTCGAGCCGATAGCGAGCGGCTTCGCTACAGCACCGCCGCGGCGCGCGCCCGCGTGACCAGGCGCTGCTTGATGAGCTGGAACCGCTTGCGCAGCCGAGCCGCCTCGCGCTTGCGGTCCTCCTCGCTGAACGCCTCGGGCGTCTCGGCGAACGCCAGCGCGATCTCGTCCCAGGCCAGGTTGCGATCGACCCGTAGAATCAACAGCGTACGGTCCTCGACCGGCAGCGAATCGCGCAGCGCCGCGAGCTTGCGCTCCTTGGCCGTCGCGAGCGTCGAGCGGGTCCGCGACATCGCCAGGATGTCCTGCAGCTCCGAGATCGGGACGCGGCCCTCCGCGTGGCGCCGCATCCCCTTGCGGAACCTGCCGATCTCGTGGCGCGCCAGCACGTAGCTCCACGTCCGGATCGAGCAGCGGCCCTCGAAGCCGGCGAGCGACCGCCACAGCCGCTCGCTCAGCGCCGAGAACACCTCGTCGGCATCCGTGTCCCCCAGCACGCCCGACAGGAAGCCGAGGATCTCGGGGCCCAGCTCGCGCAGCACCAGCGTCGCCGCGGCGCCGGTCTCGCCCGCGGTAAGCAGCGAGCGCACCCGATTGTCGAAGTCACTCATGACCGACACCCCTCCATGACCGCTGGCACGACCAGCCATCACCTAGCACGGGAAACAAACCGGGATCCAGCCGGTTTTCCCGGGGCAGCCGGCGCGTTTGCATGCACCCGCTGCACATGTGCCGAGACCGTCGCAGGCTCTTCGCTGCCGCAGTTTGCCGGCCCTGCGCAGTCGGATCCACGCGCCCTGGATCCCCGGGTCGAGGCGACGGACGCCGAAAAAACGCAGCGCACATGTTCACATTCTGCCCCGCCCGCACTCTATCAAGAAGAGACTACTCGCGGCGCCCCGCGAGATTGGAGCTCGCGTGGTTTGCCATGACTGCGGCAGCGAGAACGCGTCGATGAACCTGGTCTGCGCGTACTGCGGGATCCAGTTTCAGGCGCGCGGGGCGGATTCGCAGAGAGACTACGTATCGTCTGGATTGCACACGTGGGAAGTGTGGGCGGCGCTCATGCTGTTCGTGGTGGGGCTGGTGGTTTATCTGGTCGCGTGGAGGGGGTGACGGAGGCAGGGGAGTCCGTTGCCGACGCTGCCATGAGGTAACCCGATTCGGGTCGGCCGGCGGGCCGGTCGGTACGCGTCGGCAACGGATCGGAGTGGGTGGGTCGCGGCGACAATGCCGCGCCGCGGCCGTATACTGTGCCGGGGTTCAGATGGAGCGGAACGTTCGACGGGGTGAGGACACGGCTGCGCGCAGCCACGGCACCGCGGGCGATCAGACCCCCGCGCCCGGGCGGCGGACGCTGACGCAGGCGCTCGAGCCAGCCGACGCGGTCGTTCAGCGCATCGCCACACCGTCCGCCGGCGGTCAGGACAGCGAGGCAACGCGGCGCAGCGCGGCGGCGGGTGTGGCGGGCGCCGGCGGGCCGCTGCCGCACCTCGACCGCATCCAGCGCCTGTTCGGTCCGGCCCACGACGTCTCGGCGATCTCCGCGCACGTCGGAGGCCCCGCCGCGGAGGCCGCCGGGCAGATCGGCGCCCGCGCCTACGCCACCGGCACGAGCGTCGCGTTCGCCGAGGCGCCCGACCTCCACACCGCGGCGCACGAGGCGGCGCACGTCGTCCAGCAGCGCGCCGGCGTGCAGACCAGGGGCGGCGTCGGCGAGGCCGGCGATGCCTACGAGCAGCACGCCGACGCCGTCGCCGATCGCGTCGTGCGCGGCGAGCCCGCTGCCGACCTGCTCGCCGCCGGCCCCTCGGGGGGCGTCCGCGGCGCCGCCGTGCAGCGCGCACCGCTCCAGGGCCTCGCAGCCGACGCCCAGCAGGTGATCACCGAGCTCGACAAGGCGATCGCCGAGGGCCAGTGGGAGGTGATCCGCAAGCGCGTCTACCCGCGCGAGGCCGCCGCGGCCCGCAAGCGCGCCAACGATCGGCGCGCCGGCGCGATCCCGGACCTCGCCGGCCTCGGCACCGTCACCTCGCTCGACGCCATCGCCCAGGCGATCAAGACCCTGCAGGGCGCCTGGTACGGCAAGAACGCGGCCCAGCGCGCGCAGGCGATGATCGATGCCGCCAACGCGGCGCTCGTCACCGCCGGCGTCCCCAGGTACCTCAGCCACGCGATCGTCGACATGACCGCGCGCGGCTCGTTCAGCCGCGGCGCCTGGAAGTTCAACATCCGCAAGGCCACCGTCGACGCCTCGTCGCTGGCCAACGACGAGGCCGGCGAGGTCGCCAACGTCGTCGCGCACGAGTCGCGGCACGCCGAGCAGCACTTCCTGCGCGGCCGCTACCTCGCCGGCACCGGCAAGTCCGCCGCCGACGTCGAGGCCGACACCGGCGTGCCGGCCGTGATCGCCGCCGAGGCCGTCAAGCACAAGCTGGCCGCCGCCGATCCCCGGTTCGCCGAGGCCAAGAAGATGGACCAGGCGTTCGGCGCCGACGGCGCCGCCAACCAGGCGATCAGCAACCAGGTCGACACCGAGATCACCGAGCTCAACACCCGGCGCGTCGCCGCCACCACCGCGCGCACCACGCTGCAAGGCAACACCACCAAGCCCAACATCGACGACGGCCGCAAGAAGTGCGCCGAGCTCAAGGCGCAGACCCTCAAGGTCGAGCAGGCCTACCTCGCGTATCGCGCCATCCCCTACGAGGCCGACGCCCACGAGGTCGCCCACTCCGAGGCCGAGGCATCCTCCAAGCTGCCATGACCTCGCGCCCCGTCCCCGCCGCGGTGCTATCCACCCTGCTGGCCGCGTGTGGCCCCTCCGGCTCCGCGGCCTCTCCGGCCCCCGCCACCGCCTCTGCCCAGGACCCCGCCATGATCGATCTCGTGCGCGACCTCGCTCAGTTCGTCACCCGCAGCGCGCGTTCCGTCGACGAGCTGACCGCGCACCTCGGCACCCCGCAACCCTCCGACGACCCCGCCGTCCACATCGCCCCGTCCGAACCCCGGCTGCGCGCCGTCCGCATCGCGCGCTACCCCGACGGCAGCCCGTTCACCATCGCCCTCGAGCTCGCCCACCCGCTCGCCATCGCCGACCTCAAGGCCGCCTTCGGCGCCTACCAGACCCAGGAGCGCAGCGAGCCCGGCATGCCCTGGCCCCTCCTCTTCCACGCCGCCGTCCGCGGCGCCGCCGCCCGCGTGTCGCTGCTCGTCGACGTCGCCGGCCCGCTCGCCCAGCTCGACCACCGCGACGCCTCGACGATCACCCTGCGCATCGACCCGCCGTCGCCGTGACGCTGACCGTCAGCGCTTCTTCAGGCGCGCGATCACGCGGTCGATCTCGCGGGTGACCTTCTCCCATGCCGGATCTCGTCGGTCGTGCTCGTCGATTGGCATGTTATCCGGCCGGACCGCCTCGATCTGGCCGAGCTGGAGTTTGTCGTAGCGGCAGGCGCGCACGACGATCGGAACGATCTCGCATTCGCCACGGGCTTGACGGTCAAGCGCCCGCGGGAGCTCGTGGTCCATGCAATACGATGACCGCAAGAAGTCATTGCTGAGCAGCAAGATCACGATCTGGGCGCGCTCCAGCTGATCGAGGATCTCTCGTTCCCATAGCTGCCCCGGTTCGACGAGCGCATCGCACCACAACCGCAGCTCGCCAAGACGCTCGTGCGGAACCAAGGCGGCACGGAGCTGATCCAGATATACCGCGTCGTTGCGAGAGTACGCCACGAACGCATCGAGCGGCGATCTCCAGGTACTGTCGTGCTCGCCAGCCGACGATCGGACGACGCCGGGAAGATCGACGCCGTCGAGTAGCTTGGCGACATCGAAACGCTGGAGGCGACCACCGATAGATACAGCGATTCGCAGCTCGCCCTCGCGCTCGTAAGTAAGGAGAAGCTCGTGCTCGATCTGCACATCTGGATAACCAGGGATGGGAACCCTGGCGATGACGGGAAGCTTTTCGTAGCTCGCGTGGATGCGCTCAAAGTGTTCGCGGATGATGCCGAGCAGTTCGCGACGCCCATTGGGGACGCCAGCGACGCGAATAGTCACCGTGCGTGCCTGCAGGTCACCGCGTACCATGGCGCGACAGTTCGCGCGCTCGAGGATCGCGCCGCTTCGCCACGCATAGCTCGGCTCTCGGTGGACGTAGCTTTCGACGATGAAGCGGGGTAATAACCCCTCTGGAAGTACGGACGTGTAGTGATAGAGAAATCCGAGACATTCCGCGGGAGGGAAGTCTGCATCAAGCGGTGGCTCCTCCTTGCTAAGGAGCTCCGGTATCAGGTATCGAGTACCTGTGGTATCTAGCGGATGGCACAGACGAAAGCGAATCATCAGTGCTAGCAAGAAGGCATGCAGTACTCCTGGATAGGTTTCTCCCGAGAGCGCCTCGCCAAATGATTGGAGCGTGAACTTCCCGCCGGCGGCATGAATCGCCGATGCGTTGAGCATCTGGTAGATGCCCTTGGTCGCCCACTGTGGATTGAGCACACCGAATTCGCGCAGCGTTTCGTCACGGCGATACGACAACATCAATCCGAGATCGTGCAGATAACCAGCGAGCGCCTCCTGATCTCCCAGTAACTCGACG
>VBLP01000034.1:6616-12537 GCA_005887925.1 Deltaproteobacteria bacterium | reverse complement strand
CTGTCCTTCTCCAGTGGTAGATCATCCTTGACGCGCTGCCAGGCAACCGGCCATGACGCCTTGAGACCGGGCAGTCCGAGGGCCAGATTCGTGATCTGCTCGCGCAGTCCGGCGATTCCGTGAGCGGTCTCGCTATCAGTGGTGAGAAAGACGATTTGGCCGTATTTTTGCCGCAGAAGAGCTCGATTGAGCTCGAAGGAGTAGTCGTTCCACTTGTGAAGGAGAACGATCACGGGGACGTTTCCTGCGAACGAGCGCACGAGAGACAGCCAGTACTCGGCGTCGTGGTCCTCAGTCCCTTCCCTTCCCGTCAGGAGGATCAGGTACAGCGCTCTCTCGGTCATGAAGAACCGATGCGTGCCGTGCATGATCTCTTGCCCGCCGAAGTCCCAGATATGCGCGCGGACCAGTTCTCCGTCGATCTCCATTTGCCACTTGGTGATCTGGACGCCGGCCGTACGACGAAACGTCTCGAACTGATCGGTAATGAGCTTGTGTACCAGTGTCGTCTTGCCGACACCGCCACGTCCCACGAGGACAAGCTTGAACTCGTTCAGTGGTTGTCGTGCCGCCGGGTCAGTTGTCCGGAAGTAGTAGTCCAGGATATGAGTCGGTCCGCGATTGAGGATCTCGGGTAGGAGACCGAGGTTCAGATTACCCTTGAGCTCGAGCCGCTCGAGCTTGCGCAGGTTTCGCAGCGAGGTCGGGACCGCGCGCAGCTCGGTGTATGCGAGGCTTAGATAGGTGAGCTCTGTGAGCTCACCTATCCAGTGTGGAAGCTTTTCGAGCGGATTTCCATGAAGTCTTAAGATTCGCAGTTTCTTCAGCGCACGCATCCAGTTCGGAACGCTACGCAAACCCAGATTAGAAAGCGCCAGCGTTTGTAGATTGTGTAATTGGCCGATCGCGTCAATAGCGACATCTGCCGAGCTGCCGTCGAGGGTGAGCGCCTTGAGCGCCGCCAGCTTGGCGATGGACGGTGGTAGCCCGCGCAGCGGATTTGACACCAAGTAGAGGTATTCGAGGGCGGTGAGCTCGGCGATCCATTCCGGGATCTCACTCAAATTGTTATTAGCGAGATTCAGTATACGAAGTCGCGGCAAATCACGAACGTTATTCGGTACCGCGGACAAGTTCAGCCCGGCGAGGTCCAGTTTCTCTGCTCCGGTCCCCAGAGATATCTCGATCTTTCGTTTGATCAGGTCATCTAGTTCTTCTGCCAACATTCAATCTCATTTCATGTTCGCCATTGTTTGCTCACCGCCGATGCTCGATCTCTGGCCGGTGGTTCACCCGCGAACTCGCTCCACCATACGTTGCTCAATATATTCCGGATTCACGAGTGCGCGGCGCAAGCCATGATGCCGAGATCGTCGAGTAACGCACCTCGCGCCACCTCGCACCATCGTTGGCGCAGCAAATCGCGGCAGGTCGCAGTGAGCCCATGATGGCAGATGGTCATGCCGACCCGGGCTAGAACGTGGCGAGGAGGCTGATCTCGAGGGCGGTGTCGTGGCGCTTGACGCCGTCGGGCGGGGTGCGGTTGTAGGCGACGAGGAAGCTGTTCTTGAGCGCGAGCCGCGCGGACAGCTTGCTCTGGGCGGCGAGCTCGCCGAGGAGGCGGAAGTCGCCGGGCTGGTCGAGGCGGGGCTGGGCGTAGATGGTCTCGACGATCGCGACGCCGGCGCCGACGTCCTCGTGGCCGGTGAGGTAGAGCGAGGCGCGATGGGCGTTGCGGCGGAGGCCGGCGTCGAGGGTGCCGCGCCGGGTGTCGAGCTGCTCGTACTCGTAGAGGTAGGCGGCGCCGGCGAGCAGGGCGACGGTGGGATCGTCGAGGAGCTGGAGGGCGGGGCCGGTGCCGACGAGGGCGCGCAGGCTGAGGCGGCGGAACTGGTCGTACTCGTGCTGCGCGAAGGCCTCCCAGCGCCAGCGGCAGTCGAGCTCGGCGCGGAGCCGGACGTGCTCGAAGGACTTGCGGGTGAGGGTGAGGCCGCGGCTGGTGCCGTATTCTCCGCGCGCGAGGGCGAGGCCGAGCAGGCGGCCGCGACGAACGACGATGCTGCCGGCGCCGCCGATGTCGAAGAGAGGGTTGTTGCCCTCGCGCCAGTTGAGCTTGAGCTCGACCTGGCCGGTCACGCCGTCCTGGGCGGGCGGTTTTGCGAGTGCGCCTTGCACGTTGACGATCTGAGCGCGCGCGGTGGCGGTGACGAGACAGATGGCGGCGATCACGAGCCAGGCGCGCGGCATGCGGCCGCGCATCCTATCCGGCGGGCGCCTGAAGCGCCCGGAAGACGGGCAATTTTGCGCCGGCAAATGAGCGGCGAGAAATCGGTGCGATCTGCATGACGGGTGATGCACCGACCCGTGTGATCGGAGAAGTGCGACGAGGCGAAGCGCCCGGAAGAGAGGCAATTTTGCGGCGGCAAGGCGGCAGCGACGTTCGCTGCAATCCGGGTGGCGGCTGATGGTCACGAGCAGCGTCCGAGGAAGCACCGAGCGTGATGGATCCGCCGCTGGATCGGACAGGCGTGGAGGCGATGTAACCGGCAGGCAAGGGTCGCGCACAGTGTCCGTGCTGATTCCGGCGGCGACCTTCCCGGATTCGGCGAAGGACCGTCATGCCACGCCTGGCAAGGGGCCAGAGTTTGTCCATCGTTGTGCTCGGGGCGCTCGGGGCGCCCGTCGTGCTCGGGGCGCTCGCGGCGCCCGCGGCGGCGCAGCCGGCCGGGAATGTCACGCTCGATCCGTTCCGGCCGGCGATCGATTCGCGCGGCTACCTGACCGTGAATGCGTCGCAGGTGCTCGGCGACCGCGAGCTGTCGTTCGGGCTCGGCTCGCTGGACTGGGGCCATCACCTGCTGCAGCTCGACGCGGATGGCAAGTCGTACTCGATCGACGACATGATCACGGCGACCTTGATCGCGGCGGTGGGGCTGCACGCGGGGCCGGCGGAGCTGGAGCTCGGCGCGTCGCTGCCGCTGCGGATCATGAGCGGCAGCCGCGGCCCGGGGATCCTGGCCGATCCAGGCACGCCCAACTCCGGCAAGACGTTCGGCGTCGACGGCCAGGGCCTGGGCAACGTGGGGCTGCACCTCAAGGCGCGCCTGGCGAGCACCAGCCGTGGGCCGCACATCGGGATCGGCGTGATCGGCAGCCTGTACCTGCCGACGATCGATCCGAAGAATCGCTTCCTCGGCGAGACCCAGTGGGTGCCGCAGCTGGTCGGCGTGGTCGACAAGGAGCTCGGCCGCGAGCGGCGGCTGCGGCTGTCGTTCAACGGCGGGATCCGGCTGCGCAAGACGACGACGTTCACCAACAGCGACCCTGGGCCGCTGATGGCGCCGGTGACCGGCCGGTCGATCACGGTGGGGAGCGAGCTGCCGTTCGGCGTGGGCGTGGCGTACGCGCTGGCGCCGCAGCGGTTCGATGTCGTCGGGGAGGTGTTCGGCGCCGTCCCGCTCGGCGCGCACCAGTCGTACCAGCCGCTCGAGGTGCTCGGCGGGGTCAAGCTGTACCTGGCGCGCAACTCGTTCCTGACGCTCGGCCTCGGCCGCGGCCTGCTCGCCGACCAGGGCGCCAACCCGGACATGCGCGCGTTCATCGGCATCGTGTTCGAGCCCAACGTCGGCGACCGCGACGGCGACGGCATCAAGGACGACCTGGACCGCTGCCCGGACGCGCCCGAGGACTTCGACGGCTTCCAGGACGCGGATGGCTGCCCCGACCCGGACAACGACCGCGACAGCATCCCCGATGTCGACGACAAGTGCCCCGACATCCCCGGCCCCGCGACGAACGACGGCTGTCCGGAGGGTGGGGCCAACGACCGCGACGGCGACCACATCCCCGACAACGTCGACAAGTGCCCCGACGAGCCGGAGGACTTCGACGGCTTCGAGGACGCCGACGGCTGCCCGGACGTCGACAACGACCACGACGGCATCCTCGACGTCGACGACCTGTGCCCCAACGACCCCGAGGACAAGGATGGCTTCGAGGACGCCGACGGCTGCCCCGACCCGGACAACGACCACGACCGCATCCCGGACAAGGACGACAGGTGCCCCAACGAGCCCGAGACCTACAACGGCTTCGAGGACGCGGACGGCTGCCCGGATCGCCACGGCATCGCGATCACCGACGAGGGCTTCGTGCCGCTGCAGCCGATCAACTTCGAGTACGACTCGGCGGTGATCAAGCCGGACAGCTACTACATCCTCGACGCGGTGGTCGCGGCGATGACGGCCAACCCGGACTACGCGATGATCGAGGTCCAGGGCCACACCGACGAGCGCGGCAGCGACGCCTACAACCTCGACCTGTCGGAGCGCCGCGCGGCCTCGGTGATGGCGTACCTGATCGAGCACGGGATCGCGGCCAGCCGGCTGACGTCGCATGGCTACGGCAAGCGCCAGCCGGTCGACCTCCGGCACAGCGAGGCGGCGTGGGCGGTCAACCGGCGGGTCAGCTTCATCCTGCGAAAGCGCACGGAGCACTGACGCAGGAATCCGTGGCGACGCGGAGACGGCGCATCGCTGACCCGCAGGAATCTGTGGCGGCGCGGGGCTGACCCAGACCGCACCGGCGACGGCGGAGATGATGTCGAGCGGCGCCTTCGGCGCGCCCGATGTGCAGCACAAGCGAGGCTTCGTGGTCAGCGGCCTCGGCGTGGTCGGCGTGCACGGCGCGGCCGGTGGCGGCGGCATCGGGGTCGAGCTCGCCGGCGGCGGCGCCTGGGCCGGCGGCCTCTACCTGGGCGTGCACAGCCGCGCGTTCGGCGGCGATCGCTAGAACGCGTGGAACACGTAGACCGCGCCGGAGTTCACGTCGGCGTTGCTCGCCTCGTTGCCGCCGACGCCGGTCGCCGCGCTGTCCTCGCCGGGGGCGCCGATCGCGATGATCGAGCCGTCGCGCGACACCGACACGCTGTCGCCGAGGAAGTCGGCCGCCTCGGCGTTGGACGCCTTGACGTAGGCGAGCTGGTTCCAGCCCGCACCGGCGCGCATGAACACGTAGACAGCGCCGGCATCGAGCGCGGAGTTGTCGGTCTGGTTGCCGTCGATGCCGGTCGCGGCGCTGGCCTCGTTGGGCGCGCCGACGACGAGCGTCTGGCCATCGCCCGATATCGCGACGGCGTAGCCGAACTTGTCGCCGGGCGCAGCGTTGGATGCCAGGACGTGGCTGTGCTCGCTCCAGGTCGTGCCGCTGCGCGTGAACACATGGACGGCGCCGGGGCCAGTGCCGGCGGCGCCCGCCGCGAGCGTCGAGCCGTCGCTCGACAGCGCGACCGGGAAGCCGAACTGCGCGTCGGCGACGGTGGTGGACGGCTTGACGTACGCCTGCTGGTTCCACGCGGTGCCGCTGCGTGCGAACACGTAGACCGCGCCGGCCTGGTGCAGCGAGTTGTCGGCCTGGTTGCCGTCGATGCCGGTCGCGGCGCTGGCCTCGCCGACGGCGCCGACCGCGAGCGTCGCGCCATCGCCGGACAGCGCGACCTGGCCGAGGAAGTCGTTGGCCTCGGCATTGGAGGCCTTGAGGTAGGCCTGCTGGCTACAGGTCGTGCCGATGCGCGTGAACACGTAGACGGCGCCGGAATCGGTCGCGCCGTTGCTGGTCTGATCGCCGCCGGCGCCGGTGGCCGCGCTGTCCTCGCCGATCGCGTCGACCGCGAGGGTGGCGCCGTCGCCCGACAGCGCGAGGTAGCTGCCGAACTGGTCGCGGGTCTCGGTGTTGGAGGCCTTGAGATAGGCCTGCTGGCTCCAGGTCGTGCCGCTGCGCGCGAACACGTACACCGCCCCGGACAGGAACGCGGTGTTGTCGGCCGGGTTGCCGCCGACGCCGGTGGCCGCGCTGTCCTCGCCGTTCGCGCCCACCGCCAGGGTCGAGCCGTCGGCCGACAGCGCGAGGCTGATGCCGAAGTT
>VBLP01000034.1:0-6602 GCA_005887925.1 Deltaproteobacteria bacterium | reverse complement strand
GATGTACGCCTGCTGGGTCCAGGTCGGGTCGATGCGGATGAACACGTAGACCGCGCCGGCGCCGCTGGCGTTCCGGTTGGTCTGGTCGCCGTTGATACCGATCGCACTGCTGTCCTCGCCGGCCGCGGCGACGGCCATCGTCGAACCGTCCGCCGACACCGCGACGGGATAGCCGAAGCCGTCGACCGGGTTGGTGTTGGAGGCCTTGACGTACGTCTGCTGGGCGATCATGCGCGGCGGCGCGTCGGTCGTCGGACCGTCGCTCGAGCCACCAGCGTCGCCACCGCCGCCGCCGTCGGGGCGATGGAAGGTCTCGAGCGGTACGTTGCACGCCGCGAGCAGGCCGAGCCAGATCGCCGCCGCGCGCATCAGAAGCTCCCCCGCGCGGCGATCGCGAACAGCCCCGGCGCGCCGACCGGCACGACGGCGACGCGGCGGCGCGCGTCCTGGCCGCCGGTGAACCACAGCACGCCGGCGGCGATCGCGGTGACGCCCGCGACGCCGAAGGCGACATCGGCGCTGATCGCCAGGTTGTGTCCGGACCGCACCAGGTCGCTGGCGCGATCGGCGCCGTCGCATCCGGCCTGCGGATCGGGGCACAGCGCATGAGCGTCGCTCTGCTTGCTCCGGGCCGACAGGCCAAGCGCGGTGCCGGCGGCGAGCGCGAGCACGCTGGTGGCGGCGGCACCGAGCGCGATCTTGCGCCGCGCGCTCCATCCGGTCTCGACGGTCTCCACGGGCGCGCTCGGCGGCGGGGCCGGCTCGACCGGGGCCGGCGGCGGCGGGGTCGGCGTCGGCGCCGGCAGCAGCGCGGCGATCTCCTTGAACTTCGGGACCTCGACGCTGATCTTCCCGCCTTCGCCGGGCACGCGCGCGGTGGTCTGCCACTGACCGGCAGCGCGCGGTTCCACAGCGTCGGATCGAGCGGCTTGCCGTTGCGCGTGAGCGTCAGGCCGTCGACGCGGCTGTCGTCGGGCACCGAGATCGTCAGGTACGACAGCCGCGCGGCGAGCGCCGCCGCCTTGCCCGTCGCAAACTGCCGCTTGCGCGGATCCTTGACGCGGTTGAGCGCGTCCTTGTACGCGGACCACGCCGACGCGTACTGCTGGTTCTGCTCGCGGCACTCGCCGAGCCGGATCAGCGTGCCGGCGCGCGGCTCGGCGCGGTTGGACGCCTCGAAGGCATCGCACGCGTCCGCCAGCTTGCCCTCGGCCATGAGCTTGTTGCCCTCGGCGAACAGGCTCTCTGCCTCGGCGTTTTGCGCATGCGCGCGGCCATTCCCGGTAGCGATGAAGAGCGCGATGCCGCTCGCAGCCAGCATCCAGCGCCCGCCAACAACCCGTCTCGCCATTTCGAGCCACACTAACAGATTGCAGTATGACCGGAAGCGGGATTGTGCATCTGCGCGGTCGCTGTCACGGAGCGTGGCAGATTCTCGGAGCACGCATGGAGTCGCACCACCGTCGAGAGATCACCTCGCCCGGGTCACTGTATCCGGACATGACACACCCAGCTGAGTCACTGTGGCGGAACGTGGCAATCCCGGTTCGACGCGAGCGGTAGTCGCGAGAATCTCGGAGGCACTCGCCGTGACGAACATGGCAATCCCGGTTCGACACGAGTGGTAGTCACGAGAATCTCGGAGGCGTCGCTACCGCGGCAGAAGCATCGGGTGGCGCCGAGGCACTCGCTCGATCAGATCTCGAGCTCGTCGCCCTCGCGCGCGGGCACCAGGCCGATCGCGGCGCCGCCGCGGCCATCGAGCGCGCGCCGGCAGCCGGCGACCAGCTCGTCGACGTCGTCGTCGCTGTAGTCCTGGTCGTAGTGGAACGTGACGAGCCGGCCGACGCCGGCCGCGACGGCGGCGGCGGCGGCGTCCTCGTACGACGAGAACCCGCGGTTGCGCCGGGTCGCCTGGTCGGCCGGCAGGTAGGTCGCGTCGTGCAGCAGCACGTCGGCGCCGCGGTAGAACGCGACGGCGTCGGGGTCCGGTCCGCCGGCGGTGGGCTGGCCGACGTCGGAGGCGTAGACGAACGTGCGGCTGGCCTCGCCGGGCTCGCCGGGCTCGCCGCGCTCCGTGATCCGGAACGCGAGCGCGGTCGTCGCGCCATGCGGATGCTCGCGCGCGGTGATCGTCAGGCCCTCGGCGGTGAGCGGCACGCCGAGCCTCATCGCCTGGACGTCGAACCTGGCCGAGAAGTTCTTGAGGGTCTGGAGCGGCGAGAAGTTGGGATCCATCTGGCCCTCGAGGATCTCTTCGAGCACCTCGGACGAGCCACCCGGCCCCCACACGGCGAACGAGTTGCCGGGGACGAACACGGGGCCGAAGAACCCCAGGCCCTGGATGTGGTCCCAGTGGGCGTGCGACAGGAGGATCGTCGCCGAGCCGGCGCCCGCGCCGAACGGCCCGGCGAGCAGCTCGTCGCCCAGGTGCATGAGCCCGGTGCCCATGTCGATGATCACCAGGCCGCCGGACCGGGTGTGCACCGACACGCACGACGTGTTCCCGCCGTAGCGGATCGTCTCGGGTCCGGGCGCCGGGATCGAGCCGCGCACACCCCAGAACCGGATCTTCACGCGTCCCCCAGCGCCAGCTCGAGGCCCTCGTAGGCGCTCAGCACCTCGAAGCGGTCGCCCGCCGCGGCGGCGATGCCGCGGTACCTGGCGAGGATCGCGTCGTTGTCGTCGTCGCTGCGCATCGGCGCGTGGTGGAACAGGCACAGCCGCCGGACGCCGGCGTCGCGCGCGATCGCGAGCGCGTCGTCGGGGTGCGAGTGGCCCCAGTGCGGCCGCAGCCGGTACTCCTCCCGGGTGAACTGGGTGTCGTAGATCAGCAGGTCGGCGCCGGCGGCGAGCGCGACGACCGAGGCGCGCATCCGGGCGAGCTCGGCGACGACGTCGGGCGGCAGCGGCCGATCGAGCGATGGTGCGCACACCATGAACTCACGGCCGAGCAAGAGGTCTGTGAACGGCGCGGTGTCCGAGCAGTACACGACCGCGGCGCGATCGACGTCGACGCGGTACGCCAGTGCGGTCCACGGATGGTTGAGCCGCGTCGAGGCGATCGTCGCGCCGCCGAGCGCGAACCGCGCGCCCTCGGTCAGCGCGTGGAACGACATCTCGGCCTCCATCGCCGACAGCGGCACCGGGAAGTACGGCGCGCCGTGCTGCTGCGAGAACACCGCCTCGAGGTGGGTGTCGCGGTGGCGCGCGAAGATCCGGATCCGGTTGCCGGCGCGGTACAGCGGCGAGAAGAACGGCAGGCCCTGCACGTGGTCCCAGTGGGTGTGGCTGATCAGGATCGACGCCTCGCCGCGGCCGTCGCCGAACGCCTCCTCCATCAGCGCCTTGCCGAGGCGGCGCAGGCCGGTGCCCGCGTCGATGATGATCGGCGGCGCGCCGCGCGGCCGGATCTCGACGCACGATGTGTTGCCTCCGTACCGGCTGGTGGTGCGCCCGGGTACGGGGATCGAACCACGGACTCCCCAGAACCTGACCTTCATCGTGTGATGCGCGGGGGCGCCACTGCAACCGTAGCGCCCCGGCCATCCGAGCACTAGAAGCCCCGTCGCGAATCGAGCAGGATCGTCACCGGGCCGTCGTTGACCAGCTCGACTGCCATATCAGCGGCGAATTCACCGGCTTGGACCTGCGCGACACCCGCCCGGCGAAGCGCGTCCAGCGACTGTTCATAGAGGGCGCGCGCCGCCACCGGCTCGAGTGCGCCGGTGAAGCCCGGCCGCCGGCCCTGCCGGGCATCGCCATGGAGTGTGAACTGCGACACGACCAGCACGCCGCCGGCGACGTCGAGGACGCTCCGGTTCATCTTGCCGGCGTCGTCGGCAAAGATCCGCAGGTTGGCGACCTTGTCGACGATGTACTGGAGGTCGGCCGCGGTGTCGCCCTGGCCGGCGCCGAGCAGCACCAGGAGCCCCGGTCCGATCGCGCCGGTCTCGCGCTCCCCGACCGTCACGCGCGCGCGACTGACTCGCTGGATCACGGCTCGCATGCTGCGGTTGTCGCGCGGCGACGACGCGCCGGCAAGCCCGGCGGCCGGTGCTCCGATCGCGGCGCCCTACGGCTCGAGGCCGAGGCCGCGCAGCACGCGCTCGGCGCGCGCGGCCCAGGTGTGGTCGCGGCGCAGGTCGGCCTGGGCGCGGGTCGCGAGCCGGACCCGCAGCGCGGCGTCGCCGAGCAGCCGCTCGATCGCCTGCTGCCACGCGGCCGCGTCGCCCGCCGGCGCGATCAGCGCGTTGACGCCGTCGCCGAGCACCTCGCCGAGCACCGGCAGGTCGCTCGCGACGATCGGCGCGCCGGACGCCATGTACTCGAACATCTTCATCGGCGATGTCCACCGGCTGATGTCGGCGCCGCCGGTCGCACCGCGCACGCCGCTCCTGGGATGCGGCAGCAGCAGCACGTCGAACCCGGCGTAGAACTCGGCGAGCCGCGCCGGCGGCACGAAGCCGTGCAGGACGACGTTGGCCGGAACGCCGTCGCCGCGGATCCGCGCCAGGTCGGCCTCGCTGCCGCCGACCAGCTCGAACCGGCAGCGCGGCATGCGGCCGGCCAGCGCGAGCACCAGCTCGACGCCGCGGCCGCGGTACAGGTTGCCGACGTAGCCGATCCGCGGCGGCGCCCCGAGCTCGCCGCGCGGCGGCCGGCCGAGTGCCGCATCGCACGCGTCGTGTGCGACGACGACCGGCACGCGCAGCAGCCCCGCCGCGTCGAGGTCGCGACGCAGCGCCTCCGAGATCGCGACCAGCCCGCGGCACGCCGGCGCCGCGGCGAACCGGCGCAGCACGCGCTGCCAGCCGCCGGCCGGGACGCCGTGCAGCTCGAACACGAACGGCAGGCCGAGGGCCGCCGCGATCGCCGTCCCGGCGAGGTCGCGGCTGTACACCAGATCGACCCGGCCGCGCGCGGCCACCAGCCGGCCCGCCATGCTCGCCGCGTACACCACCCCGCCGCCGCGCTGACCTCGTGGCCGCGCGCCGCGAGCGCTGCGCACATGTTCATCACCTGCATGCTCGACGCGCGCCGCGACGGCACGTACGACAGCGACACGTACAGGATCCGCAGCCGCGCGGGGCGCGCGCGGGGGCCTGGCTCGGTCGCATGCATCGGCCAGTCAGTGACCGGCCGCCGCGCCGAGGTTCACCGCCGCCGGCGACTTCCGGCTCGGCGATGGCCACGCGACAGTCGGGTATGCACGTCGTCGTCACCGGGGCCGCCGGCTTCATCGGATCGCACACCTGCGAGCGCCTGATCGCGGCCGGCCACCGCGTCACCGGGGTCGACGCGTTCGACGGCTATCTCTATCCCGCCGACATCAAGCGCGCCACCGCCGCCGAGCTCGCCCGGCTCCCCGGCGTGCGCCTGGTCGAGGCCGACATCTGCGATCGCGCCGCGATCGCCGGCGTGCTCGACGACACCGTCGACGTGGTCTGCCACCTCGCCGCGCTCGCCGGGGTGCGGCCCTCGCTCGCCGAGCCGTTGCGCTACCTGCGCACCAACATCGAGGGCACCGGCGTCATCGTCGAGCGCATGCGCGCCGCGGGCCTGCACCGCCTCGTGTTCGCCTCGTCGAGCTCGGTCTACGGCATCGTGCCCGGCGACACCCGCCAGGTCGCGGCGTTCCGCGAGGACGACCCCTGCCTTCACCCGGCGTCGCCGTACGCCGCCACCAAGCGGATGAACGAGCTGCAGCTGTCGACCTATCGCGACCTGTTCGGCCTCGGCGTCTACGCGCTGCGGTTCTTCACCGTCTACGGCCCGCGCCAGCGGCCAGACATGGCGATCGCCAGGTTCACCCGGGCGATCGCCCGCGGCGAGCCGCTCACCCTGTTCGGCGACGGCTCGAGCCGCCGCGACTACACCTTCATCGACGACATCGTCAGCGGCGTCGTCGCCGCGATCGCCGCCGTCACCCCCGGCAGCTACGAGATCGTCAACCTCGGCGGCACGCACACCATCTCGCTCGCCGAGCTGGTCGAGCTGATCGAGCGCACCGTCGGCAAGCCCGCCGTGATCGACCGCCAGCCCAGCCAGCCCGGCGACGTCCCGGTCACCTACGCCAGCATCGATCGCGCCCGCCACCTGCTCGGCTACGAGCCCACCACGCGCCCCGACGCCGGCATCGCCCGCTACTGGGCCTGGGCCGCGCCCCGCCTCCGCGCGTGACCGGCTCGTGCAGCACGGCCTCGAGGCGATGGCCGTCGGGGCCGCGAACGAAGGCATGGAGGAATTCCTCGGTTCCCTGCGCAACTGCACGGGAATCCGGCCGAGCCGCCCCAGGCAACCCGCCCGGGTTGCCGCGGGTCACAACCGCCGCTAGGATGCGCGCGCTCATGGCCTACCGTGTCATCTCGCTCGCGCTGGTCGCCGTCGCCGTGGTCGTTGGGGCGTGCGGCAAGGAGATCGGCGACGCGTGCAGCCTGTCCTCGGACTGCGATCCGAACGGCGGTCGGCTGTGCGATCCGGACCCGGGGTCGCCCAACGGCTACTGCACGATCCTCGGCTGCGACTACTCGACGTGCCCGGACAGCTCGGTGTGCGTGCGGTTCTTCACGGGGAACTTCACGAACAAGACGTGCAATCCG
>VBLP01000249.1:23230-23507 GCA_005887925.1 Deltaproteobacteria bacterium | reverse complement strand
CGGGATGAGCTCGCCGGCCTCGTATTCCTGGCTATCGACGACCACGCTCGCACTGGCGGGCAGGTCGGAGATCACGAGTCGGCCCTGGAGCGCCGCGAGCGTGAGCTTGGTCTGCGCTGTTCCACCCGCCGGAACATCGACGGTCGCACCCGCCGGCGCGTGACCCGCGAGCTCGAGGCGAATGGTGAGCTGCCTCTTGGTGATTCCCGTCAATGTGGTCGGGGTTTTGAGTCCGGTGGGTTCTCCGCCGACAAACACCGCAGCGCCCGGCGGCGTG